>DATJVE010000052.1:0-16578 GCA_035501975.1 Pseudolabrys sp.
TTCCGGCAATTGGCGCATGCAGCGTGTGCTCCATCTTCATCGCTTCGATGATGGCGAGGCGCTGGCCACGGGCGACCCGGTCGCCCTGAGCGACCAGCAGCGCCAACACCTTGCCGTGCATGGGTGCGCGCACTAGCCCGCCCGTCCCTTCATCACCGGCTTCATCGAGCGCGAGATCGCGCAAGCTGACCTTCGTCTGGCGGCCGCGGCACAGCACGTAGACGGCATCGCCCGAGGCGACTGCCGTCGCGTCGGCCGCCGGCACGACGCCGCCGACGGTGACCTGCGGCCCGCGTGAACTATAGGCGATCTGCGCCACCACGCTCTCGCCTTCCGCCAGGACCGGCAGCTTGAGAATGCGCGTACCGGCCAATTGGAACGCATCGCCGCTGTCCCACGGCGAGGCCGGCGCGTCCGGCTCGCGCGCCGCGGTGATGCGCGTGCGTTCGCGCTCGATGAGCGTTTGCGCGCCGAGCGCGGCGGCGGCACGGTCGAGGCCCTGCGGTGTGGCGCCAAGCTCCGCGAGATGGCGGTCGATGAAGCCGGTATCGAAATCGCCCTTTCGAAATCCTTCGGCGCGGCACAGCGCGGCGAGAAATCCGGCATTGCTGCGCGGGCCGACCACGACGGTCTTGTCGAGCGCGTCGCCAAGTCGATCGAGCGCTTCGTTGCGGCTGGCGCCATGCGCGATCAATTTGGCGATCATCGGATCATAGAACGGGGTCACCTCGGAGCCTGCTTCGACGCCGGCATCGACGCGCAGGCCCTCGCCTTGCGGAAATTGCAGCGCGATCAGCTTGCCGGTGGACGGCAAAAAGCCGCGCTCGGGATCCTCGGCGTAAAGCCGCGCCTCGACGGCGTGGCCATTCAGCGGCACTTGCGCTTGCGTCAGCGGCAGTTTTTCGCCGGCGGCAATGCGGAACTGCCATTCGACCAGATCGAGGCCGGTGATCGCTTCGGTCACCGGATGCTCGACTTGCAGCCGCGTGTTCATCTCCATGAACCAGAAGCCGCCGGCTTTGAGCCCGCCCCGCCCCTCGGCGATGAATTCCACCGTGCCCGCGCCTTCGTAGCCGGCAGCCTTGGCGGCGGCGACCGCCGCTTCGCCCATCGCCGTGCGCAGCGTCGCGCTCAGACCCGGCGCTGGCGCCTCCTCGATCACCTTCTGATGCCGGCGCTGCAGCGAGCAGTCGCGCTCGTTGAGATGGATGGCGTTGCCGTGGCGGTCGGCGAACACCTGCATCTCGATGTGGCGGGGGGCACTGACGTATTTTTCGATCAGCACGCGCTCGTCGCCGAAGGCGGATTTGGCCTCGCGCTGCGCGGCGGCAAGCGCCGTCTCGAAATCGGCGTGGCGGTCGACGCGGCGCATGCCCTTTCCGCCGCCGCCGGCCACCGCCTTGATCAGCACCGGATAGCCGATTTCGTAGGCCTTGCGGGCGAGGAATTTCGCCTCCTGCATGTCGCCGTGATAGCCGGGCACCACCGGCACGCCGGCCTTCTCCATCAGCGTCTTGGCGCTGCTTTTGAGACCCATGGCGCGCATCGCCGCGGGCGGCGGGCCGACAAAGGCGATGCCGCCATCGAGGCAGGCCTGCGCGAAGTCGGCGTTTTCCGACAGGAAGCCATAGCCGGGATGGATGCAGTCTGCGCGCGCCGTTTTGGCCGCGGCCATCAGCGCGTCGATCCGCAGATAGCTCTCGGACGCCGGCGGCACGCCGATGCGCTGCGCCTCGTCGCAAATCCGCACGTGCAGCGCCTTCGCATCAGCGTCGGAATAGACGGCGACGGTGCGCAGGCCGAGCCGCTTGGCGGTGCGGGCGATGCGGCAGGCGATTTCGCCGCGATTGGCGATCAGGACTGATTTGAACATGGATGGGCCCGGCCTCGGCCACATCCTAGCGTAACGGCAGCGGCGCTGCCGGCCCCGGCGGCGCTTCGGTTTGGGCGGGCGGCCGCTTCGGCGGCACAGGTACTTTGCCGTCGCCGGCGCCAGGCAAGGCAGCCTGCGCGTCCCTCGCCTCCTTCGGCAGCGGCGGCTCGGGATTCATGATGCTCACCGGCGGAATCGAGGCGGCCGAGGGGAAGTCGTAGCGATCCGGCACCGGCGCCTTGGCCGGCGCTTGCGGCTCGGCCGCCGCAACCGGGACTTCAGGCGCCGCCTTCACGGCGACGGGAGCGGTCTTGCCCCACTCCGCCGCATAGCGGGAGACGTATTGGTCGAACACCTGCGCCTTGAGATTGGCCTTGATCGCGCTCGCGTCGTTGAGCAGCGCGAAGGCAGCGCAGCGCTCGGCGGTGCAGCCGTCGCGCGCGGCAAGCACATGCGCGGCGACGCCGAAGCGATCGAGCTCGATCGAGCGGCGCAGGCCGGCGAGCGTTAAGGCGAAATCTGGATCGCCGCCGCGGGCGAAGGCGAGCCCGTCGGCGAGCAGCGTCAGCCGCGCCGCCATATAGGACACCGCGCTGGCGGTCGATTTCGGATCGACGAAGACCATCTTTTCGCAGGCATTCTCCACCACCTCGCCGGCGGCGCCGTCGAGGCAGGCAAGCGTCGAGCCCGGCGCGAGAGCCTGGGCGGAGAGCTCGGCATAGCGCTGCGCCAGCGCGCGCCGCTCGGCCGCGCGTTCGCCCTGCGCCATGCGGTCGAGGATGGCCGAAGTACCGACGGCGACGATCGTCAGCACCACGACCGGCACCAGTAGGCGCCGCGCGACGCCCGCCCGTATCACCGCGAGAATCGCAAACACGAGCAACAGCGCCGCCAGCGCGCCCAGTGCGAGCGGGGTCGACAACACGCCGTTCAATGAGGCGGCATCAATGCTCGGCATAGGCCTCCCGCGCTATTGGATCTTCGCCCCCGACACCTTCACCACGTGCGCCCACTTCTCGATGTCCTTGCGCAGGAAGGCATCGAACTCCTCGGGCGTCTTCACCAGCGGAATGGCGCCCTGTTTGAGCCAGGCCTCCTTCACGTCGGGCAGGTTGATCACCTTGTTGATCGACGTGTTGAGGAAGGTGATGACGTCCTTGGGGGTGTCCTTCGGCGCCATCAAGCCGATCCAGATCGTCGCCTCGTAGCCGGGAACCGTCTCGCCGACGGTCGGCAAATCCGGAGTGAGCGGATTGCGCTGCACCCCTGTGGTGGCGAGCGCGCGCACTTTGCCGGCCTTGGCCAATTGCGACATCACGGTGATGGCGTCGAACATCATCTGCACGTTGCCCGACAGCACGCTGTTGCGCATATCGCCCGACGCCTTGTGCGGCACATGCACGATGTCGGTACCGCTCATGGCTTTGAACAATTCGCCAGCCATGTGATAGGGCGTGCCCGGTCCGGACGAGGCGTAATTGAGCTTGCCGGGGTCTTTCTTCGCCAGCGCGATGAATTCGGCGACCGTCTTCGCCGGCACCGACGGGTTCACCACCATCAGCAAGTCGGAATAGTTGATCGACGCCACCGGCACGAAGTCGCGCATCAGCTGATAGGGCTTATTCGGGATCAGCGACTCGTTGGTCGTGTGGGTGTTCGACATCACCAGCAGCGTGTAACCATCAGGAGCGGACTTTGCGACGGCGTCGGTGCCAATCAGCGAGCCAGCGCCGGGGCGGTCCTCGACCACGAAGGACTGCTTGGTCTCCTCGGACAGATACTTGGCGAGGATGCGGGCGTAGACATCGGCCGGTCCGCCCGCGCCGAACGGAACGATCAGCCGCACGGAACGGCTCGGATAGGTGTCCGCCGACGCCGGCAAGGCCACGAAGATCGGCAAAACGAATGCGATCAGCCGCAAGACAGTGCGCATGAGGTTTCCCCCTTCAGGCTTCTTCGGGCTGATGTTACGGCGAAACGGAAAGGAAGTCGCGGACGACCGCGCTAGACGCGGTCGAGCTGGCTTTCCTTGGCGACGCGCTCGAAGGCCTCGCCGGAACTCTTGATCCGGTATTGGTAATCGTCGCCTTCCGACGGCAGCAGCTTGACCACGATGTAGCTGCCGCTGGCGGCGGCGCGGCCGAACGTCGGCGAGGTGTAATAGACCGTTTCGCCGACCTGGTACTTGTGGGCAATCACCTTGATCTCCTGCCCGGCCGCCGGCTGCACCGACGGACTCAGTGTGCGGATCATGGCGTCGGCCGCTTTTAGCGACGACTTGATCGCCGATTTGGGTGCAATGCTGGGCGCGCGGATGGCGGATGCCGTCCGCGTCGTCGTGCGGGCTGCACCGCGGGCGGATTTCGCCGGCTTTTTGCTGACGGCGCGCGCACTCTTGGCGCTTTTTTTGGCGGGTCGCCGGGCGGCTTTGGACGACCGGCCGGCGGTCTTGGTCGAATGGCTGCTCATAAACATAATATAGCAGCTAATTTCATCAGAGTGCGAAGATTTTGCAGTCAGAAAGCAAGCATTTCCAATAGCTTATAACAATGTTGCGGGGTGGTTAATCAGCCGAGGGCTCAGGCCCCTTGTCTGCCTCGGTAGGCGCACCTGGACACCCAGACTTTTAAGGAACCGGCCTTGGCGTGGATGCGTTCACGAGCGGAGGACACCGGAGGTGCGTCATGCGACTTCTGCTCGGCATCATTCTCGGCGCGGTTTTGACCATCGGCGGCGCTTATCTCTACGATTCCCACGATGCGTTGGCCAACGCGCAAGCAAGCACGCAACGACCATTGGTCAATTGGGACATGGTCGGCGTTAAATGGAACCATCTGACCGAGCGCGCACGCGCCGAATGGACCCGGCTCGCGGCTAATCTCTAGCCAGCGGCTAGCGGCCGACCTGTTCGCGCTGTCCGACGCCAAGCGCATCCGCGATCGCGCGGCGATCGAGGCGGGTGCCGTCGTCGCCCTCGATCAACAACGGAACGCGCTCAGTCCGCCCGACGTGACGCGCCCAGGACAGCGCGTCGTCGAGCGACACGAATTCTTTGTAGAGCATCCGCTCCTTGCTCATCGGCGAGATCTCGCCGGAGCCTTTCGGGCCACTATAGACACGGTATTGCATGGCATTCCTCCGTCTTGGCTCGCATGTTCCGATATATGTATGCTCGGCTGATGTTTGAACCCGGCCTCCGGCTCCAATTTTGGCGGCGGCGGGTGAATTTGGCGCGAAATGACAAGGAGACGGCGCATGCGGGCCGCCTATTACGAGCAGAACGGGGCGGCGCGCGACGTCTTGCGCGTCGGCGAAGTCGAGACGCCGCGGGCCGGGCCCGGCGAAGTGCGCGTCAAGCTCGCGACCTCCGGCGTCAATCCTTCCGACGTCAAATCGCGCCAGGGCACCACGCGCAAGATCGCCTGGCCGCGGCTGATCCCGCAGAGCGACGGCGCCGGCGTCATCGATCAGGTCGGCGACGGTATCGCCAAGACACGGCTGGGCGAGCGAGTGTGGATCTGGAACGGGCAATGGAAGCGGGCCTTCGGCACCGCCGCCGAATATATCGCGCTGCCCGCGGCGCAGGCGGTTAAGCTGCCGGACGCGATCGGCTTCGAGGCCGGCGCCTGTCTCGGCATTCCGGCGATGACCGCAGTTCACGCCGTGGCGCTGGCCGGTACTCGCAAAGATTCGATCGTGCTGGTCGCCGGCGGCGCCGGCGCGGTCGGCCAATACGCCATTCAGTTCGCCAAGGCTTTGGGCGCAACGGTCCTCACCACCGTCTCCTCGCCGGAAAAAGCCGCCGCCGCGCGCGAGGCCGGCGCCGATCACACCATCGACTACAAGCGCGAGGACGCCGGCGCGCGGGTAATGGAGATCAGCGGCAAGCGCGGCGTCGATGCGGTGATCGAGATGGACCTTGCCGCCAATGCCAAGCTGATCCCGTTTGTGCTGCAGCCAAAGGGCAGCGTCATCGTCTATGGCACAGGTGCTGCGACCGCGAGCCTGCCCGCCTATTTCTGCCTGACCAACTCAATCCGTGTGCAGTTTTTCCTGGTCTATGAGCTCGATAACCTCGAGCGCGAGCGCGCGGTTGGCGCCATCAGCCGCGCCTTAGAACAGGGCAAGCTGATGAATCGGGTGGGGCCGCGCTATCCGCTCGCCGACATCGCCGCGGCGCATGAGGCGGTCGAGCACGGCTCGATCGGCAATGTGATCGTCACATTGTGATGCCGATACCGGAGTACCAGCACGAAATCGCAATCCGCGTGCGGACGATCAGCCAGCTTTTCAATTCGCTCGATCCCTCGCCATTCCGCGAAAAGGATCTCGACGCCGATACCGAGGAATTCGTGATCAGTTGGGCGCGCGAACTGCCGGTCGGCGCACCATTCGCCATCACGGTGGAACTGCCGCCGGAGGAAGCGGCGAAACCGGAGGCTGCGAAGATCGGCGAGGCCTTCGCCAATTATTTCCAACATCGCGCCGACATCGCCCGGCTCGAACTGCGCGAGTTGTTTCGCGTCGGCTGGCGCTCGCTGGCGATCGGCCTGGTCGTCCTCATCGCCTGCCTAGTGGGCAGTCAGATCGTTGCCGGCATGATCGGCAACGCGGTGGTGGCGCGGGTGCTGGAAGAAAGCCTGATCATCGTCGGCTGGGTCGCCAACTGGCGGCCGATCGAGATTTATCTGTACGACTGGTGGCCGATCCGGCGGCGTATTCTCCTGTACCGCCGCATCGCCGTTGCGCCGCTGAATGTGCGGTCGCGCTAGCTCACACCAATTCATTCGGGTGCAGCTTTTCCCGGCCTACGAGTTCGACACGCTTTCGCGCGTCAAGGCGAGAATTGTGTCAGCGGCGTGAAATTTTTGTTGCAATGCGATATAAAAAATGCTGCGATGCACCTACCACCGGCGTCGGAGGTGCCGCTATGAGTGTCAAGCGCTTCAGAATTCAAGCTGAGAAATGCGCTGCATTGGCGAAGCAGACTCACGATGAAGAGAGCCGCGAGCGGTTTATGCAGTTGCAGCGCAGCTTTCTCCACCTTGCCGAAACGGAAGAGCAGCAGGAGCGGCTTGCAGGCCAGTTGAGTGCCTTGGCCGCGGCGAATGAAGGCAAGCCGCGGACTCACCCTAGGCCATCATCCGTAGCGACTAAGGGGCGACTGCGGCGTTCGTGAAGCCCGCGGCACCGAGCGCGCAGGCCACCAGGCTCAGACCAAGACGTTCAGCAACGGCTGAGTGGACGGCGACGCGGCGCCGGTCGGCGTGACCGCGGTCGTCGCGTTCAAGTTCGCCAGCACGCCGCCGAACACGGTCGCCGGTTGTCCGTCGATACCCTGGGTCTTGTCGTTTTTGCCGGTCTGCCCCGGCGGCGTTCCCGGCGGCGCGAACGGGTCCCTGCCCTTTCTCGCCGCGGCCGCTTCGCATGGCGTCGTGCAGACATAGCCGTTGACATAGGCGATCATGACGCAACGCACTCCCCACGCCCAGGACCCTAGGGACCCCAGGTAAACCGTCTCTGAATGGGCCGATCACAAGGACGTTACGGCGGGGCGGCGGCAAAAGCCCGTGTCACCGGCGGGCTCGCCCTCGTCGTTTGAATGACCCGAGAGGCTGGTATTGCCGCCGCCTCAGCCGTTGCAACCAATATAGGGCTGTGCTGCGTATATGCGAGGTCCGGCAGGGCCGGGCTTTTTCGGGGAGACCACCATGAAATTCGTTCTCGGCGTATTCGTCGGCGCCGCGCTGATGCTGGGCTCGGCCTATCTGCACGACACCGGCCGGGCGCACTTTGGCCCGCCGCAGCCGTTCGTGAACTGGGACACCGTGGTCGGGATGCTCGGCCGCTGATCTTTACGGCGCCTGCTTGGCGCGCTGGCCGGCATTGGTGCCGGCGATCTTGCCGAACACCGAGCCGTTCATCAGGCCGGTGCCGCCGGGATAGTTGAAGTAGAAGATGCCGCCGACCAGTTCGCCGGTCGCATAGAGCCCAGGGATGGCCGCGCCCTCGGTGTCCATCACCCGCGCGCTGGTGTCGATCTTCAGCCCGCCGAAGGTGAAGGTCAGCCCGCAGGTCACCGCGTAGGCCTCGAACGGCGGCTCGTCGACGGTGTTGGCCCAGTTCGACTTGGGGATGGCGAGGCCGCGCGTGCCGCGCCCGTCCTTGACATTGGGATCGAACGGCACCTCGGCCATTACCGCCTTGTTGTACTCCTTGATGGTGGCGAGCGCCTTCTCGGCGTTCACGTCCTCCATCTTGGCGCATAGCTCTTCCAGCGTGTTGGCGCGGATCTTGGTCACCCGCTTGATACGGTACTCGTCGCGCAGCATCGGGATGATCTTGTTGTCGAACACCTGGTAGCAGAACTGCTTGGGCTGCATCAGGATGATGCGGCCGTTCTTGGCGTAGGTGTAGTTGCGGAAGTCGGAGCCCTCGTCGAGGAAGCGCTCGCCGTTGGCATTGATCATGATGCCCCACGGATAGGAGTGCTTCTGGAAATTGTCGCCCACGGTGAGATCGCCGAACTCCGGCGCGTTGCGGTCCCAGGCGACCGCATGGCCGCCCGACCAGTTGCCGGTCGGCATGGCGCCGATTTCGAGCGCCATGTTGATGGCGTCGCCGGTGTTGAAACGGGTACCGCGGATCTTGGCCAGTTCCCAGCCGGGACCGAGATAGCGCGTGCGCATTTCCGTGTTGGCCTGAAAGCCGCCGGCCGCCAGCACCACGCCTTTGGCTCTAACTTCCGTGGTGTGACCGTTATGCTTGACGCGCACGCCCTTGACGCCCTCGTCGTCGGCGATCAGCGCGACGGCGCGCGCGCCATAGGCAATGGTGACCTTGTTCTTGCGCGCGATCTTGGTGAGCGCCTCGACCAGGCCCGGGCCGCCGCCGACGGCTTCCACGGTGAGCCCGCCCCAGAACTTGAACATGCCGCCGATCTTGTAGGCCTGCCGGCCCCAGATCGGCATGAAGCGCACGCCCTTGTCGCGCATCCACAGCATGGTGGCCTTGCTGTTCTTGATCAGCACCTCGCACAGGTCCGGGTCGGTGCGGTATTCGGTGACGCGGCCCATGTCGTCGAAGAATTTCTCTTCGGTGTAGGTGCCGAAGTCGGACTTGGCGACCTCCTCGTCGGTCAAATCCGGCATCAGCGCGCGCAGATCCTCGACGCCGCCATAGACGCAGCGGAAGGCGCCGGCGGTGAAGCGGCTGTTGCCGCCGGCTTCCTCCTCGGGCGCGCGCTCCAGCAGCAGCACCGAGACGCCCTGCTCAGCCGCCGCCAGCGCCGCGCAGAATGCCGCGTTGCCGCCGCCGACGACGATGATGTCCGTGGATTGAGGTAACGCTGTGCTCATGCTGGACCCGGGCTGATGGACGTGATCGTTTCAGGGCCCGTCTCGTAGCGCGACAGCGCGGCCTTTGGCAATGCGGGAACGGTTCTTGCATAGCAGAACCGCGCGGCGTTCAGAATTTCTCCACCCAGGGGCGCAGTTCGAGTTCCTGCGTCCAGGCACTGCGCGGCTGCTGCAGCAAATGCAGGTAGCTTGCGGCGATGGCGTCGGGATCGAGCAGCGCGTCGGGCTTATGCGGATCGGCCGGCCGGCGCGCGCTTTTGATGCCGCCGTCGATGACGACATGCGCGACGTGAATTCCCTGCGGCGACAACTCGCGCGCCATGCTCTGCGCCAGCCCGCGCAACGCGAATTTTCCCATCGCGAAAGGCGCCGATTGCGCGTAGCCCTTCACGCTCGCCGAGGCGCCGGTAAATAATATCGCGCCGTGTTTCTTCGGCAGCATGCGCTTGGCCGCAGCCTGTCCCACCAGGAAGCCGCCGTAAGCCGTGATCTCGATCGCCTTGGCGACGTCGACCGGATCGAGCTCGGCGAGCGGCCCGCGCGTGCGGTAGCTGGCATTGTAGACGACGACATCGGGCGTGAGCTTTAAGGCGTCGAGATCGGCGAACAATTTCTGGACCTCGTCGCGCTTGGCAGCGTCGCAGTTGAAGGCCTTGGCGCCGGTCGCCTGGACGAATTCGTCGAGCTTGGCGGCCGAGCGCGCAGCCAGCGAGACGTTCATGCCGGCTTGCATGATGGCGCGCGCGAGCGAGGCCGAGAGGCCGGAGCCGGCGCCGACGATGAGGGCGGACTGGTAGGCGATGTCTGGCATTCAATGGGTCCTTTGGTCGCGCTCTTTACCCGCGGAATGCGGCGATACCATCAGCCGGCATGCCGTCATTTGCTTAGCAGCGAAAACAGCGATTGCAGGCCGCTGAGCAGCGGCGAAGCGATCATCGGCGCCAACAGCGCGACGACGCTGGTGATCATCGAAACGAGCTTCACCTCGAGCCCGTCATCGGCCGGCTGAGCATCGTCGGACTTGCCTTGCCCCGGTTTGGCCGGCGGCTTACCCGCGTCGGCTTCGGCCGCGCCAGATTTCGTGGCACCGGCTCCCGTCGCGGCGGGCGGCGGCGTGTTGCCGTTTGCCGCTTCGAGCCTGCGAGCCCGATAATCTTGGCGATCCAGATGCCAGGCGATGATGGCCGGCGCAACCGCGGCAATCAGCGCGAGCGTGCCGAGCACGCCCCATTGCTGCACGATGATGTTGCCCGCCGGCGCCAGCGCCTGCCGGGCATCGTCGGTCAGTAGCGACAAGGGCCAATCGACCAGCGCTTTGGTCGTCACCACGTTGATGACGAGCAGGATCGACGCGACAATGACTCCCGTCCTGATGACGGACATGCGGTCGATCAGATAATCCGAGAGTGCCGGCAACAGTTCTTTGGTCGGATTATCCGGCACCAACGGCCGGACCGCCGCACAGAAGAGTGCCCACTGCCACATCCCCACCGCCCAGATGCCGAAGAAAATATTGAGTGTCACAAAATCGAGAACGTGAGCACTGATCTTCATTTGCTCAACCCAGGGATGGGCGTCTGCAATATCGAACACGTTCTTGAAGACGAGAAGCTGGAGTTGCGGCGTTTGCCTGAATATGATTGCACCCGCCGCCGCAAAGATGCCGGTCACCACAACCGTGCCCATGAAGAAGCAGCCGGGCGAGACGGCCGGGCCAAAGACTGTGCCGGCGACGTTGCGCCTCCCGTCATCCTTGAGAGTGAGAATCACGCCGGCGGCAAACGCGAACAGAGCCACCGACGCAATCCAAAGCATCGCGGTCCCGATGCCGAAGCCAATGATGCCGGAAAAATGGCGTGCGACCAGATCCAACTTCACGCTTGGATCCGTCGACAGGTGCTGTGGCTTCGCAGGCGGCGAAGCGTCCGGCTTATTTTCGCAAGCGGCCGGCGATCCAATCGGCCACGCTGTATCGCCCGCGCCCTTGGCTGGCTCGGCTTTGGGCAGCGCCGGCGTCGCGGCCTTGGTCCCGTCCGATTTTTCACCGGGCGCGGAGTCAGTCTTGGTTTTGGGCGCATCGTGGTCGCGGAATTGATAGCCGAGCGAAATGCAATCGATGCGAGCCGGCTGCATCAGCACGCTGATCGGACCGAAAACGGCGAGGAAGGCGAAGATCGGTGCGGCCAGGCATGCGCTGGCCAATCCGTATCTGCGAATCCGCTGCATCGCGGAGGCCCCCATCGCCACCTACTCCCGCGCGCACAGGCTATCGCGCTCGTGAGATATTGTCGACGCGCGCTGCGACGGTGCGCCGCGCGGGTTCTGGAACATCCTACACACCTCGAACCTCGTCTCCGGCAGCGGCGCATTGAGGAAGGCGGAAAAGGCCCGAGCCACGCCGCTGCCGGCTTCTGCGAACGCGCGCGCGAGCGAAGCCGAGAGGCCGGAGTCGGCGCCGATGGCGAGCGCGGAAAGGTCGCCTTGCTCACTCATGGGTTTGATTCTCGTTTAGATTCGGTCAAGGCGATTGCCGGAATGCTAGGCTACGGAAATTTCAAACACCTGCCTCGTGGTGGCTTGCATGGTACGCAAACGAAAAGGCCCCCTCAAACCGCATCGCGATGAATTATCGGCCAGACCCGCGGGCCCATCCTGGCTCCTGCGGCAGATCGCCACGCTTTACCCCGGCGCCTTCGCGCTGGTCATGGCGACCGGCATCATTTCCAACGCCTTGTTCTTCGAAGGCCACCGCGCGCTGTCCGACGCCCTCTTTGCCGTCAATGCTGTCGCCTATCCGTACCTCTTGGCGGCGACGCTGATCCGCGCCGTGCGCTTCGGGCGGGCGCTGTGGGCCGACCTCATCGATCCGCGCCTGGTGTTTTCCTTCTTCACGATCGTGGCGGCCACCGACGTGTTCGGCATCGGCCTGAACCTGCGCGGTTTGGCATCGTTCGCGCTGGCGATGTGGCTGTTCGCGCTCGTGCTCTGGTTCGGCCTGATCTATCTCAGTTTCGGCGTGCTCACCTTCCTCAACACCGCGCACGGCGCCAATGTCGTGCATGGCGGCTGGCTGATCGCCATCGTCGGCACCGAATCGCTGGTCATTCTCGGCACGCAGATCGCGCCGCCGCTCGGCCAATTCGGCACCGCGATCTTCGTGCTCATCCACATGCTTTGGGGCGTCGGCCTCGCCCTCTATGGCGTCTTCATCGTGCTGTTCGCCCACCGCATCTTCTTCCTTGAATTTGACCCGGATGACATCACGCCGCTGTTGTGGGTGGTGATGGGCGCCGCGGCGATCAGCACCAATGCCGGCTCGACGCTGATCCTGACCGACAGCGGCCTCGCCTTCCTGCAGTCGATGCGGCCGTTCATCGACGGCGTCACGCTCATCATGTGGGCTTGGGGGACGTGGTGGATTCCGCTGCTGGTCTTGTTCGGCGTGTGGAAGCACGGCGTCTTGCGCGTGCCGATCATCTACACGCCGATGCTGTGGAGCCTGGTGTTCCCGCTCGGCATGTATGCGCTGGCGAGCCTGCGCCTGTCGCTGGCGACCGACTTCCCGCCGCTGCGCTCGATTTCGCTGACGATGGTGTGGGTGGCGCTGGCGGCCTGGGCGGCGACGGCGGCGGGGCTAGCGGTGGCGACGTGGAAGAGTTGGCGGGGCTTTAGCGCGGCGTAGCTCCGCCCTCATCCTGAGGAGCATCGTGAAGCGATCGCCTCCAAGGATGGGGTGGTCAAAGGCTGCATCCATCTTTTTTTGCAGCTCGCCGAAATCCATTTCGACTCGGTTGTCGCGCTGACGACCATAGTCTGGCCGCCCACGCTCATCGTCGACGTCTTCACGCTCGTCGTGCTCTGCCCTCACATCCTAAACACTCCGAACTTCGTCTCCGGCACCGGCGCATTGAGCGCCGCGCTGAACGCCAGCGCCAGCACCCGGCGCGTTTCAGCCGGCGCGATGATGCCGTCGTCCCACAGCCGCGCGGTGGCGTAATAGGGATTGCCCTCGGTTTCGTATTGGTCGCGGATCGGCGCCTTGAATTCCTCCTCCTCGACCGGCGACCAGGTCTTGGCCGCGGCCTCGATATTGTCGCGCTTGACCGTCGCCAGCACGCTCGCCGCCTGCTCGCCGCCCATTACCGAGATGCGCGCATTCGGCCACATGAACAAAAAGCGCGGGCCATAGGCGCGGCCGCACATGCCGTAATTGCCGGCGCCGTAGGAGCCGCCGACGATCAGCGTGATCTTCGGCACCTGGGCGCAGGCGACCGCGGTCACCATCTTGGCGCCATCCTTGGCGATGCCGCCGGCCTCGTAGTCCTTGCCCACCATGAAGCCGACGATGTTCTGCAGGAACAGTAGCGGAATGCGGCGCTGGCAGCACAGCTCGACAAAATGCGCGGCCTTCAGCGCGCTTTCCGAAAACAGGATGCCGTTATTGCCGAGGATGCCGACCGGCATGCCGTGGATGTGCGCGAAGCCGGTGACCAGCGTGGTGCCGTAGAGCTGCTTGAACTCGTCGAACTCGGAGCCGTCAATCAGGCGCGCGATCACCTCGCGCACGTCGTATTGCTTCTTCAAGTCGACCGGCACCACGCCGTCGAGCTCGGCGATATCGAGCGCCGGCTCGCGTGAGGCCATAAGCGGAATATCCACGGTCTTACGATAGTTGAGATTGGCGACGATGCGGCGCGCCAGCGACAGCGCGTGATGGTCGTCCTGCGCCAGATGATCGGCCACGCCCGACCTGCGCGCGTGCAAGTCGCCGCCGCCGAGGTCCTCCGCGCTGACCACCTCGCCGGTCGCCGCCTTCACCAGCGGCGGCCCGCCGAGGAAAATGGTGCCCTGGTTCTTGACGATGATGGTCTCGTCCGACATCGCCGGCACATAGGCGCCGCCCGCGGTGCAGGAGCCCATCACCACCGCGATCTGCGGAATACGCAAGCTCGACAGCGTCGCCTGGTTGTAGAAGATGCGGCCGAAATGCTCGCGGTCGGGAAACACTTCGGTCTGCGTCGGCAGATTGGCGCCGCCGCTGTCGACCAGATAGATGCAGGGCAGCCGGTTCTCGCGCGCGATCTCCTGCGCGCGCAGGTGCTTCTTCACCGTCATCGGATGATAGCTGCCGCCCTTGATGGTGGCGTCGTTGGCGACGATCATGCATTCGCGGCCTTCGACACGGCCGATGCCGGTGATGATGCCGGCGGCATGGATGTCGCCGTCATACATGCCGAAGGCGGCGAGCGGCGACAATTCGAGGAACGGCGAACCGGGATCGATCAGGTTCATCACCCGCTCGCGCGGAAGAAGTTTTCCGCGCGCCTGGTGCCGCTCGCGCGACTTTTCCGAGCCGCCGAGCGCAGCCTCGGCGCGCCGCGCCTGCAGTTGCGCGGTGAGTGCGCGCATGGCGTCGGCATTGGCGCGGAATTCGGCGCCGCGCGCGTCGATGGCGGATGTCAGGATCGCCAACGTCCCCTCCCCCGTCTGTCTCCCCGCCGCCGATTCGATCCGGCACGCGGATCCTGAAAGCGTGCCTTGCTGCGCCGCGGAAGGCAATGGCAGCCATGCGGAACGTTTCCAGCGTCTCAACCGTTGCCGTGCCGATCATCGCCACATTGCAAAGGACAGGAACAATGAACAAAGATCGCATCGAAGGTTCGGCGCAGCAGGCCAAAGGCAAGGTCAAGGAAGTCGCCGGCAAAGTCACAGGCGACAGCAAGCTGGAAACCGAAGGCAAGACCGACCAGGTGGCCGGCAAGGTGAAGAATACCGTCGGCGGGCTCAAGGATTCTATTAAGGAAGCCGTCGACGACTAAGCGGCCGGCAGCCTGGATCGCGAGCAAAACCCGGCGTCACCGGCGCCGGGTTTTTCGTTGCGCACGGTTTCGCCTAGACTGGCTCCGGCAAACGCACAGGAGCCGCGATGATCACCCGCTTTCCCGGCCTCACGGCGACCCGCAGCCGCGCCGTCGTGCATGACGGCCTCATCTTCACCGTCGCGGTGTCGCCGGACCCCGCCCCGCCCGGCGTCTACGAGCAGACGCAGCGCGCGCTCAAGCGCATTGACGAGAGCCTCGCCATGGCGGGCACGGATAAAAGCCGCATCCTGTCGGCGATCGTCTACATCGCCGATATCGCGCGCAAGGACGAGTTGAACAAAGCCTGGGATGAATGGGTCGATCGCACCAACCCGCCGATGCGCGCCTGCCTCGGCGTCGCTCTCGAGCCGCCGCATCTGGTCGAGATCGTGGTCGCCGCAGCGCAATGACGACACGGCGCGGTGAAACTCCGCTGCGCGCCACGCTGCCGCCGCATTTGCGAAAATTTTCCCGGCGACGCGCGAGTTCCCGGAACATCGTGTCTTCCGCCTTGTTGGGGTGATGCCGCTGCGCGCGGCATCCAATCTCAAGGAGGAAAGCATGAAAACGTTGACCGCACTCACCGCAATCGCGGCCTTGGTCGCCGGCATCTCCATCGCCAGCGCTGCGTCGATGGACAAGAACAGCACGATGGGCAGGAGTTCCGCCAGTGTGACCGGCACCGGCAAGTTCTGCATCAAGGGCGCCGCCGGAGCGTTGAACTGCCAGTACGCCAGCCTTTCGGCCTGCAAGAAGATCGTCAAGGGAAGCGAGACTTGCGAGGCTCGCCCGAGCAGCACCACCGGTTCGAAATACTAGTCCGCGCGGTGCCCGCATCGCGCCGCCGAAGCTCGCGCCGACTCGGCGACGGCGCGAGGCTTCCGGCTGGGGCAACGGCATATTAGGCTCCCGTCGTTCACGGCGGAGAAGCCCATGCCGATCGCGCCCGACGACTACAAGACCATCAAACTCAAGCTTGACGGCATCGTGCCGCCCGGCCATGGCTTTCACCGTAACCTGCTGCTCGACACCATGTACGCCTCGCTGCCGCGCGACCCGCAGGTGAAGGTGCAGATCTACAACGCCGAGATCGTTCCCGGCGGCTACACCAACTGGCATTGCCACAACGGCGCGGCGTTTTTCGTGGCGCTGCAAGGCCTGTTCGAGGCGCATTTCCAGGAGGGCGTGCTGGTCAAGGCCAAGGCCGGCGACTGCTATTCCGAGCCGATCGCCAAATTCCACCGCGGGCATAATCCGCATCCGGAACTCCCCTATCTCTGTATCGGCCTGTGCTTCACCTCGCCCGACCGCGAGCACGTGACCAATTCGGTCGGGCGGCCGTGGTGATCATTCCGCCGGCTGCGGTGTCGCGCGGGTAAACGTGATACCGCGCGCCACCAGGCGCTTTGTGCTTGACTAGGCGGCGATGTCGCATCGCTCCGAACACAGTGCCGGTGTTCTCGCCTTTCGCCGCGTCCAAGGGCTG
>DATJVE010000053.1:0-4998 GCA_035501975.1 Pseudolabrys sp.
GCGCGCCTCGCGTTCGCTGTGGGACGCCGGCCTGCCGCATCTGCAGGACCGCGGCGTTCCACCCGGTCCGGACGGCACGCGCCAGGGCTATGTCGACGGGCCGGAGGATCAGCGGCTGCGGCTCGTCGAGCGCAATATCGATCTCGGCGACGAGGGACATTATCTCGTGGCGGTTGCCGGCGACGCCGCCGAGATCACCGACGAAGTAAACTCCTTCGACCAGGCCTTGATCGTTACCTTTTCCATCCTCGCCGCGGTGCTGCTGCTGACCACCATGTTCCAGGTACGCTTCGGCCTGGCGCCGCTCAAGCGCATCACCGACAGTTTGACCGCCATCCGCTCCGGTAGCGCCGAACATCTCACCGGGCAGTTCCCGGAAGAGATCGCGCCGCTCGCACGTGAGACCAATGCGCTGATCGACGCGAACAGGGAAATCGTAGAGCGCGCGCGCACCCACGTCGGCAATCTCGCGCATGCTTTGAAGACGCCGCTGTCGGTGATGGTGAACGAGGCGGCGAGCCGGCCCGGGGATGCCTTTGCCGCCAAAGTGCAGGAGCAGGCCGACATCATGCGCGACCAGGTGGCGCGCCATCTCAAGCGCGCGCGGCTGGCCGCGCGGCTGACGGTGGTGGGCTCGATCACCGAGGTCGCGCCGGTGGTCACCGCGCTCGCGCGCACCATGGAGAAGATCCACCACGACCGCGGCATCGCCATCGATGTGCACGCCGACGCGGAAGCGCGCTTTCGCGGCGAGCAGCCGGACCTCGAGGAGATGATCGGCAATCTCGTGGATAACGCCTGCAAGTGGGCGACGTCGCGGGTGGCGATCGAGGTGGTGCGCGAGCGCTCCGATCCGGCGAACGATGCCCAGGTACTGCGTATCGTGGTCGACGACGACGGGCGTGGGCTGTCGCCGTCCGAACGCGAACAGGTCGCGCAACGCGGTCAAAAGCTCGACGAAACCAAGCCGGGCTCCGGTCTCGGACTGTCGATCGTAGTCGAACTCGCTGCGCTTTACGGCGGTGAGCTTGAGCTCGGCACTGCGCCGCTCGGCGGCCTACGCGCCGAGCTGGTGCTGCCAGCGGCGGAATAAGCGCGATTACCCGGCGGTTCCGCCGCCGCCGGACTTTCGCCCGAATCCTCTCGTCTCGATGGCCTGTTGCCAGCGCATCGATTTTCGGGGGTCGATATGTCTGCGTCGAAATTCGCCGTCGTCGCCATCGTCGGTCTCACACTGACCGCCTGCGCCGGCAGTCCGGACGGGATGGGGCCGGGACCGAAGGAAAACACCGGCACTTTGCTCGGCGCGGGCACCGGCGCCTTGCTTGGCGCCGCGGTCGCCGGCAACGGAACCGGCAACCGGCTCACCGGCGCGGCCATCGGCGGGCTGCTTGGCGGCCTGATCGGCAACCGCATCGGCGCGGCGCTCGACGACGAGGACCGCCAGCGCGCTTATGACGCACAGATGGACGCCCTCGAACGCGGCCAGCCCGGCGCGCCAGTGTCGTGGAAAAATCCGGATTCCGGCCGCTACGGTACCGTGGTGCCGGGCCCGACCTATATGGAAAACGGCCGCAATTGCCGTTCCTACACGCACACGATCTATATTGACAGCCGTCCGCAAACCGCACGCGGCACCGCCTGCCGCAATGCGGATGGCAGTTGGACCGCACTGGGCTGAGGCGCCCGGCGGCGGAGACGCCCGTTTTGCGTTCCCAAGCTCTTGATCTTGCTCAATGCCGCCACGATTGCGCGCAATGTATGCCGTGAGCGGTGGTGACTGGCGAAGGGGATGGCGGCGTCAAGGGATGGCAACAAGTTTGGCGGGTCTATATGGTGCGGCTGCCCGCCGGCGCGCTCGCGTCGCCGCCTCGAATTGATCGGATCCCGCCGTAAGGAAGAAGTGTAATGACCCGCAAGCAGCGACGGTTGGTTCTGATCGGTGGCAGCATCGGCGTGCTCGGGCTTGCGCTCGGGCTGGTGCTCAACGCGCTCAGCGGCTCCATCGTGTTCTTCAATTCGCCGACCGACATCAAGGAAAAGCAGATCGCCGTCGGCACCCGCATCCGCGTCGGCGGGTTGGTGAAGGACGGCAGCGTGCAGCGCGGCGACAATCTGCGCATCCGCTTCGAGGTGACCGACGGCAAGAGCGACGTGCCGGTGAAATTCCAGGGCATCGTGCCGGACCTGTTCCGCGAAGGGCAGGGTGTGGTGGCGGAAGGCAAGCTGGAACCCGGTGGAATCCTTGACGCCGACACTGTGCTGGCCAAGCATGACGAGCGCTATATGCCCAAAGAAGTGGTCGATGCGCTGAAGAAGTCTGGCCGCTGGGAAGAAGGCAGCGGGCAAATGGCCGGGGGCAAGACGCAATGATTCCGGAACTCGGTCATTACGCTCTGGTGCTGGCGCTGGCGCTTGGGCTGATCCAGTCGGTGGCGCCGATCGTCGGAGCGAAGACGCGTGATGCCGCGCTGATGCGGCTCGCGACCTCGACCGCGCTCATGCAGTTCGCGCTGGTGGCGCTGTCCTTTGCCGCGCTGGTGACCTGCTACGTCACCTCGGACTTCTCGGTCGCGACCGTGTTCGAGAATTCGCATTCGCTGATGCCGTTGATCTACAAGTTCACCAGCGTGTGGGGCAATCACGAGGGCTCGATGCTCTTGTGGGTCCTCATCCTGTCGCTGTTCGGCGCGTTCGTCGCCGCCTTCGGCGTCAATCTGCCGGCGACCTTGAAGGCGCATGTGCTGGCGGTGCAGTCGTGGATCGCCTGCGCTTTCTATCTCTTCATATTGTTGACCTCGAATCCGTTCCTCCGGCTGGCGCAGGCGCCGATCGAGGGCCGCGATCTCAATCCGATTCTGCAGGACCTCGGCCTCGCCATTCACCCGCCGCTGCTCTATCTCGGCTATGTCGGCTTCTCGATCTCGTTCTCCTTCGCCATTGCCGCGTTGATCGAAGGGCGCATCGACGCCGCCTGGGCGCGCTGGGTGCGGCCGTGGACGCTGATGGCGTGGATGTTTCTCACCCTCGGCATCGCGATGGGCTCGTACTGGGCCTATTACACGCTCGGCTGGGGCGGCTTCTGGTTCTGGGACCCGGTGGAGAACGCCTCGCTGATGCCGTGGCTCGCCGGCACCGCGCTGTTGCACTCCGCCGTGGTGATGGAAAAGCGTAACGCACTCAAGGTTTGGACGATTCTTTTGTCGATCCTCACCTTCTCGCTGTCGCTGATCGGCACCTTCCTGGTGCGCTCCGGCGTGCTCACCTCGGTGCATTCCTTCGCCAACGATCCGGCGCGCGGCGTGTTCATCCTCGGCATTCTGGTGCTGTTCATCGGCGGCGGCCTGTCGCTGTTCGCCTGGCGCGCCTCGATGTTGAAGCAGGGCGGGCTGTTCGCGCCGATCTCGCGCGAAGGCTCGCTGGTGTTCAACAATCTGTTCCTGACAACCGCTTGCCTCACCGTCTTCGTCGGCACGCTTTATCCTTTGGCGCTCGAAGCCTTGACCGGCGCGAAGATCTCGGTCGGCGGACCGTTCTTCAATCTCACCTTCGGCCCACTGTTCGTGGCGCTGATGCTCGCCATGCCGTTCGGCCCGCTGCTCGCCTGGAAGCGCGGCGACCTGCTCGGCGTGGCGCAGCGGCTGATGACGGCCTTCGCCGTCGGTCTCGTGGCGGTCGCCGCCGCATTCGCGATCAAGGGCGGCGCCTCGGTGCTGGCGCCGTTCGGCGTCGGGCTTGCGTTCTACGTGATGATGGGGGCGATCGTCGATCTGGTCGAACGTACCGGGTTGATGCGCCTGCCGATGGCGACGGTGCGCACGCGCGCGGCCGGTCTGCCGCGCTCGGCTTGGGGCACGGCGGTCGCGCATTTCGGCATCGCGGTGTCGATGCTCGGCATCATCAGCGCCGGCACCTGGGGCACCGAGCGCATTGTTGCGGTGAGCCCCGGGCAAACCGTTTCACTGTCCGGCTACGGTCTGACTTTCGACGGGGTCACGCAGCAGACCGGTCCGAACTACACCGCGCAGGTGGCGAAATTCACCGTGCGCGAGGGCGGCGTGACCATCGGCGTGATGGAGCCGTCGAAACGGAATTTCTCCGCGCGCGCCACCTCGACCAACGAGGCGGCACTGATGGCGCGCGGCGCCGGTCAGCTTTATTTGTCGCTCGGCGATACCAACGCCAACGGCTCGATCGCGATCCGTCTCTATTACAAGCCGCTGGTGATGTTGATCTGGCTCGGCGCGGTGGTGATGATGCTGGGTGGCGCTTTGTCGCTGTCCGATCGGCGTCTGCGCGTCGGCGCGCCCAAACCCGCGGCGAAGTCCGCGCTGCAGCCGGCGGAGTAGGACAATGCGCCGGTTCGCGCTGTTCGCATTGCTGGTGACGCTGATCGCGCCAAGCGCGGCGCTCGCGGTCAATCCTGACGAGATGCTGAAAGATCCCAAGCTCGAGGCGCGCGCGCGGGTGCTGTCGAGCGAATTGCGCTGCATGGTCTGTCAGAACCAGTCGATCGACGATTCGGAAGCGCCGCTGGCGCGCGATTTGCGATTGCTGGTGCGGGAGCGGCTGACCAAGGGCGACAGCGACAGCCAAGTGCTCAATTACCTGGTGGCGCGTTACGGCGAGTTCGTACTGCTCAAACCGCGCTTCGAGTTGCAAAACCTGCTGCTGTGGGGCCTGCCGCCCTTCGCCTTGGTGGCCGGCATGATTGCCCTCTACATGACGGCGCGCCGCCGTCCGGCCGCGGATGTGCGGGCGCCGGCGCTCAGCCCCGACGAGCAGAAAAGGGTCGCCACTTTGGTCGGGCCGCCGACCCAGTAAGCGTTGTTTTATCAAGTAATTTCCCGGCAGAACCGTCTTTTCCAACCTTACCAAAGTTTAATCCCGCCGACAGGACACAGTAAGGGTCTGACGCCCATCTTCGAATTCGAAAACGGCGCGCTAGCGCATCCTCGAATTCGAGATGGAGCCTTTTTGTGATGACCTTGAGCGTCA
>DATJVE010000054.1:0-15821 GCA_035501975.1 Pseudolabrys sp.
CGCGCTGCTCGGCTTTATCGAGACTCTGCAGGGCACGGCCAAGGACGACGCCGCCGCGCGCGCCAAGTTCCTCACCATCATGCAGGGGCAGGCCACCCGCATGGCGCGGCTGATCGACGACCTGCTCTCGCTGTCGCGCATCGAGCTCAACGCGCATCTGCAGCCGAACACGCCGCTCGATCTGGCGCCGATCGTGCGCCAGGTGGCCGATGGCCTGCAGACGCTGGCGCGCGACCGCGACGTCACCATCAAGGTGACGGCACCGCCGGATCCCGTCATCGTGCTCGGCGACCGCGACGAATTGATCCGCGCCCTGGAAAACCTCGTGGAGAACGCGCTCAAATATGGCGCTGCCGGCAAGCGTATCGACATTACGCTTGTTCGCAGCCAGACCCGCGGCGGCACGGCGGAGGCGCGCTTGGCCGTGCGCGACTATGGCCCCGGCATCGCGCCTGAGCATCTGCCGCGGCTGACCGAGCGCTTCTATCGCGTCGACGTCGCCGACAGCCGCGCGCAAGGCGGCACCGGGCTGGGTCTGGCGCTGGTCAAACATGTGCTCAACCGGCACACCGGGCGGCTCGCCATCGAGAGCACGCCGGGGGCGGGCGCGACCTTCACAATGCATCTGCCTTTACACACCGCCGAATA
Source organism: Pseudolabrys sp. (assembly GCA_035501975.1). Lineage (GTDB taxonomy): Bacteria > Pseudomonadota > Alphaproteobacteria > Rhizobiales > Xanthobacteraceae > Pseudolabrys. The sequence continues at coordinate 649 of DATJVE010000054.1, forward strand.
CCGGCAACAAAATAAGTCTTAGATAAATCAGATACTTGCTCTGTCATGTGACTGTCACCAAAGCTTTATAGAACGGTGACATGCGACGCCTAAGGCTGTCCCCGACTTCGGAAAAGTGCTCGTTTCAAAACGAAAAAAGCCGTCCGACAGTCGATCTGGAGAGCGTCTTAAAGCAACAGCGGCCGCCCTTAACCAGGGCGCAAGAGCGGAATTCACGGGCCCTTAGCCCCGCGCACGCTTTTGGCCGCCAACATGGAGAGACCCCGTGAAACACTGGACGACATTCGCGGCCGCCGGCTTCCTTGCCGCCGCAGCTTTCGTTCCGGCTCAGGCGGCCGATATTTCCGGCGCCGGCGCCACCTTCCCCTATCCGATCTACGCCAAATGGGCCGACGCCTATAAGAAAGTCACCGGCAACGGACTGAACTATCAGTCGATCGGTTCCGGCGGCGGCATCAAGCAGATCACCGCGCGCACCGTGACCTTCGGTGCCTCCGACATGCCGCTGCAGCCGGCAGAGCTGGATAAGATCGGCGTCATCCAGTTCCCCACCGTCATGGGTGGCATTGTGCCGGTCGTGAACCTCGAAGGCATCAAGCCCAATGAGCTAACCATCGACGGGCCGACTCTCGCCAATATCTACCTCGGCAAGATCACCAAGTGGAACGACGCGGCGCTGAAGAAGCTCAACCCGAACGCCAAGCTGCCGGATCAGGCGATCGCGCTGGTGCATCGCTCGGACGGTTCCGGCACCACCTTCATCTTCACCAACTATCTGTCGAAAGTCAGCGCCGACTGGAAGTCCAAGGTCGGCAGCAACACCTCGGTTGAGTGGCCGGGTGGCATCGGCGCCAAGGGCAATGAAGGCGTGTCCAACAACGTCGGTAACACCAAGGGCTCGATCGGCTATGTCGAGACCGCCTATGCCAAGCAGAACCACCTGACCACGATGAAAATGGTCAATAAGGACGGCAAGACGGTCGAGGCCCTTCCTGAGGCGATCATGGCGGCTGCCGCCGGGGCCGACTGGGCGCATGCGCCGGGCTTTTACATGATCATCACCGACTCGCCGGGCGCCAAGTCCTGGCCGATCGCCGGCGCGACCTTCATCCTCGTGCCCAAGCAGCCGCCGGAAGCGGCGGCGGCCAAGGAAGCGCTCAAGTTTTTCGCTTGGGCTTATGACAAGGGCGGCGAAATGGCCTCAAGCCTTGACTACGTCCCCATGCCGGAAAGCGTCGTCAAGTTGATCCACGCGCATTGGGGCGACGTCAAAGGCACCGACGGCAAGCCGATCTTCTAAGTTGCCGAAAAAGGGAAAAGGCGCCATTTCCCGGCGCCTTTTCTCTATCCCCGCCGGTCACAAGGCGGCCTGTCTTGTGGGCGGCGGACCGCTGGAGTAGCCCTCCCGGACGCCTAGGGCCAAGGGAGAGCCGGATGCAACTTCCCGGGAGCAAACCGGTGGTCGATGTAGCGTTACAAGGCGGAGCCATCCCGGTCGCCGACCGGGTCGACCGGGGCAAGGTGCTCCAGCGTCTGCGTCTCCGTGACTTGGTTTTCCGTCATCTCACCCGCGCCGCCGCTATCGCGGTCCTCGTCATCCTCAGCGGCATCATTGTATCGCTCATCCACGGCTCGTGGCCCGCGCTGCGCACGTTCGGATTCGGCTTTCTGGTGACCGAGAGCTGGAATCCGGTCACCGAAAAATTCGGCGCCATCGCCCCGATCTATGGCACCCTGGTGACCTCGTTCCTCGCCATGCTGATCGCGGTGCCGGTCGGCCTGTTCATCGCCTTGTTTCTCACCGAACTGTGCCCGATGTGGCTGCGCCGCCCGATCGGCATCGCCATCGAGTTGCTCGCCGGCATCCCCAGCATCATCTACGGCATCTGGGGTCTGTTCTTCTTCGCGCCGTTCCTGCAGCAGACGCTGCAGCCGTTCCTGATTAGCGTATTCGGTCCCATCCCCGTGCTGTCCACGCTGTTCGCGGGGCCGCCCTACGGCATCGGCATCCTGACCGCCGGTTTGATCCTGGCCATCATGGTGCTGCCCTTCGTTACCTCGATTTCGCGCGACGTGTTCGAGGCGGTACCGCCGGTGCTCAAGGAAGCGGCCTACGGTCTAGGCTGCACCACCTGGGAAGTGGCGCGCTACGTCGTGCTCCCGTTCACCCGCGTCGGCGTGATCGGCGGCGTGATGCTGGGCCTCGGCCGCGCGCTCGGCGAGACTATGGCGGTCACCTTCGTTATCGGCAACGCGCACCGCATTTCCGGCTCGATCCTGGCGCCGGGCACGACGATTTCGGCGACCATCGCCAATGAATTCACCGAAGCGGTCGGCGATCTCTACACCTCATCGCTGATCGCCCTCGGCCTGATCTTGTTCGTGATCACCTTCATCGTGCTCGCCTTCGCACGTTTGATGTTGATGCGCATCAACGCGCGAGTCGGAGGGTAATCATGGCAGCAGCGTTTGAATCTTCGCTCTATGCCAGCCGCCGCCGCCGCAACGGGATCACTATGGGTCTTGCCTATGGCGCGACCGCGTTCGGTCTGTCCTGGCTGGTGCTGATCCTCGCCGTGCTGTTGTGGAAAGGCTTCTCCGGCCTCTCGCTCGCGGTGTTCACCCAAATGACGCCGCCGCCGGGCTCCGCCGGCGGCCTGCTCAATCCGATCATCGGCAGTCTGATTCTGACCGTGCTTGCGGTACTGTTCGGCACGCCGCTCGGCATCCTCGCCGGCACCTACATGGCTGAGTACGGCCGCTACGACAAACTGACCACGGTGGTCCGTTTCATCAACGACATCTTGCTCAGCGCCCCGTCGATCGTCGTCGGCCTCTTCATCTACGAGATCATGGTCGCGCAGATGGGCCATTTCTCCGGCTGGGCCGGCGCCGTGGCGCTGGCGGTGATCGTGGTGCCGGTGGTGGTGCGCACCACCGAAGACATGCTCACTTTGGTGCCCGACACGCTGCGCGAGGCCGGCGCCTCGATCGGGCTGCCGCGCTCGCTCATGATCACCCGCGTTGCCTACCGCGCGGCGCGCGCCGGCATGGTCACCGGCGTGCTGCTCGCGGTCGCCCGCATCAGTGGCGAGACCGCGCCGCTCTTGTTCACCGCGCTCAACAACCAGTTCTGGAGCCTCAACCTCAATGCTCCGGTCGCCAGCCTGCCGGTCGTCATCTTCCAGTTTGCGCTGAGCCCCTACTCGGACTGGCAGAAGCTCGCCTGGACCGGTGCGCTGATCATCACCTTGACGGTGCTTGCGCTGAGCATCAGCGCGCGCATCCTCTCGGCACAGAGGAAGTCATCATGAGTCTAGCAACCTTCACCACGCCAACCGCCACCCACGGCCCGTCGAACGCCGCGGATCTCGTCGAGAAGGTTTCGGTGCGCAATCTCGATTTCTTCTATGGCGACCATCGCGCGTTGAAGAACATCAACGTGTCGCTGTACCAGGGCAAGGTCACCGCCTTCATCGGCCCGTCGGGCTGCGGCAAGTCGACGCTGCTGCGCATCTTGAACCGCATGTACGACCTTTATCCGCACCAGCGCGCCACCGGCGAAGTGACGCTCGACCGGGAGAACATCCTGTCGCCGTCGCAGGATCTTAATCTGCTGCGCGCCAAGGTCGGCATGGTGTTCCAGAAGCCGACGCCTTTCCCGATGACGATCTTCGAGAATATCGCCTTCGGCATCCGGCTCTACGAGCGGCTGTCGAAGTCCGACCTGGAGAGCCGCGTGCAGCACGCGTTGCAGCGCGCCGCTCTGTGGGAGGAGGTCAAGGACAAGCTCGGCGCCAACGGGCTGTCGCTGTCCGGTGGCCAGCAGCAGCGGCTCTGCATCGCCCGCACCGTCGCGGTGCGCCCCGAGGTGATCCTGTTCGACGAGCCCTGCTCGGCGCTCGACCCGATCTCCACCGCCAAAATCGAGGAATTGATCGACGAGCTCAAGGACGACTACACGATTGCCATCGTCACCCACAACATGCAGCAGGCCGCGCGCGTGTCCGACTTCACCGCCTTCATGTATCTCGGCGAACTGATCGAATACGGCGAGACGACCCGCATGTTCACAACACCTAACGATCGGCGCACCCAGGACTATATAACCGGTCGCTTCGGCTAACAGACATCCTGTGCAGGCAAATGCCCGGCGACTGAAGGAAAACTCCGATGACTGATTTGCATACGACCAAGGCCTTCGACACCGATCTGCAGGACCTCTCGCGCATGGTGGCCGAGATGGGCGGCCTGGCAGAGAAATTGGTCGCCGATTCCGTCGACGCGCTGGCCAAACGCGACAGCGCGCTGGCGCAGCGCATCACGCAGGCCGACGCCAACATCGATACGTTGCAGCGCGAGATCGAGGAAAAGTCGATCAATACCATCGCCCGCCGCCAGCCGATGGCGGTGGACCTGCGCGAGATCGTCGGCGCCCTGCGGCTGGCCAACGATCTCGAGCGCATCGGCGACCTCGCCAAGAATATCGCCAAGCGCGTGATCGCGCTCAACGGTGAATTCCCGCCGCCCAAGCTGATCCGCGGCGTCGAACACATGGCCGACCTGGTGCTCGGGCAGATGAAGGCGGTGCTCGATGCCTACGCCCGGCGCGACGTGAGCAAGGCGATGGCGGTTTGGCGCGGCGACGAGGAAATCGACGCGGTCTGCACCTCGGTGTTCCGCGAACTGCTCACTTACATGATGGAAGACCCGCGCAACATCACCTTCTGCATCCATCTCCTGTTCTGCGCCAAGAACATCGAGCGCATGGGCGATCACGCCACCAACATCGCCGAGACCGTGCACTACGTCATCGAAGGCCGGCCGATCGCCGACCAGCGGCCGAAGGGCGATACCACCACGCTCGCTGCCCTGCGCACGGCAGGCGACAGATAGCGGGGACCGCGCATGATCCCGACAAGTGGGAACCGGTTTTCGGACAAGATCATGCGCCTAGGTAAAAACTCATGAGCGCGCGCATCCTGATCGTGGAGGACGAAGAGCCGCTCACCATGCTGCTCCGCTACAACCTCGAGGCCGAGGGCTACGAGGTGGAGACCGCCGCGCGCGGCGACGAGGCCGACACGCGGCTCAAGGAGAGCAGTCCCGATCTGGTGGTGCTCGACTGGATGCTGCCGGGCCTCTCGGGCATCGAATTGTGCCGCCGGCTGCGCGCGCGGCCGGAGACCCGGCAACTGCCGATCATCATGCTCACCGCCCGCGGCGAGGAGAGTGAGAAGGTGCGCGGGCTCGCCACCGGCGCCGACGACTACATCGTCAAGCCGTTCTCGGTGCCGGAACTCCTGGCGCGCGTACGCGCGCTGTTGCGCCGCGCCAATCCCGAACGGGTCGCCCAGGTGCTCAACATCGGCGATATCGAACTCGACCGTGAGAAGAAACGCGTCTCGCGCAACGGCCGGCCGATCGATCTCGGCCCGACCGAATACCGTCTGCTCGAGTTCCTCATGGAGCGGCCGGGCCGCGTGTTCTCGCGCGAGCAGTTGCTCGACGGTGTCTGGGGCTCAGACATCTATATCGACGAGCGCACCGTGGACGTGCACGTCGGGCGCCTACGCAAGGCGATTAACCGCGGCCACATGGCCGACCCGATCCGCACCGTGCGCGGAGCGGGCTATGCGCTCGACGATCGGTTCGGCCGCGCGATCTGACGGCTTTTCTTAAACCTCGTCCCGCAAAGCGGGGAGCAAGAAATGCAAATGGCCGGGGCAAGCCCGGCCACCGCAATCTCAATTGCTCCGTCTCGCCTTATGAGCCGCGGAACGGCGGCCGTTTGTCGCGCCGGCGCTCGTTCGCCGGCTGATAGGCGACGCGCGAATGATATGAGCAATAGGGCAGCTCGTTCGCGGTCTCGCCGCCGCAGAAAAAGAAATCCCCGCTGCCCGGATCGCCGATTGGCCAATGGCAGGTCTTTTCGGTCAACTGCAGCAGCGTCTTGCGTTGCTCGACCGGGATCTCGATCAGTTCGGGCTCCGGCTCGACTTCGTAGTCGTAGGCGAGCGCGGTATTGCCCCGCATCGCCGGCCGCGGCACCCGCAACATGCCGGACGAGCGCGCCTTGCGCGGTCGCGGGCTCGCCGAGGACGGGCTCTTGGCGCGGCCGGACAGGCCAAGCCGATGGACCTTGCCGATCACGGCATTGCGGGTGATCCCGCCGAGTTCGGCCGCGATCTGGCTGGCGGACAGACCATCCGCCCATAATTTTTTCAGGAGTTCGACCCTTTCGTCGGTCCAGCTCATCGGGTTATTTCCCTAGCCTTTCAAGGCCTTGATAGAATCCATCCCCGTCGACAGACGCGCCTCTCGCGCCTGACGCCTACGCTTCAGGGATGAACCAGAAATCGCTCGCTAGCACGATATGTCGTACTAGCTGGTCAAAACGCTACAATATCGAGTGACTCTCGTGCAAGCGTTTGCAATCCCCAGATCCCAGCTACCAACAGTTTTTCCTTTAGAATCGGCGCTTGCGGCGAATTTGAGTCCGCAACGGCGGTAGATTTCGCCGCGTGTTGACAGGGCAAACCTTTGGAATAGAATGAAAAAGTGCCGCCCGGCGAGGCGGCACATTTCTTTTCGGCCCGCGCATGATGCCGAAAAGTTCAGTGCCCGTATTCGCACATGCGCCAACGAAATTGTTCGATGGACGTCAGCCGTGGCCTCGCATTTATTGCCGACTTATGCGCGCGTCGACCTCGCTTTCGAGCGGGGCGAGGGCGCTTGGCTGTTCACGGCTGAGGGCAAACGCTATCTCGATTTCACCTCCGGCGTCGCCGTTAATGCTCTTGGACATGCCCATCCTTACCTGGTGAGCGCGCTCGCGGAGCAGGCGAAGAAGGTCTGGCACGTCTCCAACCTGTATCGGATTCCGGAAGGCGAGCGGCTGGCCGACCGGCTGTGCGCGGCGACTTTCGCCGACACCGTGTTCTTCCAGAATTCCGGCGCTGAGGCGATCGAATGCGCGATCAAGATGGCGCGCAAATATCAATCGGCCAGCGGCAAGCCAGAGCGCTACCGCATCGTCACCTTCGAAGGCGCCTTCCATGGGCGCACGATGGCGGCGCTGGCGGCGACCGGCAACAAGAAATACCTCGACGGCTTCGGCCCACCGGTCGATGGCTTCGACCAGGTGCCGTACGGCGATCTCGAGGCGGTGAAGAAGGCGATCGGGCCGCAACCCGGCGCCATCCTGGTCGAGCCGATCCAGGGCGAGGGCGGCGTGCGCGTGCCGCCGTCGAATTTCCTGCGCGGCTTGCGCGCGCTGTGCGACCAGCACGGCCTATTGCTGATTTTCGACGAGGTGCAGACCGGCTTCGCGCGCACCGGCGATCTGTTCGTGTATCAACGCGTCGGTGTCACGCCGGACATCATGCCGATCGCCAAGGCGCTCGGCGGCGGGTTTCCGGTCGGCGCCTGTCTTGCCACGGCGGAGGCGGGCAAAGGCATGACCGCGGGCACGCATGGCTCCACCTTCGGCGGCAATCCGCTCGCTATGGCGGTCGGCAATGCCGTGCTCGACGTGATGCTCGAGCCCGGCTTCATCGAGCGCGTGCGCGACATCGGGCTCAAGCTCAAGCAGCGGCTGGCCGAGATCAAGGACCGCCACGGCGCGGTCATCGCCGAAGTGCGTGGCGAGGGGCTCTTGGTCGGCCTGCGCATGGTGCCGCCGGCGTCCGAGATGGTCGACGAGTTGCGCAACGAGAAGATGATCACGGTCGCCGCCGGCGACAACGTCGTACGGCTGTTGCCGCCGCTGATTATCAGTGAAGCGGAGATCGCCGAGGCCGTTGCGCGCATCGACCGCGCCTGCGCGCGGCTCGCCAAGGCGCATCCGCGCCCGGCAAAGGAGGCGGCGTCATGACCGGCAACGGCGTGCGGCACTTCCTCGATCTGATCGATGTTCCGAAGCCTGTACTGTCCGGGATGATCGACAACAGCCGCGCCATGAAGGCCGCGCGCGCGCGCGGCGTCGTCAGCGCGCCGCTCGCCGGCAAGACGCTGGCGATGATCTTCGACAAGCCGTCGACGCGCACGCGCGTGTCGTTCGACGTCGCCATGCGCCAGCTCGGCGGCGAGGCGATCCTACTGACCGCGCAGGAAATGCAGCTCGGCCGCGGCGAGACGCTGGCCGATACCGCGCGCGTGCTCTCGCGCTATGTCGACGCCATCATGATCCGCATCCTCGATCACGAGGCGGTGGCCGAGATCGCGCGCAACGCCACCGTGCCGGTGATCAACGGGCTGACCCGCCGCTCGCATCCTTGTCAGGTGCTGGCCGACGTCATGACCTTCGAGGAAAAGCGCGGGCCGATCCGCGGCCGCACGGTGGCCTGGAGCGGCGACGCCAACAACGTGCTGGCGTCGTGGATGCATGCCGCCGATCGCTTTGACTTCAATCTGCGGGTGGCGACGCCGCCGGAGCTCAGGCCCAAGAAGTGGCTGATGGACTGGGTGAAGACGTCGGGCGCCGCGATCAAGATCGGCGACGACCCGGAAGCCGCGGTGAAGGACGCCGACTGTGTGGTCACCGACACCTGGGTGTCGATGGGCGACCGCGACGCCAAGACGCGGCACAACGTGCTCAAACGCTACCAGGTCAACGCTCGCCTGATGGGCAAGGCCAAGCCCGACGCGCTGTTCATGCACTGCTTGCCCGCGCATCGTGGCCAGGAGGTCACCGACGAGGTGATGGACGGGCCGCAGTCGGTGGTGTTCGACGAGGCGGAAAACCGGCTGCACGCCCAAAAGGGCCTGCTGGCCTGGTGCTTGCACGCGGACGCGCGCTAGCCACGGTCATTCCGGGGCGCGGACTTTCGGCCGCGAACCCGGAATCCATAACCCCAGCGCTGAGGAGTATGGATTCCGGGTCCGGCGCGTCGCGCCGTCCCGGAATGACGAGGTCTCGCAATCGCATCGATGAGCGCTACATAAGGCCAATGACCGCATCCGCTTCGCCCCATATCGAAATCCCCTCGCGCGCGCCATCGGCGACGCCGACCGACGACATTGTGACGCCGTTCGAGGTGGCGACCCTCGATCTGCGCGGCCGCGTCGTGCGGCTCGGGCCAGTGGTCGATCAGATCCTGACGCGGCACGCCTATCCGCAACCGGTGGCCAAGCTTTTGGGCGAGGCGGTGGTGCTGACTGTGATGCTCGGCTCGGCGTTGAAGATCGACGGCCGTTTCATCCTGCAGACGCAAACCGACGGCCCCGTGCGCATGCTGGTGGTGGATTTCGTCGCGCCCGACAAGGTGCGTGCCTGCGCCCGCTTCGACAAAGATCGCGTCGCCGCGGCGATCGCCGAAGGCAAGGCTGATGGCGGGGCGCTGCTCGGGCGCGGCCATCTCGCCATGACAATCGACCAGGGCCCCGATATGAACCGCTACCAGGGCCTGGTCGCGCTGGAAGGCGGCTCGCTGGAGGACGCCGCTCACGAATATTTCCATCGCTCCGAGCAGATCCCGACGCGGGTGCGGCTGGCGGTGGCCGAGGAACTGCGTGCAGGCGAAGGCGGCGCCAGCCATCGCTGGCGCGCCGGCGGCGTCTTGCTGCAGTTCCTGCCAAAATCGCCGGAGCGTGCACGCGTCGCCGACTTGCATCCGGGCGATGCGCCGGAAGGGACCTTGCCGCATGTTGTCGAGGAGGACGAAGCCTGGGTGGAAGGGCGCGCGCTGGTCTCCACCGTCGAGGACGTCGAACTGATCGATCCGGAATTGTCGAGCGAGCGGCTGGTCTACCGGCTGTTCCATGAGCCGGGCGTGCGCGTGTTCCGCGGCAGCGCCGTGCGCGCGCAGTGCTCATGCTCGCGCGAGAACGTCGAGGCGATGCTCAAGAGCTTCTCGCAGGACGATCGCGATCACATGGTCGAGGACGGCAAGATTTCGGTCACCTGCGAGTTCTGCAGCGCGCACTACGTGTTCGCGCCGGACGACGTGGGCGCCAAGGCGGACTGATCAGTTGATTGTGCGCTCCGCATAGGAGGAATCGAGCGAGAAGGCGGGGATTTCGATATCGAAGTGCTCGCCTTCCGTCGTTACCATGCCATACGTGCCGACCATGAACCCGGACGGCGTCGGCAACGGCACGCCGCTGGTGTATTCGAACGACTCGCCGGGCTTGAGCGTCGGCTCCTCGCCGACCACGCCCGGGCCCTTGACTTCTTGCAGCCGGCCGAGCGCGTCGGTAATCCGCCAGTGCCGCGTCTTGAGCTGCACCGTTTCGGTTCCCAGATTGGCGATGTCGATGGTGTAGGCCCAGAAGTAATAGCCGTTTGCCGGCGACGACCGCTCGGACAGGAAGCGCGGCGTCACCGTCACCTCGATCTTCCGGGTCACCGCGCGATACATCTATCTAATGCCGAACAATTTATGCCGTACGGGCTTGCCAAGCGATCTTGCCCCGGGATTATGACCGAAAGACCGCAGGAAAGAAAAGCCGTCCATGGCCTCCGTCCCGAGCGAACGCGATCTCCGGCTTGATTTGTTCCGCGGCATCGCGCTTTGGCTGATCTTCCTCGACCACATTCCCTCCAATGCGGTGAGCTGGATCACCATCCGCAACTACGGCTTTTCCGACGCCACCGAGATTTTCGTCTTCATCTCCGGCTACACCGCCGCCTTTGTCTACGGCCGCGCCATGCGCGAACATGGCTTCATTGTCGCCAGCGCGCGCGTGCTCAAGCGCGCTTGGCAGATCTATGTCGCGCACGTGTTCTTGTTCGCGATCTATCTGGCTGAGATCGCCTACGTCGCGCAATCCTTCGACAATCCGCTCTACACCGAAGAAATGGGCGTGCTCGATTTCCTCAAGAATCCGGACGTCACGATTTTTCAGGCGCTGATCCTGAAGTTCAAGCCGGTGAATATGGACGTGCTGCCGCTCTACATCGTGCTGCTGCTGTGGTTTCCGCCCATGCTGTGGCTGCTGCTGCGCGTGCCGTCGTTCGCGCTGGTCGGTTCGGCGGTGCTCTATGCGCTCACCTGGTGGTTTGACTGGAGCATCCCGGCCTATCCGAACGGCACCTGGGTGTTCAATCCCTTTGCCTGGCAATTGTTATTCGTGTTCGGCGCCTGGTGCGCGCTCGGCGGTGCGCAGCGGCTTGCGCGCTGGGTCAACTCGCCGGTCGTGATCGGACTCGCGGCGGTCTATCTCCTGTTCGCATTCTTCATCGCGATGACCTGGTATTTCCCGCGGCTTGCTCCGCTGGTGCCGCACTTCGTCAGCGACGCTATCTATCCGATCGACAAGCCCAATCTCGACGTGCTGCGCATCGTGCACTTCCTGTCGCTCGCGGTGATCACGATCTGGTTCGTGCCACGCAACTGGCCGGCGCTCAAATCGTCGGTCTTCTGGCCGGCGATCGTCTGCGGCCAGCACTCGCTGGAAACCTTCTGCCTCGGCGTCTTCCTGGCCTTCGCCGGACACTTCGTCTTCACTGAGGTGTCCAACCGGCTCTTGACGCAAGTCATTGTCAGCGTTGCCGGTATCGCCATTATGGTTGGCGTAGCAGCTTTGGTTTCATGGTATAAGCGCATCGAACGACAAGGACCGGGACCGCGGCCGCCCTCGACGAAGCCGGGCTACGCGGGGGGCGACGCATGACGGGGCGCATTCTACTTTCGCTGGTATTGCTGGCGCTGGCCGGCCCGGCATGGGCCGCGGCGCCGGACACCTGCCGCGTGGCTGAGCCGCAGATCGAGCGTGATTTTGCACTGCCGCAGGTCACGCGCGCCATCGCCGCAAAGCAGCTCGATATTCTGGTCGTAGGCGCCGGCTCTTCGTCGCTGCCGGGACCGAACGGCGTGAAGGACGCCTATCCGGCGCGGCTACAAAGCGCGCTCGCCGAACTGCTCCCCGGCGTCACCGTGCGGGTGACCACCGATGTGAAGCCGCGCCGCACTGCAACACAGATGGTTAAGAGTCTGATACCGGCATTGGCGGCGGCCAAGCCGGCATTGATGGTTTGGCAGACCGGCACAGTCGATGCGATGCAATCGATTGATACGGATCAATTCAAGGCGGCACTCGATCACGGTATATCCGTTGCCCGCCGCGCGGGCGCTGATGTTGTTTTAATCAATGCGCAATACAGTCCGCGCACGGAGTCGATGATCGCACTTGCCGCCTACGCTGAGATCATGCGTTGGGTTGCATTGCAGCAAGAGGTCCCGGTCTTTGATCGGTTCAGCATCATGAAGCTTTGGGCCGATCTCGGCACGTTCGATCTGTATTCGGCGACGAAAAAACTTGACATCGCTGCGCAAGTTCATGATTGCATTGGCTACTTGCTCGCCGATCTGGTGATCGAGTCTGCCAAGCCTGAAGAGCCGCATGCTGAAGGTGGCCGCCAGGAATAGCTCGGGGGAAGCATCGTGCCGGAATTCGATCTCGCCCACCGGGCGATGAAGAGGGCCACTGTCGCCGCGGTGTTCGCCATGCTGGCTTTGCCGCTGGCCGCGCGCGCCGAAACGTTGACCTGCGATACGCCGCTCAACCTCATCCGCCTCCCTAATCCGCTGTCGCACCTCGCGCAGAAAATTGCCGCCGGCACGCCGATCACCATCGTTGCCATCGGCTCGTCATCGACTGCCGGCGCCGGCGCGTCATCGCCGGCCGCGAGCTATCCGAGCCGGCTCGCCGTTGAATTGCGGCAGCGCTTTCCCGGCCACGCCATTAATGTGATCAACCGCGGCGTGAACGGCGAGGAAGTCGCCGACATGCTCAAGCGTTTCGACGAGGCGGTCGTCGCCGCGCGTCCCGACCTCGTGCTTTGGCAGCTTGGCACCAATTCGGTCATTCGTGATCACCAGGTCGCCGACCACGGCGCTTCTATTCGCGCCGGCATCCGAAAAATTCGGGCCACCGGCGCCGATGTCGTCCTGATCGATCCGCAATTTGCGCCGAAGGTGATCGCCAAGAGCCAAGTCGGGCAAATGCTTGAGTTGATCTCTGTCACCGCGAAAGCGGAGAACGTCGACCTGTTCCGCCGCTTCGACGTGATGAAGCGCTGGCATGATGACGACCATATGGACTTCGGGTCGTTCGTGGCGCCGGATGGGCTGCATATGAACGACTGGAGCTATGGCTGCATGGCCAAGGGTCTCACCCTTGCCATCGCCGACGCCGTCGAGCGGCCGGTGCTCTCGGCCGCAGTGATGTCGTCCTCCGTGCCCTAAGCGCGCGCTGAACGAGATTTCCGTCATCATGGCCTGACTTGTCCCGGCCGTGTCCTTTTCGGGACAGAGAAGTTTCCTTAAACCTTGTCCAGCGCCGTCAGCAGGTCCTCGATCAGATCGTCGGGATGCTCGATGCCGGCCGAAAAGCGGATTAATCCGTCGCCAATGCCAAGCTCCGCGCGCTGCTCGGGTGTGAGCCGCTGATGCGTGGTGGTGGTCGGATGCGTGACCAGGCTTTTGGCGTCGCCGAGATTGTTGGTGATGCCGATGAGCTGCAATCCGTTGAGAAAGCGGAAGGCGCCCTCCTTACCGCCCTTGACCTCGAACGAGCAGAGCGTGGAGCCCGCCGTCATCTGCTTGGCGATGATCGCGGCCTGCGGATGGTCGCGCCGGCCGGGATAGATCAGGCGGCTGATCTTCTTGTGCCCGTCGAGCGCGTTGGAGACAGCGGTGGCGTTTTCGGTCTGCCGCTGCACGCGCAGCGGCAACGTCTCCAGGCTTTTCAGCATCACCCAGGCGTTGAACGGCGATAGCGACGGGCCCGTCTGCCGCAACGGCTGCTGATAGTGGTCCATGATCAGCTTCTCGGACGCCAGGATGACGCCGCCCAGCACGCGGCCCTGGCCGTCGATATGCTTGGTCGCCGAATAAACCACTACGTCGGCGCCGAGCTTGAGCGGGCTCTGGTAGAGCGGGGTGGCGAACACGTTGTCGACCACCAGCTTGGCTCCGGCCTCATGGGCGATTTCGGCGACCGCGGCGATGTCGTAGACCTCGAGGGTCGGATTGGTCGGTGTTTCCATGAAGCAGGCCGTGGTGTTTTTGCGCATCGCCGCCTTCCATGCCGCCAGGTCGGTGCCGTTCACCAGCGTCGACGAGACGCCGAAGCGCGGCAGCCAGTCCTCGATCACCCACCGGCACGAGCCGAACAGCGCCTTGGCAGCGACCACGTGGTCGCCGGCCTTGACCAGGCCCATCAGCGCGGTGGTGACGGCGGCCATGCCGGTCGCGGTCGAGCGCGCGGCCTCGGCGCCTTCCAGCGCCGCCATGCGCTTCTCGAACATGTCCATGGTCGGGTTCGAGTAGCGCGAATAGACGTAGCCGGGGATCTTGCCGGCGAAGCGCTGTTCGCACTCCTCGGCGCTGCCGTAGATATAACCTTGGGTGAGGAACAGCGCCTCCGAGGTCTCGCCATATTGCGAGCGCAGCGTCCCGGCATGGACCAGGCGGGTTTCGGGGCGATAGGTCTTCTGGGTCGACGACATGCGTGCCTCCTTGGGCCTTTTTGGTTTTGCGCATGGCCTGGTCCGAAAACCGGTACCCACTTTTCGGGGCCATGCGCTGGCCAACAAAAAACCGGCCGGAGAAAAATTCTCGGCCGGGCACGCGTCCCCGGCCTTTTAGCGATTTGTTTAACGTGGCTGCAAGCCGGCCGGCTCAAATGACCACGGGATAAGATGCTTGTAGCGGCGCCGCCCGCTTCCCGTCAAGCCGCCCGTCGGGTTAGATCGTCGCACCTAGCGTGAAGGGGCGCCGTGGCACTCACATTCGCCATCGAAGACAAGGGGATACTGCCTGACCGCATGATCGAGCGGCTGGCGGCGGACGGTGCGATTTTGCCGTCGACCGATTTCGTGCCCGACCAGATCCAACCGGCAAGCCTTGACCTGCGGCTGGGCGAGGTGGCCTATCGCGTGCGCGCGAGCTTTCTGCCGGGACGCACCACGGTCGCCGAGCGCATCGACGGGCTGAAGCTGCACGAGGTCTCGCTCAGCGACGGCGCCGTGCTGGAGACCGGCTGCGTCTACATCGTGCCGCTGCTGGAAAGCCTGGCGCTGCCCTACGACGTTTCCGCCGCCGCTAATCCGAAAAGCTCGACCGGGCGGCTCGACGTGTTCACCCGCGTGATCGCCGACGAGACGCGCGGCTTCGACCGCATCGAGGCCGGCTACCACGGGCCGCTTTACGCCGAGATCTCACCGC
>DATJVE010000055.1:0-9894 GCA_035501975.1 Pseudolabrys sp.
CTCCTGGAGGGCAAGAACGAACTTAGCGAGCGGCCACGATCTTCGGAGCATTGCTAGACATCGCCGGCGTGCTATGATTGCATTGATTGCAGTGCGATCACTTTATCGTAAGCCTCAGAGATATAAGAGGTTTCCATGGCCTCACTGACCGTTCGGCAGCTCGATGAGCGACTGAAAAAGCTGCTGCGGCTGCGCGCCGCCAAAAACGGCCGCTCGGTCGAGGACGAGGTGCGCACCATCCTGCGCGAGGCCGCCGAGGACAGCGGCCGCGCCGCGCTGGAGGCATTCACGCCGCCGGCTCAGCCGGCGCATGCCGAAGTGCCGGTCAAGGCCAAGCGCGTGCTGCTGGTCATCGGCGGCGGCATCGCCGCCTACAAGTCGCTCGACCTCATCCGCCGGCTGAAGGAGCGCGGACTGGCCGTGCGCTGCATCCTCACCAAGGCGGCCGAGCATTTCGTCACCCCGCTGTCGGCCGGCGCCATCGTCGGCGAGCGCATCTTCACCGACCTGTTCGACCAGGCCAACGAATTCGACGTCGGCCACATCCGCCTCGCGCGCGAAACCGATCTCATCGTCGTCGCGCCGGCAACCGCCGACCTGATGGCCAAGATGGCCGGCGGCCACGCCGACGACCTCGCCACTGCCGTGCTGCTGGCGGCCGGCACAAAAATTCTGCTGGCGCCGGCGATGAACCCGCATATGTGGACGAACAAGGCGACGCAGCGCAATCTCGCCCAGCTCGTCGCCGATGGCTGCGCGCTCGTCGGCCCGAACGAAGGCGAGATGGCGGAAAAGGGCGAACGCGGACGCGGCCGCATGGCTGAGCCGCTGGAGATTGCTGCGGCGGTGGAGAATTTGCTCGCGGGCGGGGCGCAGGTGCTCGCCGGCAAGCGCGTGCTGGTCACCTCCGGCCCGACGCACGAGCCGATCGATCCCGTGCGCTATATCGCTAATCGCTCGTCAGGCAAGCAGGGCCACGCCATCGCCGCGGCGGCAGCAGCAGCCGGAGCCGAGGTGGCGCTGGTGAGCGGCCCGGTCAATCTGCCCGATCCGCCCGGCGTTACTGTCGTGCACGTCGGCTCGGCGCGCGACATGCTGCGCGCCGTCGAGACCGCGCTACCGGCCGATGTCGCCATCTTTGCCGCCGCGGTCGCCGACTGGCGCATCGAACGTGCCGGCGAACAAAAGCTCAAAAAGACGCCCGGCGGGGGCGCGCCGGCACTGGCGCTCACGGAAAATCCCGACATTCTCTCCACCATCGCACACCGCAAGACACAGCGGCCCAGGCTGGTGATCGGCTTTGCCGCAGAGACGGAAAACGTCGTCGCCAATGCCAAGGACAAACTAAAGCGCAAGGGCTGCGACTGGATTTTGGCGAACGACGTGTCGCCGCAGACCGGTATCATGGGTGGAGACACCAACACTGTTGAACTCGTCACCGCGCAAGATGTCGAGCCATGGCCACCGCAGTCAAAAGAGGCTGTGGCAAAGATGCTGGTTGAGCGGATTGCGGAGGAGCTGGAGAAGGAATGAGCGAAATCTTATTCCCGGTCATTCCGGGACGCCGCGAAGCGGCGGACCCGGAATCCAGAGCCACCATTGACGGAGTTTGCAGCCCTGGATTCCGGGTTGCCTCGCTTCGCTCGGCCCCCGGAATGACAAGGTGAGCATCGTCGTCTCCATCACCCGCCTGCCGCACGGCAAGGATTTGCCGCTGCCGTCCTATCAAAGCGCGCACGCCGCCGGCATGGATCTGATCGCGGCGGTGCCGGCGGACGCGCCGCTCACGCTCGCGCCCGGCGCCCGCGCGCTCGTTCCCACCGGCGTCGCCATCGCGCTGCCGGAAGGCACCGAAGCGCAGGTGCGGCCGCGCTCCGGCCTCGCGGTCAAACACGGCCTCACCGTGCTCAACGCGCCCGGCACCATCGACGCCGACTACCGCGGCGAGATCCAGGTGCTGCTGGTCAATCTCGGCCAGGAGGCTGCGACTATCATGCGCGGCGCGCGGATCGCCCAATTGGTGATCGCAACCATTGGGCGAGCGGAACTGCGGGAAGTCGATACGCTCGCGCAAACGCCCCGTGGGACTGGTGGGTTTGGCTCTACCGGCGGTTGAGCCGTTTGCCTTTATGTTTTTCGGCTAGACGGGTGCGCGCCTGTAGCATATTACCAGCGGCTTGATTCATCCGTGGTGCCGCTCATGCCGCTGGTGTCCCGCAAGGGCATTCTCGCCATAGCTGCCGTGATCGATGTGGCGGTCAATTGCCGCACCCGGCCGGTATCCGCCAAGGCTTTAGCCGCGCGGCACAAGCTGCCGCCGCGTCATCTCGAGCCGGTCCTGCAAGCGTTGGTGCGCGAAGGCATCCTGCGCGGCGTGCGCGGGCCGCACGGCGGTTATGAACTCGCGCGCGAGCACTGCAGCGTCACCGCCGAGGACATCCTGCGTGCGATCAGCTCCGCCGACGATGACGCCTATCTGCTGTTACCGAATTCTGCGCTCGCCACCCGCGTGGTAAAGCCGGCGCTGATCGAGGCCGAGCGTTCGTTTTCCTCGGCGCTCGGCCGCATCAGCGTCGAGGACATGGCGCTGCGTGCGCAAGCGCTGAAATAATTGCTGCTCCGCACCTGCTCCGATTGACGTTCACGATCTGGACTCTTTCGGCCTGAGTCCCGCCAGAGGTAAAGTCATTTGATTCGCGAGGGCGCGGCGGCCGCCGCTCGCATTCCTGGGGCCGATCTGAAATGCCGGAGGTGATCCGGACGGCGAACGAGAAGCTGCGTTCTCGTCCGAGGCGGGGAGGATTCCTTCTCGCCTTCGTTTTTGCAACGCTTTACGGCACGCCGTCTAATGCCGGCGCGGGCATTTTCGACAGCGTCGCCAACCTCGTCGAGGCGGGAAGCCGCGAGCAGATCGCCGGCATGACCCTGACGCTCGGCCTGCTCTGCTTTGCCGTGCTGGCCATCGTCGTGCTGTTGCGCACGCGCAAGTCCGCCGCCGTCGCACAGTCCGCGGCGCATGACGAAGCGGCGCTGCTGCGCGCCGAACTCGACCATTACAAGACGCTGCTGCTGTCGCAGCCGCAAGTTCTGGTGGCCTGGCCGGCGGGCGCCGACGAGCCGGAAATCGTCGGCGATACCAGCATCGCGGTGCCGGGTCCGCTGCCGGAGCGCGTGCTCGCCTTCGGTGCCTGGCTGGAGCCGGCGGCGGCGCAGCGCGTGGAGCTTGCGGTCGAGGCGTTGCGCGAGCAAGGCCGCGGGTTCGTCATGACGCTCACCACCCGCAGCGGCCGACCGCTCGAGGCGGAAGGGCGCGCGGTCGCCGGCCGCGCGGTGCTGCGGCTGCGCGACGTCAGCGGCATCGAATCCGACTTGATGGACCTCGCCTCCCGCCACGACCGCCTGCTGGGCGAGGTGCACACCATGAAGACACTGCTCAACGCGCTGCCCGGACCGGTCTGGGCGCGCGACCAGAACGGGCGGCTGGTGTTCGTGAACGCAGCCTATGCCCGCGCCGTCGATGCCGAGGACCCGGCCGATGCGGTCAAGCGCGAACTGGAGCTGCTCGACCGCACGGCACGCGAAAGCTTCGGCCGCGCGCGCGTTGCCGACCGCCCCTTCACCGCGCGCGTGCCGGCGATCGTTTCCGGCGAGCGCCGCGTCTTCAACGTGGTGGACACGCCGAGCGGCGCCGGCTCGGCCGGCATGGCGGTCGACGCCACCGAGACCGAGGCGATGCGCGCCGAGCTGGCGCGCGGAGTCGAGGCGCACCGCCGCGTGCTCGACCAGCTCGCCACCGGCGTTGCCATCTTCGACGCCGACCGCAGGCTGATCTTCTACAACTCGGCCTACCGCCTGCTGTTCGAGTTCGACGCCGGCCTGCTCGAGCAGAACCCGACCGATTCGTCGGTGCTCGACGCCTTGCGCGCCGCGCGCAAGCTGCCCGAGGAAGCCGACTTCCGGCAGTGGAAGCAACAGCTCTTCGAGGCCTATCGCGCGGTCGAGCCGAAGGAGCATCTGTGGCACCTGCCGGACGGCCGTACGCTGCGCGTGGTCACCGCGCCCAATCCGGAAGGCGGCGTCACTTACCTCTACGACGACGTCACCGAACGCCTCGACATGCGCCGCCGTTATGACGCGCTGATCAAGGTGCAGCGCGAGACGCTCGATCATCTCGCCGAGGCGGTCGCGGTGTTCGGTTCGGACGGCCGCGTGCGGCTGCACAATCCGGCGTTCCAGCGCATGTGGAAGCTCTCGGCCGAGGCGCTCGACCAGCATCCGCACGTCGAGGCGGTGACCGCCTGGACGCAGGCGCTGCACGACGACAGTGCGGTGTGGCGGAATTTGCGCGCCGCGGTCACCGCCATCGACAACCGCGAACCGATCGCCGCGCGCATCGAGCGGCGCGACGGCATGATGATCGACATGACCGCCATGCCGCTGCCCGACGGCGCCACGCTGGTCACCTTCCAGGACGTGTCCGACAGCGTCAACGTCGAGCGCGCGCTGATCGAGAAGAACGAGGCGCTGGAGACGGCCGACGCCATCAAGATCGATTTCGTGCACCACGTCTCCTACGAACTGCGCTCGCCGCTCACCAACATCATCGGCTTCGCCAATCTCCTGGGCGACCAGGGCTTCGGTTCGCTCAACGACAAGCAGCGCGAATATCTCGGCTACATCACCGCCTCGACCAACGCGCTGCTGGCGCTGATCAACAACATCCTCGATCTCGCCACCATCGACGCCGGCGCCATGATGCTGAACCTGACCGCGGTCGACATCCGCGCCAGCATGGAGGAAGCGGCCGAGGGTGTGCAGGACCGGCTGAAGAAGGACGGCATCACGCTCGACATTCGTTCCGCGCCCGGCATCGGCTCATTCACCGCCGACCAGCGCCGGCTGCGGCAGATTCTGTTCGATCTGTTGTCCAACGCGGTCGGCTTCTCGCCGCCGGGCGAGACGGTCACGCTCTCCGCCGAGCGGCGCGCCGACACCGTGGTGTTCACCGTCGCCGACCACGGCCCGGGCATTCCGCCGGAATCGATGGACAAGGTGTTCGAGTGGTTCGAGACCGACTCGATGGGCTCGCATCACCGCGGCAGCGGCCTGGGGCTTTCGCTTGTGCGCTCGTTCGTCGAACTGCACGGCGGCACGGTGACGATCGATTCCACCCTCGGTCAGGGCACCACGGTGACCTGCGTGTTGCCGGCCGAGCAGCAGATCGAACGGACCGCCGCTTAATCGACGCTTGCAGATGAAATCAGGCGTGCTTGGCGCCGGCGGGGCCGGCGTTGCGCAGCGCGCCGGGATTGAGCCGCGGCTCGGCGCCGATCCAGAACAGGATATTGGCGAGGATGCACAGCCCGGTCGCCGCGAACCACACCATGGCGGTGCCGACGAAGGCCGGGAACAGGGCCCACCACGGGCTCACGGTCAAAAACAAAATCGAGCCGAGGATGATGTTGACGCCGACGGTCACGTAGATGCGCCGCTCGAGATACCAACTGTCGGTCTGCAGGAAATAGAGGCTGCCGGTGTTCGGCGCGCCCAGCGCCGCGTTGAAGCCGAGAAGCTTGAGCGCGTTGCCGATCGGGCAGAAGCCGGTGAACGCCACGTTGATGGAGACGAGGCCGGTGGCGATGACGCCGAGGATCCACAGCGGATGCACCAGCGCCGCCAGGATCGTGCTCGCCAGCAGCACGATGCCGGCGATCAGCCATACCGTCCGCTCGATATACCAGCGGTCGGTCGGGACTACGTAAACGCCTTTGCGCAGGGTCATGGGTGCAATCTACTCCGCTGCCGGCCCTTAAGCCTATTCAATTCCCTGTAAGCAGATCCGGCGAAATTGCATTGATCTAGGTCAGAACAGCAGGCTGGCGGCGAGCAGCAGGCTGAAAACGATCTGGATTTGCACAGTCCAGACCAGAATCCGGTTGAAACCCCGCCCCGGCGGCTCGCGCATGAAGCGGACAATCAGCGCCAGGGTTAACGGCAGCGCGAACAGCGCCAGCCAGACGTGCCGGTCGGGCAGCGCGCGGCCAATCGGCAGCAGCAGCGCAAAAGGCAAAAGCATCATCGCGGCATAGATCGCGGCCGTGCCGCGCGGCCCGACCAGAATGGCGAGCGTGCGCCGGCCGACGCGCGCGTCGGCCTCGCGGTCGCGGAAATTGTTCACCAGGAGCACCGCGCCGGTCATCAGCCCGAGCGCGAGACCAGCGGCCAGCACCGGCCCGCCGAGATGGCCCGCGCACAGCCAATAGGTGCCGCCGACGGCGCCGACGCCGAAGAAGGCAATGACGAACAGTTCGCCGAGCGGCGTATAGGCGATCGGCCACGGCCCGCCGGTATAGGCCCAGCCCGAAGCGATCGACAGAAGGCCGAGCACCAAGATCGGCCAGCCGCCAACGGCAATGAGATAAACGCCCATCACAGCGGCGACGGCGAAAGCGGTACAGGCGCCGTGCTTGATTTTGCGCCCGCTGAGCAAGCCCGACGCCGTCACGCGCAGTGGTCCGACGCGGTCGGGCCCGTCGCCGCCGCGTTCCGAATCGACCGCGTCGTTGTGCAGGTTGGTGCCGACCTGGATGAACATGCTGGCGATCAGCGCCGCCAGCACCGCCGGCCAATGAATTTGTCCGTCCACCGCCCAAGCCAGCGCGGCGCCGACCACGACCGGCGTGATCGACAGGCCGAGCGTGCGCGGCCGCGCCGCCATGAGCCAGGAGGAAACACTCATCGTGAAACGTTGCTTTAAGCCTTCGCGAGTGGAGCAGGAACAATCTTAAACTTTAGCGGTTCAATATGAACCCGGGAGTGTGCCGCCATGCTTAAGCTGTGCGCTATCGCTTCATTCGTCACAATCATAGTCCCCCTGTCCGCACTCGCCTACACACAGCAGGAGGCAGACGCCTGCACCCCAGATGCATTCCGCCTGTGCCAGGCTGCCATCCCCGATGAGGCGCGCGTGGCGCAGTGCCTTGCCGAAAACAAGAGCCAGCTCAGCCCGGCCTGCAAGGTCGTGTTCAACCGTCCGTCCACCGCAACCGACTCTGCCGTGATCGAGCCCCGGTCCTATCGCCGCAGCGACGACTGACGCGGCCGCAGGCCCACTGTCATAAGTTTTCCGCCCCCTATATTCTCCCGCCACGACAAGGCGGCTACGCAAGGCCGCGCGCATGAGCGGGGGAAACGACCATGAAATTGCTGAGGGCTTTTCTCTGTGCCGCGGCGCTTGCCGCCAGCACAGCGGCCATGGCCGACACCATCAAGATCATTGTGCCCTTCGCCGCCGGCGGCCCGGTCGATCAATGGGCGCGCGTGCTCGCGCACGGGCTCGGGCCGCTGCTCAACGCCGACGTCATCGTCGAGGACAAAGGCGGCGCCGGCGGCGCCATCGGCTCGGAAACGGTGGCGCGCGCAGCACCTGACGGCAAGACCATGCTGCTCGCCAGCCTCGGCTCGCAGGTGATCAGCCCGGCGCTGCGCCCGCCTCACGGCTACGATCCGGTCAAGAGCTTCGAGCCGGTGATGCTGGTCGGCGCGGTGCCGACGCTGCTGGTGATCGGGCCGAAATCCGGCGCGGCGAATTTGAAGGAACTGATCGCCAAGGCGAAGGGCGGCCAGGCGATGGCCTACGGCGCGGCCGGTCCCGGCACCACCATGAACATCGCCGGCGAGATGCTCAACGCCTCGGCCGGCCTGAAGGTCGCGCATGTGCCCTATCGCGGCGCCGCGCCCGCGCTCGGCGACCTGATGGGCGGTCAGATCGACATGCTCAACGCCGACTTCCCGGTGCTGCTGCCGCTGGTGAAGGCCGGCAAGGTGAAGGCCGTGGCACTCTATAGCGCCGAGCGCTCGCCGCTGTTGCCCGACGTGCCGACCACCGCCGAGCTCGGCTTGCCCGATGTGGTGATGGAGAATTGGTACGGCGTGTTCCTGCCCGCCGGCACGCCGGATGCGGTGCGCGACAAATTGGAGAAAGCCTTGTTCGCGGTGGTGGCGCAGCCGGACGTGAAGGAGCGCTTCGCCACCCAAGGCATGCACGGCACGCTCGGTGCCGCCGCCTTCAAAGCGCGCCTTGCCAAGGAATTCCCCTATTGGCAGGCGATGCTGAAGAAGCTGGACATCAAGGCGGAGTGACGGGCCCGCGCGCTGCCAGGGCGAATAATCGGTTAACAACCGAAATTTTAGACAAACCGTTTCATTGCGGAAACGAACAATTGACGGCCCTCGGGCAAAAGAAGTCTCGCGATACCGTGTCAGGCATCACGAGCGAGGGTCCATGCGCGAGCTGATCGGAAAATCGGCGCTGAGCGAACCGGGCGTGACCCGAAGCGTCTATCGCTCGGAGCTGATCCGCTGCGGCGAATGCCAGAAGATGGCGCCGATCGGCATCGAGGTGATCGTCGCGCGGCGCGAGGGCGATACGCAGAAGGTCCTCGAGCACCGCTATTACTGCCGCAGCCACGGCCTCGCCTTCGAAACCAGAAGCGAAGGCCAACCGTTCCGCCGCGAGACGAAAAACAAGACCGACAATAACGACGCCTATTTGCGCAATTATATGAAGCGCAGTTGAGCTGCACGTCCCCTTCGGGCGGAGCGGGCCTCATAGCCGTGATCAAAAATTATTCAGTCAAACGCAAAGCAAAAAAAAGGGGCAGCTTGCGACGCCCCTTTGCAACCGTACCGTCAGTTCGCCGAAGCGGCGCCAGCCTGGAACCTGCAGAAGCTTGTCAGTAGCCGTAGTGCGGGCCAGAACCGCACCCATAGTGATAACCATGGACAGGGTGGAAGCCCCAACCAACGCATCCGAATAAGCCGCGACATTCGTTCAAGCCGCTGCAACATCCGCCGCCGTGTCCGACCCCGTAGTAGTGGCCGTAGTATCCAACTCGGTACCCACCGCGATATCCGTATCCGCCATGGTATCGGACGCCGTAGAGACCGTGGTACCCAACTCTGTACCCGTGATGGTATCCGGCCCCATGCCGATGCCCATGGCCGTACCAACCCCGGTGGCCGTCTTGGGCCGAGGCATTGGTTGGACTGAACGAGATACCGAGCGCGGCAACAGTGGCAATGGTGACAATAAATCGTCGCAACATGACGCTCTCCTTTATCGCACAGACTGCCTTGGCAAATATCTATAGCCATTCGCATTCGGCACAGCGATCCGATCCGCTCAGTAACCTCATCAAGTAACGTTAAAGGCGAAGCACAAGGCGTTCGTCCGCCTTGGGTCGATGCTGTCGAAAAAGGCCTCGTGATTGTCGACACGGCATGATTCTCTGCTGCTTGATTCGTTCACCAGCAGAGGTGGGCCATGATGGGTCGGCAAACGGGTGATCAGCGTCAGTTGTTTTATCTATTCAACCTCGAAGCTCGCATTCCCTCAGACCATTTACTGCGCCGGATCAATCCGATCGTGACCTTAGTACTGGCCGATCTGCGCGAGAAGCTGGCGCGTTTCTATAGCGAGATTGGCCGACCTTCGATCGATCCCGAACTGATGCTCCGTATGCTGATCGTGGGTTACTGCTACGGCATCCGGTCGGAGCGGCGGCTGTGCGAAGAAGTGCACCTCAATCTAGCCTACCGCTGGTTCTGCAGGCTCGACCTTGATGACAAGGTCCCGCACCATTCAACATTCTCTGTTAATCGGCTCGGCCGCTTTCGGGAGAGCGACATTCTGCGCCATGTGTTTGAGCGCGTGGTGGCGGCATGCATGGCTGCAAGGCTGATCAAGGGCGAAGGCTTTGCGGTGGACGCGAGCGTGATTGAGGCGAATGCTAGCCGCTATCACGGTAAGGCGCCGGACGAGTTGGATTGGACTGATGCACAGCGCCAGCGGCGTGCGGTGGCCGAATATCTGGCGGCGCTCGATGCCGAGGC
>DATJVE010000056.1:0-43782 GCA_035501975.1 Pseudolabrys sp.
GAAATAGTCCATGGCGCGCGTGAGATAGAGATAGGAATTGGCGTCGAAACGCTCGACGAACGAAATGCCCTGGTGGCGCAAGTAGGATTCCACCTCGAAATCCGCGTCGAACGAGAAGGTCGGATTCTCGCGGTCCTGGAACTTGCGGCCGAATTTCCGGTGCAAGGCGGCATCCGACAAATACGTGATATGCGCGCCCATGCGCGCGACTGCGAGACCGCGGCGCGGGTTGGTGCCGTCCAGCAAATAACGCCCGCCGCGCCATTCCGGGTCGGCCATGATCGCCTGGCGGCCGACCTCGTGGAACGCGATGTTCTGCGCCGAATGGCGCGTGGCGCAGGCGATCGGCAGCGCCGAGAACACGCGCTGCGGATAGCTCGCGGCCCATTGCAGCACCTGCATGCCGCCCATCGATCCGCCGGCCACCGAAAACAACGTTTCGATGCCGAGATGATCGAGCAGCATGGCCTGCGCGCGCACCATGTCGCGGATGGTGATGACGGGAAATTCCAAGCCCCAGGGCTTGCCGGTCGCCGGATTGGCCGAGGATGGCCCGGTGGTGCCCATGCAGGCGCCGACCACGTTGGGGCAGAGCACGAAATAGCGGTCGGTGTCGATCGGCTTGCCCGGGCCGACCATGGTCTCCCACCAGCCGCCTTTGCCGGTCACCGGATGCTCGCTCGCCACGTGCTGGTCGCCGGTAAGCGCGTGGCACACCAGCACCGCATTCGAGCGCTCGGCGTTGAGCGTGCCGTAGGTGTTGTAGGCGATCTGGAACGGCGAGAGCGCGACGCCGGCGTCGAGCTTGAGCGGCTGGTCGGCGCCAAAGCGCACGACAAGCGAGTCACGCGGCTCATCCGCTTCGCGCGGAGCCTCCGCTTCCCGCGGGCTCGTCGGATTGGCCTCGACCATGTCGCCTAGCGCTCCCGGCGCGCCCCGCCCCCTATCGTTAACGCCTCCTTGGGGCCGCGGGCCTTTATGTAGAAGGCGGGTAACTCTCAATCTAGCAGCTTACTGTCAACGTTTTCTTTGATTTCAAAGCCCGGCCCTCCTATCAATGCGGCCATGACCAAGACCCCCCAGCCCGCCTCGCTTGCCGATCTGCGCAAGGAGATCGACCGCATCGATGAGGCCATGCACCAGCTCTTGATCGAGCGTGGCGAGATCATCGACCGGCTGATCGCCACCAAGAAGAGCCAGGAAACCGGCTCCGCCTTCCGCCCGGCACGCGAGGCCGAGATGATGCGCCGGCTGGTCAAGCGGCACAAAGGCATCCTGCCGCTCGATACCGCGGAAAGCATCTGGCGCGTCATCATTTCGACCTTCACGTACGTGCAGGCGCCGTTTTCGCTGCATGCGGATCTCTCGGCGGGCGATGCCCTGATGCGCGATTCCGCGCGATTTCATTTCGGCTTCACGGTGCCTTTCGTGCCGCATATGGGGGCCGCTGCGGTGGTGGAGGCGGTGTCGTCCTCGAAGGGCGACCTCGGCCTGGTGCCGGCCTTCGCCGTGCCGGCGGCCGGCGCCTGGTGGAGCGCGCTCGAATTCGACGCCGCGCCCAAGATCATCGCCCGCCTGCCCTTCGTCGAGCGTGCCGACCATCCTGCCGCGCTGCCGGTGTTCGTAATCTCGAGGGTCGCCGCCGACGCCATGGCGACCGACGCAGCGGTCTGGAGCGTGCGCGTCTCCGGCTGGGGTGCAGGGCCCGCGCAGGCGCTGTCGGCGCTCGCCGATTTCATCGCCCTGCCCGACCGCGCATTCGATGGCGCCGCTCTGCTGATCACCCTGCCGAAGGGCGTGACGCTCGAGGCGATCAGCGCCGCCTTGGTCAAGGCCGGGGCCACGGTTCGTTCGGCGGCCCTCGTCGGCAGCCACGCGACCCGCTATACGGTTGGCGCCACCTGATCTTTACCTCCCCCGCAGGCGGGAGAGGGAGAAGAAAGAGACGCGCCTCTGGAGTTGAGTGAATGACCGCCAACCGACCGCAACCGCGCCCCGGCGTACTCGACATCGCCCCTTACATCCCGGGCAAGAGTAGCGCGCCTGGCGTCGCCAAAGTGTTCAAGCTCTCGTCCAACGAAACGCCGTTGGGCGCGAGTGAGAGCACGATCGCCGCTTACCGTACGGTCGCTGAGCATCTGGAAGATTATCCGGACGGCTCGGCTTCGGCCTTACGCGAAGCGATCGGCGACGTGTTTGGGCTCGATCCGGCGCGCATCGTGTGCGGCGCCGGCTCCGATGACCTGCTCAATCTGATCGCGCGCGCCTACTTGAGCGACGGCGACGAGGCGATCCACACCACGCATGGCTTTCTGGTCTATCCGATCGCCACGCTCGGCACCGGGGCGAAGCCCGTGGTCGCGCCGGAGACGAATTTCACCGCCAACGTCGACGCCATTCTCAAATGCGCGTCGCCGCGCACCAAGGTCGTGTTCCTGGCCAACCCGAATAATCCGACCGGGACCTACATTCCGTTCGACGAGGTCAAGCGGCTGCACAAGGCGCTGCCGGCGCATGTGCTGTTGGTGCTCGACGCGGCCTATGCCGAATACGTGCAGCGCAACGACTACGAATCCGGCATCGAGTTGGTGGCGACGTCGGAAAACGTCGTGATGTGCCGCACTTTCTCCAAGATCTATGGCCTCGCCGCGCTCCGCCTCGGCTGGATGTATGGCCCAGCGCATATTGTGGACGCGATCAACCGCATCCGCGGACCGTTCAACGTCAACGCGCCGGCGATCGCCGCCGGCATCGCGGCGATCCGCGACGCGGCGCACGTCGAGCGCTCGCGCGCGCACAACACGCGTTGGCTCGGCTGGCTCACCGAGGAGATCGGCAAGCTCGGACTGCCGGTGACGCCGAGCGTCGCCAATTTCGTGCTCATCCACTTCCCCGAGACCAAGGGCAAGACCGCCAAGGACGCCGACGCGTTTCTCACCAAGCGCGGCCTGATCCTGCGCCAGGTCGGCGCCTACAAGCTGCCGAACGCTTTGCGCATGAGCGTCGGTACCGAGGAGGCCAACCGCCTGGTGGTGCAGGCGCTGGCGGAATTCCTGGGAAAAGCGGCGTGAGCAAACCGGCGCCGCTGTTCAACCGCCTGGCGCTGATCGGCGTCGGCCTGATCGGGTCGTCGATCGCCCGCGCCGCGCGGGCGCAGAATGCCGTCGGCTCGATCGTGGCGACAGCGCGGTCAGCACAGACGCGCCGGCGCGTGGCCGAACTCGGCCTCGCCGACCAGGTGGTGGAAAGCAACGCCGCCGCGGTCGAAGGCGCCGATCTGGTGATCGTCTGCATTCCGGTCGGCGCCTGCGGCGAGGTGGCCAAGGAGATCGGCCCGCATCTTTCACCAGGCGCGATCGTGTCCGACGTTGGCTCGGTCAAGGGCGCGATCGTTCGCGACATGGCGCCGCATCTGCCGAAGACCGTGCATTTCGTGCCGGCGCATCCGGTAGCCGGCACCGAATATTCCGGTCCCGACGCGGGCTTTGCCGAATTGTTCGTCAACCGCTGGTGCATCCTGACGCCGCCCGAAGGTGCGGACGCCACGGCCGTGGACAAGCTCGCCGCTTTCTGGCGCCTGTTCGGCGCCAACGTGGAAACCATGACGGCTGACCACCACGACCTGGTGCTCGCGATCACCAGCCATCTGCCGCATTTGATCGCCTACACCATCGTCGGCACCGCCGACGAAATGCAGAACGTCACGCGCTCCGAGGTGCTCAAATTCTCCGCCGGCGGCTTCCGCGATTTCACCCGCATCGCCGCCTCCGATCCCACGATGTGGCGCGACGTCTTCCTCGCCAATAAGGACGCGGTCCTGGAAATGCTCGGCCGCTTCAACGAGGACATCTCGCTCTTGACCAAGGCGATCCGCAACGGCGACGGCAGGGCGCTGTTCGAGCATTTCACGCGCACGCGCGCGATCCGCAAGGGCATCGTCGACATCGGCCAGGATTCACCCGCGCCTGATTTCGGCCGCCCGCATCCCGGCATCGAGCCGCTGCCGAAGCCTTACGCGGCCGAGGGAGATTAGAATACCGACAGGACCGCTCAGATCGTGTGCTGGTTGGCGAGCCCGGTGACGATCCGACCGATATGCGAGAGCTGGGTTGCGATCAACGCCATTTGATGTTCGATCGCCTTGATGCGGGTATCCTGCTCCAGCAGCAAAGCGCCGTAATCGAAAACGTCCCTCGTCCCGAACGGGGTACCGCATTTCGCACATTGCAGCATCAAGACGCGGCGCTTAGAGCCGGCGACGCCGGCCTCGTGAAGCTCGAACGCGTTGTTGTTACAGTGCGGACAGGTGGGATTGGCCACGGCCTTCCTCCAGGGAATTTCGTTGCTCAGTCACCGAGCAATATGCACGCCGAATCTTTCAGCTTTGCTTCCGTGGGCGGCTTAAAAGAGCGCCGGCGTGTCGCCGATCCGGATCGGCCCGAGGAACACCGTACCGTCGTCGAAGCGCAGCGGCAGCGTCACCGCCGGCCGGCCTTCCAACACAGTCTGCTGGCCCAGCAGCATGACGCCGAGCGAGAAATTGGAGTTGGTGGCCTGCTGGCGCGCCATGCCGCCAAGCCCGGGCAAGATGCGGTCGAGCGCGCCGGCAACCTTGTCCATGTCCGGCGAAGACTGCACCGTCTGCTGGACATTGATCGAGGCCAGGAACGGCTCAAGTCCGACGACGGTCACGCGCAACTGCCCGTCGAGCCGACCGTTGGCGCTGAGCGCCAGGCTGCCGTTGCCGACGGCGATCGTGTCGCCCTGCTGCACGCGCGCGTCCGCGATGTCGATGCGCCCGCCCGCCGCCTGCATTTCGCGGAAGCGCGCCGGCCAAGGCTTGGGCGAGAAATCATTCAGGCCGCGCAGCACCGCGGTGATGTCGGCGTCGAGCGGGCGCGCCGCGGCGGGATGCAACGTGGGCGCCGCGGCCTGCCGCAGCCGGGTCACGATCTCGATCGCCGGGTGGTCGGTCACCGAACCCTCGATGATGCGCCCGTGGAGTTCGATGCGCTTGGCGTGCAGTACATTCTGCCGCGCGGCGCCATCGACGCGATCGACCGTCGGATCGTCGAACACCAGCGACACGCGCTGCGGCGCCGCCGGCGTGCCGCGCAGGCTCGACTGGCCGAGCTTCCAATTGACCACGAGGAACGGCGATTTTCCCGGATCGGCGACGGTAAGGGGCCCATGAAATTCGGTGATCAGCAAGGTCGGATCGTAGACCTGCACGGCCATCAGCAG
Source organism: Pseudolabrys sp. (assembly GCA_035501975.1). Lineage (GTDB taxonomy): Bacteria > Pseudomonadota > Alphaproteobacteria > Rhizobiales > Xanthobacteraceae > Pseudolabrys. Next base: position 5,245 of record DATJVE010000056.1, read on the forward strand.
TGCGCCGCTCTTGATCTCAACCGGCGGCCGGGTGCCGCGGAACAGCGCGGAGGCCTCGCCGCAGTTCACCTCGATGCGGAACGGATAGCCGCCGATCGTCTGCGAGCCGCAGGTATAGACGCGCCCGGCCTTGGCCTCGCGCGCGCGCCAGCCGGCGATGGCGATTTCGGCGCGGCCGGCGGCGTAGTGCCAGAACCAGCTCCAGCCGCCGACCAGCGCGACAAAGAGGAGCAGGATGCCGATATAGCGCCGGTTGCGCCGGCGCGCGGAGCGGGATCGTTTGGAACGCTTGGCCATCGCGGCTGTCACACCTGCCGAATAAGGCGTTTCTGCGCCTTTATCCTAACGCGTCAGACCGGCTTTTGGGTTGCGCCAAAACGACCGGCCTGATACGCGAGCGCGGCCGCCGGACCCTGTCAACGGCGTGGTGCGACTAAAACCCCGATGAGCAAAAAGCACGGGCAAAGCGGCGAAGATCTGTGGGTCTTCGCCTATGGATCGCTGATGTGGCGGCCGGGATTCGATCACCTGGAGCGGCGCACCGCCCGCCTGGTCGGCGCCCACCGCGCGCTCTGCGTCTATTCCTTCGTGCACCGCGGCACGCCGGAAAAGCCCGGCCTGGTGCTTGGCCTCGATCGTGGCGGCAACTGCCGCGGCATCGCCTACCGAGTGGCGGCCGCCAAACGCACACCCACGATCGACTATCTGCGCGCGCGCGAGCAGGTCACCCATGTCTATCGCGAGGCCTGGCGCTCGGTCTGGCTCGACGACGACCCGCAACAGGCGGTGCACGCGCTCTGCTACGTGGTGGATCGCGGCCACGAGCAATATGCCGGCCGCCTGACGTTCGAGCAGAAGCTGCATCTGGTGCGGCAAGGCCACGGCCGCTCCGGCAACAACCGCGACTACGTCCTGGCGACGGTCAAGGAGATCGAGGCGCAGGGTTACCGCGACCGCGACCTGCACCTCTTGGCCGAACGGCTCAAGGGCGCGCACGAAGCGGCGGAATGACGTTCAGCGGGTTTTCGCTTCGGCGAGCAAGCGCGCCGTCGCCGTTTCGATGTCGTCCTGCAGGCGCGCGAAAAAGACGTCCTTGTCGAGCCCGGGCGGAATCGGATCGAGCACCTCGACCAGGATGGTGCCGGGATAGCGCAGGATCGAGCGGCGCGGCCAGAACAGTCCGGAATTGAGCGCGATCGGCACACAGGGCACGCCTTCGGCGGCGTAAAGCTGCGCCACGCCGTATTTGTAGCGCGGTTCGGCGCCGGCCGCCCGCCGCGTGCCTTCCGGGAAAATCACCAGCTGGCGGCCCCTGGCGAGTTCGATGCGCGCCCGCTCGGTCATCATCGACATCGCCTTCGAGCCGGCGCCGCGATCGACCGGCACCATGCGGCCTTTGATGGTGAGCCAGCCGAAGATCGGTATCCATTGCAATTCGCGCTTGATGATGAAGGTCGGGTCGTCGAACAGCCATAACAGCGCGAACGTTTCCCACGCCGATTGGTGCTTGGCGGCGGCGATGATCGGCCCGCGCGGCATTTTCTCCCGGCCCCTGATCTCGTAGTCGATGCCGGCGACAAGGCGCAGCAGCACGAGATTGCAGCGGCCCCAGGTTTTGGCCACCGCGATGATGCCGCGATAGGGCAACAAGAACGTCGGCAGCGCGATCGTCAGCCATAGCGCCGTGTTCAGGTAGAACAGCGCGTTGAACAGAAGCGAGCGAACGAGGATCACCGGCGGCGCCCCCTCAAGCCGTGTCGCTGTCGAAATGCATGCGCGCGAGCGCGAATAGGTACTTCAGATATTCCGCGAACAGCAAGCGCACGGCGTCGAAATTGGACCACCACGGCTGATCCCTCATCTTCGGCGAGATCACCGGGAAGGAGATCAGCGTCACGTCGGGCAGCTGATGCTCGAGTTCGGCCATGGCGCGCGGCATGTGCCAGTTCGAGGTCACCACGATCAGCGAGTTGAAATTGTGCTCGCGCGCCCAGCGCTTGGTCTCCAGCGCGTTGCCGAAGGTATTGAGCGCGGAGCGGTCGAGATCGATACAGCAGGCGAAATATTTGGCGTAGACCGGGGTCAGCCGGGCGATCTCGCGCGCGCGGGTGTCGCGATGCACGCCGCTGATCAGCAGCCGCTTGCCGTGGTCGGTCGCCAGGAGCTCGATGGCATCGGGAATGCGCGCGGCGGCCCCGGTCAGCACCACGATGCCGTCGGCGTTGCGGTCGAGCGCCACTTCCTCGGCCGGGACCTTCAGCAAGTACCAGCAGAATCCGGCGCCCAGCAGCACGGCGCCGGCGGCGCCCGCGGTCATAGTGAGAAAGCCGATGAAACGCGCAATACTGGCAAGCATGTCAGTCGATCGAGCCGAGGGTCCGGTTCACGGTATGCCGCGACGTCGCCGCCGTCACCAGGGCGATGAGCACGACTTGCCCGAGCACCGCGAGATAGCCGGCAAGGCCGATGGAGAAGGATCCAAACAAGGCGGCGGTCTGCTCGGCGCCTGGCGTTGCCGCAAACCAGCGGCTGACGAGACCCGCCAGCGCGAACAGAACGATGGCGACGCCGCCACCGATGCCGCCGCCTTGCAGGCCGAGCAACAGGAAGTGGCGTTGGAACCGCCCGGCGATGAAGCCGTTCTTGGCGCCGACGAAGTGCAACACCTCGATCACCGGCTTGTTGGTCGCCATGGCGCCGCGCGTAGCGAAGGTCACCGAAAGCATGGTGGCGGCGATCACCAACAGCAGGATGGCGACGCCCGCAGCCACCGCGGTCCCCGCCATGGCGCGCATGCGGTCGATCCAGCCGCGATGATCGTCAAGCGTCGCGCCCGGCACCTGTTCGGCCAGCATGCGCCGCAATTGCGGAATATCTGGCGCGGCGCCGCGCGCGATCTTGACCACGATCAGCCGCGGCACCGGCAGTTCGTCGAGCGTGAGCCCGCTGCCCAGCCAGGGCTCCAAGAGCTTGGAGGATTCCGCTTTCGAATAGATGCGCACGTCGCCGATGCCGGGAAAGGCGCGCGCCGCGGTCGCCGCTTTGCTGGCCGCGGCGTCGAGATCGCGCCCGGGCGCCGGGATGATCTGGATGGTGACCTCGCGCGCCACGTCCGACTGCCATTCGCTCGCCGCGCCGGCAACCAGCATCACCGCGCCGGTGGTGAGCGAAGCGAGGAACGTCATGATGGCAACGACGGCGATCAGCGCTCGGCCAGAGATCGAATTGCGTGGCACCAGCGGCGTCTCGAAACGCGGCAGCGGTCCGCCCGCGACGCGTGGCGCCACCGTCATCTCGTCTCTCGCCACATCCACCATTAATTTTTTCCTTTGCGCATGATCTTGTCCGAAAACCCGTACCCACTTTTCGGCATCATGCGCTCCTCAGTCGTAGATATGCAGCCGGCCTTCGTGCAGCACCAGCCGGCGCGCATCGTACTGGTCCATCAAGGCGATGTCGTGGGTGGCGATTACCACCGAGGTTCCCGATTTGTTGAGCTCGATAAACAGCCGCAGCAGCCGCTGCGCCAGCGACGGATCGACGTTGCCGGTCGGCTCGTCGGCGAGCAGCAATTGCGGACGTGCGATGACCGCGCGCGCGATCGCCGCGCGCTGTTTCTCGCCGCCCGAGAGCACCGGCGGCAGCGCCCACATGCGCTCGCCGAGCCCAACCCAGTTGAGCAGCTCGATCACCTCGTCGCGGTAACTGGCCTCGCGACGGCCCATCACGCGCAGCGGCAGCGCGACGTTCTCATAGGTCGTCATATGATCGAGCAGGCGGAAATCCTGAAAGACGATGCCGATCCGGCGGCGCAGCGTCGCCACCGCATCTTTCGACAGGGTGGCGACGTCGTGGCCAAATTGGGTGATCAGCCCGCGCGTCGGCTTGAGCGACAAAAACAACAGCCGTAGCAGCGAAGTCTTGCCGGCGCCGGAGGGCCCGGTGAGGAACTGGAAGGAATGCGGCTCGATGTGGAAACTGAGGTCGCGCAGGACCTCGGGCCCGAGCCCATAGCGCAAACCCACGTTCTCGAATCGGACCACGTCCCTCTCCGAAAAATCGCTTCTCGACCCGTGGAACGACCCTGGCCGGCGGCCCGCGGAAGCCCCACGCCGATACCGGCCGCGGCCCCGTTTTCGGTCAAGACCTGCGCTTTTACAGCATTATCGCGGCCCCGCCAGCGGCAAAGGGCGGCCAAACCGGCCCTATCCCCTAGCCTCCCAAAGGCGGGCATGGTTTCCAGTCCATTAACGGTCGGCTGCTAGGTTTCCGCCCCAGAACTGGCTTTGCTGACATGCTGATCGTCTGCCCGAGTTGCGCCACCTCTTACATGATCGACCAGGCCAGCCTTGGTGCGGCCGGGCGCAATGTGCGTTGCGCCCGCTGCAAGGCGTCCTGGTTTGCCGGCGGCCCCGAACCCACGCCAGAACCGGTGGCCGTCGCCGAACCCGTCGCGGCGGAAGCGCAGGCCCAGCCGACCCGTGCCGCCCGCGCCGCGGCCGTCGAAACGCCGCCTCCGCCGGCCGAGCCGGCCCCGCCACTGGTCGAAGCCGAACCGCCAGCTGCTGCAGGCGCGGATGTCCCTGCGCTACAGCCCGAGCCGACGCCGGCCCCCGAGGCCGAAGCACCGCCGGCTCCGCCCGAACCCGAAACCACCGCTCCGCCGGAAGCGCCGGCCTCCCCGCCCGCCGAACTCCCCGCTGCCCCCGAGCCCGTCGCGGAAGCCGAGCCGGCCACCATCACCGACGCGCCGCCTTTGGTGCCGCCGATCGAGCACGAGCCGGAAGCGACCGAAGCCGACAGCGAAGACGCCGCCAGTTTCGACACCCGCCGCCGCGTGCTGCAGGCACGCCGCAAGCAATCGCGCCGCTCCTCGCGCTGGACCGCGGTCATTCTGGTGCTGATCGCCTGCAACGTCGCGGTGGTCGGCGCGCGCAACGAAGTGGTGCGCTATCTGCCGCAGACCGCCTCGCTGTTCGCCGCCATCGGGCTGCCGGTCAATCTGCGCAATCTCAAGTTCGAAAACGTGAAGCTATCGAGCGAAGACGCCGGCGGCATCACCATGCTGACCGTGCAGGGCTCAATCGTCAGCGAAGCCGGCAAGCCGGTCGGCGTGCCGCGGCTGCGTTTCGCCGTGCGCAACGCGACCGGCCAGGAGGTCTACACCTGGACCATGGCGCCGCCGCGCAGCATCCTCGAGCCTGGCGCCAAGGCGGAATTCCATAGCCAGATTCCGGTGCCGAAGGTCGACGCCACCGACGTGATGGTCCGCTTTCTCACCGCCCAAGACGCCGTCGGGAAATAGCGCCATGGCGAAGATCCTGATCGCCGAAGACGACGATGCGGTCCGCGACATGGTGGTTCGCGCGCTCAACGAGGACGGCCACGAATTGACTGCCGCCAGCGACGGCGCGGCGGCGCTCGAGGCGATCAACCGGCAGAACGGACAATTCGACCTGTTGCTGAGCGACGTGAAGATGCCGGTGATGGACGGCATTGCGCTGGCGCTCGCCGCCGGACGCGATCATCCGGACCTCGCCATCATGCTGATGACCGGATACGCCGACCATCGCGAGCGCGCACACGGCCTCGACGCGCTGGTGCATGACGTGATCGCCAAGCCGTTTTCAGTCGACCAGATCAGGGGCGCCGTACGCGAGGCGCTGCACCTGCGTCATTAATCCTGCCAGCTTCGATCAGGCGAAGCAGCCAGCCAACTGCATCAGATTGCGCACGCCGGCAGCGTCGAGATCGTCGATGCGCCGGGCGAGGACGATCACGCGTTCGGCCGAGGCCGGTTCGAGCCGCGTCGCCAGACAGTCGCGCACCTTGACGAGATGCTCGGTCTCGCTGATCGGCGGGGTGCCCCACTTGCCGCGCGGGCCGTTGCAGCGCGTCTCCAGCACGCGGCCGCCGTCGAGCTCGACGCGCAGCAGCACGTGCATGTCCTCGAAACGGCCGGGGATGGCGGGGTCGAGCCGCACCTCGAATTTGCCGAGCAAGTCCTGCATATCGGCGCTGGCGAGCCGCGCATCGGTGAAGGTGCGAATGCCAACCCTGCCATCGAGCAGCGCGGCAGCGGCGGTGTATTGCAGGGAGAACTTGCCCTCGAGACCCTTCTTCGGCTTTGGCCGGTCGACATAGGCCATCACCGGCGCGGTCAGCACCACGCGGCGAATGGCCGTCGCATCGAGGATTTTCGGGTGCAGTTCGAGACCGGCGGTGATGCCGAAATGCGTCCCGAACTGGCTCGGAAACATCTTGATCGCATAGCCCGGGTCGACAACGCGGAACGGCGCGCGGCCGAAGCCGAGCATCTCGTCGATCTTGAAGCCATCGCCGTAGAAAGCCGGCACGTAACCTTGCGCGGCTTCGAACACCGCGGCGTTGGCGGTGAAGCCGCGCGCCGCAAGAAGCGCCGATTCAAGCCCCAGCGCAGCGGCATGGCCGCAATGCGTCGATTTGGTCATGGTGCCGGCATTGGCCAGTACGCTGCCCGCGCGGGACGCCGCGATGCCGATGGCATAGGCGAGCCGATCGGGATCGAGCTTAAGAAGATGTCCGGCCGCGACGGCGGCGCCGAGCGGACCGACGGCGCCGGGCGGATGAAACCGGCTGGTACTCGCCTCGTATTGGCCGGACGCCTGGCGAATCCAGCCCTGCATCTCCACGCCCTTGACCAGCGCGGAGAGGATCTCGCGGCCGGTTGCGCCGCGCGCCTCGGCCAGCGCCAGCACGCCCGCCAGCGTCGTCGATAACGCGTGGTTGGCCGGGCTCCACATCGGCTCGAAGTCGAGCACGTGCATGGCGGCGCCGTTGAGCGCCGCCGCCGCCGCCGTGTTGAGACGAAAACCGTTGCCGATCGCGGTCGCCTGGGCGGCCCCGCCCTGCTCCTTGTGATAGGCCGCCAGGATCTGGAGCGCCTCTTCCTCGGTGCCGGCGATCGCGATGGCGATGCCGTCGAGCACCAGCCGGCGCGCGGCCTCGATTGCCGGCGTGCCGAGATTTTCATAGTCGGTGGCGGCGATCCGCTCGCATAACTGCGATGTCACCGCCATCGCGGTTCTGCCCTTCGCGCTTGCGGACTGAAGTTTTGCCGAAAGGGCGTTGCGATTTCAGCCATCAATCCACTTTGAGGTTCGCGAACTTCACCACCTTGCCCCACTTCTCGGTTTCATTGGCGATGAACTTGGCGAAGTCGGCGGAAGTGACCGCCATCGGCACGCCGCCCAGGTCCTCGAGCTTTTTCTTGAGCGTCGGATCGGCGAGGCCGGCGTTGATCGTGCTGTTGAGCTTGTCGACGATGTCCTTCGGCGTATTTTTCGGCGCGCCAATGCCGAACCATGCGGTCCCGTCATAACCTGGCACGGACTCACTCACGGTCGGCACGTCCGGCAACACCGCCTGGCGCTTGGTCGCGGTGACAGCCAAGGCGCGTAGCTTGCCGTCTTTGATGAAGGCCATCGACGATGGCAACGGATTGAACGTGACCTGCACCTGTCCGCTGAGCAGATCGGGGAACTGGCTGCCCTTATAGGGAACGTGCGTGAGCTTGGTGCCGGTCATCATCTGGAACAATTCGCCGAGCACATGGTTGGCGCTGCCGATGCCGGGCGACGACATGTTGATCTTGCCCGGGTTGGCCTTGGCATAGGCGATGAACTCCGGAACGGTCTTCGCCGGCACTTGCGGATTGACCATCATCACCGTCGGGACGGTAATGACGCCGGCGACGGGTTCGATGTCCTTGGTGAAGTCGAATTTGAGCGATCTGTAGAGGGTCACGTTGATGGCGTTGGTCTGCGTGATCCACAAAAGCGTGTATCCATCCGGCGAGGCCTGCACGACCGTCTCGGCAGCGATATTGGTGCCGGCGCCGGGCCGGTTCTCGACGACGAATTGCGGGCCGAGCTTTTCCGACAGCCACTGGCCAATGAGACGGGCGCAGATGTCGGACGAGGTGCCCGGTGGAAAGCCGACGACGATGCGCCCCGGCCGCGAGGGATAGGTATCCCCCCATGCGAGACCGGACACAGCCGGCAATGCGGCCGCGCCCGCGGCAAGATGAAGAAAAGTTCTGCGCCGAAGTGTCATGGTGGTCCTCCCTTTATTATCGTTTTGCGGTTTTCAGCAAAATACAGGGTCCGGCAAAACGGCGGAAGGGGCGTCTCTATCGGCGCAACTTCGGCGATGTCAGCACTTCGGGATTGACCACATTGATCGGACGGCCGGTCTGATAGGCGGCGATCTGATCGAAGATTTCCACGAATTGCGTTTGGTATTCCTCGCGCGTCACGTAACCGATATGCGGCGTGGCAATCACATTGGGCAACGTCAGCAGCGGGTGATGGGTGTCGCGCACGGGCTCCTCTTCAAAGACATCGACCGCGGCCATTCCCGGACGCCCCGCCTTGAGCGCCGCAACCAGCGCGCCCGGTTCGATCAGCGGCGCGCGGCTGGTGTTGACGATCAGCGCCGTGGGCTTCATGCGGGCGAGATCGGCGGCGGTGACGATGCCGCGGGTGGCATCGAGCAGCCGCATGTGCAAAGTCAACACGTCGGACTCTTCGAAAAACGCCTGCTTACTGGCCGCCGTGGCGTAGCCATCGTTGCGCGCCTTTGCCATCGACGCCTCGCGCGCCCAGAACTTAACCGCCATGCCGAAGGCCTGCCCGTAGCCGGCAACTTCGCGGCCGATCCTGCTGTAGCCGAAAATTCCCAGCGTCTTGCCGCGCAGCGTCGAGCCGACGCCGATTTGCCAGGCGCCGGCTTTGAGCGAGGCCATCTGCTGAGGAATCTGCCGCACCGCGGCGAGCGTCAGGCCCCACGTCAGTTCGGCGGCGGCGTAGCAGGGCGCGCCGGGATGCTGGCTGGAGGACACGACGATGCCGAGTTTCGTGCAGACGTCGACGTCGATATGCGGATAGACGCTGCGCTGGCTGATGAGCTTGAGCTTGGGCAACCGCTCGAGCAGCGGCTTGCGGATCTTGGTCCGCTCGCGGATCAGGACCAGGGTTTCCGTGTCCTTGAGCCGCCCCGCCAGTTGATCGACGTCCTGAACGTGATCGTTCCAGATCTTAACCTCGTGGCCGTCGAGTTTGTGAAAGCAGTCGAGCGTGCGGATCGTATCGAAGTAGTCGTCGAGGATGGAGATCTTCATAGGACGCACCTGCCCGCTTCCGCCGCAATTCACCGGCTGCCATCTTTTGCAGCCAGCGGCCGCGCGCAGTCAATGCGGAGCGACAGGCCGGTCAACAGTCCGCCCGCGCCGAAGAACGGATCGATCAGAAATCCTTCAGCAGCCGCTCGATATAATCGAGCTCGAGCTGCGGGCGGTAGCCCTCGCCGTAGCGCTTACGCAGCTCTTCCAGGATGCGGCGGGCGCGCTGGGCGTCGATCTCGCCAGGCACTTTGACGGTGACGTCGTCGCCATATTCGCGGCCGCGCATCGGCCGGCCGAGCGGATCGGTGTCCTGCTGCGCGCGGGCGCGGCCGTTGCGGCCAGGCTGGCCGGGACCCTGGCCAACGCCGTTCTGCTGCATCGACTGCGCCAGCCCCTGCGCGCCCTTGCGCATCGCCTCGAGCGCGCGGCCCTGGCTATCGACCGCGCTGTCGGCGTCGCCCTGGCCGAGCTCGCCTTCGGCCTCGCCCATGGCCTCGCCGGCGCTGCCGAGCTTATCCATATCGCTTTCGCCCTGACCCTTTTCGCCCCGCCCCTGCTGCTGCTGATTGGGATTGCCGAGGCCGCGCTGGCGCAATTGCTCGAGCAGCTTGTTGAGGCGGTCGCGCAGCGACTGCTGGTCCTGGCGCAGATCGCCAAATTGCTGCTGGCCCTGGCCTTGCTGCTGGTGCTGACGGTCGCGCCGCGCGTCTTGACCCTGCTTGAAGGTCTTGTCGCGCAGTTGCTGCTGCTTGCGAATCATGTCGCCCAATTCGTCGAGCGCGGACATCATGTCGTCGTCGCTATCGTCGCCCTGCGCGCCCGGACGCGCCATCTGCAGGTTCTCCAGCATCGATTGCATTTCGTCGAGCAGCCGACGCGCGGCATCCCTGTTGCCGGAGCGCGCCAGATTCTCGAGGCGATCGAGCATGCTCTTGAAATCGCGCTCGCTGAGCATGCGGGTGTTGCGGTCGAGCGGACGCGACAGCTGCTGCGGATTCTTGCGCAGCTCTTCCGCCAGCGCCTGCAAGTACTTGTCCATGGCGGCGCGCAGATCATCCATCAGCTTCTTGAGCTCTTCGTCGCTGGCGCCGCGTTCCAGCGCTTGGCGCAGCGCGTCCTGCGCCTGTCGCAGCGCCTGCTCGGCCTGGCTGACGTTGCCGTCCTCGAGATGCACCGCCATGTCCCACATGCGCGCCACTACCTCGCGCAGCTGGTCGTCGCTCTTGGCCTGATCGAGCTCGTGATAGATCGCGCGCAGGCCGAGATAGACCGAGGCTTCGGGCGTGAATTTCTCCGGCGCGAGCGCGAGCGCGTCAAGCGCGGTGAGCACCAGCGGCTTGGCATTGGCGTCGAGCGCCAGCATGCGGCGTTGCTCGACCAAGGCGCGCGCCACCGGCTTGACGAAGATGCGTTCGGGAAGCTGGTACTCGACCGGCTCGCTGCGGCCTTGATTGCCGGCTTCGTCGCGCGCCACCAGCGCGATCTCGACTTTGGCGCCCGCCCAAGGGTGCTCGGTGAGGTCGCGCGTTGTTTGCGCCGCGCCGGCGCGGGTGCGCGCCTGCGGTAGCGTTAGCGGGAATTCCGGCGCCTTGAACAGCGGATGCGCTTCGGCCGGCGCATCGTCGTCCTTCAGCGCGAATTCGGCATGCGCTTCGACCACGCCGTAGTCGTCATCCATCTTGTAGTCGAGCCGCAACGAGCCGCGCGCTTGCCGCTCCGGCGCTTTGATAAACGCAATGGTCGGCGCGCGGTCGGGGACGGCGGTGAATGCCCACGACAGGTTGCCGCCGCCGATGCCCTGCAAAGTCGCCGAGCCATCGCTCTTGATCGTGAAGCGCCGTTCCTCGCTGCCCGCCGGCAGCGCCGCGTGGGCGTCCTCCGGCACCGGCTCGAGGCCGCCCTTGCGCGCGACGTCGAAGTGCACATTGCCGCTTCCGCGGATCACCAGTTCGCTGCCGGCCGGCACCGCGACTGGCCCACCGGCTTGCGCCGTTTCACCCGGGCGCAAACCGGCGAGCATCACCGGCGGCTTGCCGGTATAATTCGGCGGCGTCACCCAGGCATCGATGCGGAAATTCGCCGGCGCCACCACGCCATGCCAGTCGAAGGCGGCGGCGATGCGTTTCCAGCGTTCGCCGCCGGCGGCGAAAAACGCCGCGACCGCCAGAATGAGCACCAGCGCGCGCAGCGCCATGGGATCGCGCCGGGCGAGCCGCGGCGACGGCCAGCCGGCCTTGAGTTTGCGCGCCGAGAGCAACGCGCGCTCGACGTGCGCCTGCCAGAGCGCCTGCGCGATCGGATCGTGCTGGTTGGCGGCGATCTCGTCGATGACCGCCGTGGCCGGTCGGTGCGTTTGCCCGCTGTTGCGGTCGAGCCGGCGCAGGCCGTCGGCGACGCTGGGCAGCCGCAGCATCGTCAACGGCGCCGCCGCGACGGCGGTGACGATCACAAAGACGATCAGGCAGATGGCGCGCGCCAGCGGCGGCAGCACCAGCCAGAGCCCGGCCCAGGAAAATGCCAGGAACAGTCCGAGCGCGGTCGCCAGGACGGCGAGCGCGGGCCACAGCCGCTCCCACAACAGGCTGCCGCGCGCGCGCTTAAGCGCTCGCGCGAGCAGAAGCCGCGCCGGACTTTGCTGCTGCTTTGGCTGCTGGTCCAAATCGTCCAAAAGCCGCTCCGTCGCCCGGGCTCAGGCGATTCACGTCGCTTAGGCTACCACGCAGGCAATTCCCGGGCCATGCGCGGGTTTCATGTGCCTAGAGCCAGTCCGGCATGCGATCGAGCGCAATCAATTGGTCAACTTCAAGGCGGGGACGGACGAGCGCCCATTGCGCGCCGTTCACCAGCACTTCCGGCACCAGCGGCCGCGTGTTGTAGGTACCGGCCTGCACCGCGCCATAGGCGCCCGCCGACATCACCGCCAGCAAGGCGCTCCGCGCCGGTTCCGCCAGATCGCGATTGAGGGCGAGGAAATCGCCGCTTTCGCAGACCGGCCCAACCACGTCGGCGCGGATGCGGCGCGCCGCAGCGGAGGGCTCAGCGACCGGCCGGATCTCGTGGTGCGCGTCATAGAGGGTGGGGCGGATGAGATCGTTCATGGCGGCGTCGACCACCACGAAATGCTTCGCTTCGCCGTGCTTCACGAATAAAACGCGCGTGACCAGGACGCCGGCATTGCCGACGATCAGCCGGCCCGGCTCGAAGATCAGCCGGCAATCGAGATCGCGCGTCGCCCGCTTGACCATCTTGGCATAGGCGTCCGGATGCGGCGGCGGCTCGTTGTCGTCGAGATAGGGAATGCCCAGGCCGCCGCCGAGATCGACATGCGCGATCGTGTGGCCGTCGCCGCGCAGCGTGCGCACAAAATCGGCGAGCAGCGAGAACGCATTATCGAAGGGATCGAGATCGGTAATCTGGCTGCCGATGTGCATGTCGACGCCGGTGACCTTGATGCCGGGCGATTTCGCTGCCCGCGCATAGACGTCGCGGGCGCGGCTGATCGGAATGCCGAACTTGTTCTCGGCCTTGCCGGTGGCGATCTTGTGATGCGTCTTGGCGTCGATGTCGGGATTGACGCGCACGGAAATCTTGGCCGCGCGGCCCTTGCTCGACGCGATCGCCGACAAAAGTTCCAGCTCCGGCTCGGATTCCACATTGATGCAAAGGATGTTCTCGTCGACCGCGAGCGCGAGCTCGCGCGCGGTCTTGCCGATGCCGGAGAACATGATCTTGTCGGCCGGCACGCCGGCGAGCCGCGCGCGCATCAATTCGCCTTCCGACACCACGTCGGCGCCGGCGCCGAGCTTGGCGAGCGTTGCCACCACCGCCTGGTTGGAATTCGCCTTCATGGCGTAGCAGACAAGCGCATCGACGTCGGCAAAGGCGCCGGCGAAGACCTTGTAGTGGCGCGTCAGCGTCGCGGTCGAATAGCAATAGAACGGCGTCCCGACCGCTTCGGCGAGCGTATCGAGGCTAACCGCCTCGGCGTGCAGAACGCCGTCGCGATAAGCGAAGTGGTGCATCTGACGAGGCTCAGTTCAGCAGATCGTCGAGGAAAATGTGTTTCTTCGGGGCCTGGGCGGTCTGCGCGTTGACGCCGGTGCTCTTAGGCTGACTGCCGATCGGCGCCACCAGGGGGCTGCTCAATGGGTTTGCCGGTTGCTGCTCGCCGGCAAGCGAGGAACTGGGCGGCGGGTCGAGCGCCCCCTTGCGGCCGCAGGCGGCAAGGCCGAGCGCGGCGGCAGCTAAGCCGATCAGAGCGAGACGGAGAAAGCGGCGATCGTGAAAACGGCTCAAGCAGTGCGCTCCTTGGAAGTCTTGCCGGCGCATGATCTTATCCGAAAACCGGTTCCCACTTTTCGGGATCATGCGCAGGCACCATAGCAAACCAGGTAAACAAGGCCAAACCTGGCTGGCCCAGTCAGGATTTCTCCTTTTCCAGCTTGCGCAGCCACTTCCTCGCCTGCGTCCGCACGTTCTTGGGCGCGGTGCCTCCGAACGTGGTGCGGCTCTTCACCGATTTGTCGACAGAAAGAACGCCGAACACGCCGTCGGAAATGCGCGGCTCGATCTCGCGCATGGCGGCGAGCGGCAGCCGGTGCAGGGGCACGCCCGCTTCCGCCGCCTTGGCGACGATGCGGCCGGTGACATGATGGGCGTCGCGGAATGGCATCTTCAGCGTCCGCACCAGCCAGTCGGCGAGATCGGTGGCGGTGGCGTAGCCTTCGCCGGCCGCCTTCTTCATGCGCGCGGTGTCGGGCTCGAGGTCGGCCACCATGCCGGTCATCGCCGCGAGAGACAGCGCCAGCGCGGCGAGCGCGTCCATGGCACCCTCTTTATCCTCCTGCATGTCCTTGGCGTAGGCGAGCGGCAGGCCCTTCATGACAATCAGCAAGGCCGAGAGCGCGCCGATCACACGGCCGCTCTTGGCGCGCACCAACTCGGCGGCGTCCGGGTTGCGCTTTTGCGGCATCATCGAGGAGCCGGTGGTGAACTTGTCGGAGAGCTTCACCAGGCCGGTGAGCGGCGAAGTCCAGATCACGATCTCCTCGGCGAGCCGCGACAAATGCACCGCCGCGATCGATGCCGCCGCGAGCGTCTCCATGACAAAGTCGCGGTCGGATACGGCATCGAGCGAATTGGCCGCCGGCCGGTCGAAGCCGAGCGCCTTCGCCGTCATCTCGCGGTCGAGCGTAAACGAGGTGCCGGCAAGCGCGCCCGAGCCGAGCGGCGATTCGTTGAGCCTTTTGCGCGCGTCGGCGAAGCGGCCGCGGTCGCGCGCCGCCATCTCGACATAGGCAAGCAGATGATGACCGAAGGTCACCGGCTGCGCCGTCTGCATATGGGTCAAGCCCGGCATCACAGTGCCGGCGTGCGCGAAGGCCTTGTCGGCCAGCGCGTGCTGATAGGCGGCAAGCGACGCGTCGAGCGCATCGATGGTGTCGCGCACCCACAGCCGGAAATCGGTTGCCACCTGGTCGTTGCGCGAACGCGCCGTGTGCAGCCGTCCGGCCGCCTCGCCGATCAGCTCGGACAGCCGGCCCTCGACGTTCATGTGGATGTCTTCCAGCACCCGCTTAAAGGAAAACGTCCCGCTCGCCATCTCTGACAGAATCGTGTCTAGACCGTGAGCGATCTTTTTCGCATCGTCCGCCGTAATGATGCCTTGCTTGGCCAGCATGTCGGCGTGGGCCTTGGACGCGGCGATGTCCTGGCGGTAGAGAGCCTTGTCGAAATCGATGGAGGCGTTGATCTCCTCCATGATGGCGCCGGGGCCTGACACAAACCGCCCGCCCCACATTTTGTTGCTCATGTTAGTGCTCTTGGCCTAACCACCGAATTCCCGCCGCTATGCCCCAAAATCCACGATCCACCGCCAGCAGACGATACCTGGCCATGATCCTTGCCGGGGGTCTCACCGGCGTGGCTGTTGGGCTGGCCGGGGTATACGGGATTGCCACCCTGACAGGCAATGCGGGCGGCGATGCGGCCTGCCGGCCGGCGGTGGAATTGGCCAAGAAACTGGCGCCTTTGGCGCACGGCGAGGTGGCCGCCGTGAACATGGCCAAGAGCCCGCTGAAGGTGCCCGACCTGTCGTTCCAGGATGCCAGCGGCAAGCCGCTGACGCTCGCCCAGTGGCGCGGGCGCACGGTGCTGCTCAACCTGTGGGCCACCTGGTGCGTGCCCTGCCGCAAGGAAATGCCGACGCTGGACGCGTTGCAGCGCAAGCTCGGCAGCCCCGGCTTTGAGGTCGTGGCGGTCAATATCGATACCCGCGATCCCGACAAGCCGAAGGCGTTTCTCAAGGACATCGGCATCCAAAGCCTCGCCTACTATGCCGATCCGACCGCCAGGACTTTCCAGGACTTGAAGGAGATCGGCCGCGCCTTCGGCATGCCGACCACCTTGCTGATCGACCCGCATGGCTGCGAGCTCGGCACCATCGCCGGACCGGCCGAATGGGCGAGCGACGACGCGGTCAAGCTGATCGAGGCGGCGCTTGGCAAGAGCTGATTGATTGCGCCGCTTGCCGCGCTAAGCGCGGCGGCTCGATGCTAAGCCGTGATGTTGACGTTTTGCCCGACGCCGGTGGCGACGTTGGCGAGGCTCTGCATATTCTTCTGAGCGGCGTCGACGATCTGCACGACCGATGCGGCGCTGTCCGCGTTCATGCGCATCATCTTCGCCGCGATGGCCATTTGCATTTGGCTCATCTGGGCGCCGACCATGGCTGTGGCGAGAGAAGTTGGGTCCATGGAGCGCTTAGTTCTAGGGCGGCGATTATCAAGGAATGATGAACGCCGGCGCCTGCCGAGCGGGTGCTTACGCGACGGTATTGAGCACCGAGCCGGTCGACGAGATTGACGACGCAGACTGGTTGAGCGTGCTGCCGGCCTGTTGGAGCGTGGTGGTATTAGTCGAGGTCTGCGCCGCCTGAAGGCGGGTCAGCGCGGCCTGGACGACCAAGTTTGCGACCCCGCTGTTTTTGGTCAGCTGGGCGCCAAACATTGTGTCGCTCATCGACGACATCAGGGCCTGGTTCGCCGCAAACGCGGAGGCTCTGGCCCGGCCGTTTTGCAGGCTCTGCCAGGCGGAATACTGGCCAAATCGAACGGCACCGATGCGATACATGACGAACGCGCCCTGCGGTACGGCGAGGTTAGAACCGCGTGGTTAAGCAACTCTTAGGGCGGCCACCCTCTCGGCCGCTTGACGCGGGCGTCGCAGGCAGCTTACTTAACCATATGGTTTACTATCGACTCGGAGGCCTCGACCGCACCTTCGCCGCGCTCGCCGACCCGACCCGCCGCGCGCTGTTGGCGCGCCTGGGCCAGGCCGAAGGCCTCTCTGTCAGCGCGCTGGCCGAGCCATTCGCGATGTCACTGCCGGCGGTGATGAAGCACCTCGACGTGCTGGCGGAGGCGGGGTTGGTCACCCGCGCCAAGAACGGGCGCACGGTCTCCTGCCGGCTGCGCGCCGAGCCCATGCACGAGGCCAATGAATGGTTCAATCAGTATCAGCGCTTCTGGAGCGACCGTCTCGACCAACTCGACGCGTTCTTGCAGGCGGATTCACGCCTACCGTCGCCACCAAACCAAGTCTCACCGTCAAGCGCCGCTTCGACGCGCCGCCCGCCCAAGTCTTCCAAGCCTGGACCGCCGCCGAAAAAGTAAAGCGCGGGATGGGTCCGGGCGAAGTCGTGGTGCGCAAAGCCTGACTTGGCTCACGGTCACAGCGCCGGCCGTCCTGAACCTGTTGAAGTTCGCTTAGCGCGTGGGCACCGGCTTTTCGCCGCGGTAGTCGTAGAAGCCGCGTTGCGTCTTGCGGCCGAGCCAGCCGGCCTCGACGTATTTCACTAGCAGCGGGCACGGCCGGTACTTCGAATCGGCCAGCCCCTCGTGCAGCACCTGCATGACCGACAGGCAGGTATCGAGTCCGATGAAGTCGGCGAGTTCGAGCGGGCCCATCGGATGATGCGCGCCGAGGCGCATGGCGGTGTCGATCGCTTCGACGTTGCCGACGCCTTCATAGAGCGTGTAGATCGCCTCGTTGATCATCGGCAGCAGCACGCGGTTGACGATGAAGGCCGGGAAATCCTCCGACACCGCGATGATCTTGCCGAGCTTGTGGACGAAGGCCTTGCTGGCCTCGAAGGTGCCGTCGTCGGTGGCAATGCCGCGGATCACCTCAACCAATTCCATCAGCGGCACCGGATTCATGAAATGAATACCGATGAAGTGTTCCGGCCGGTCGGTCGAGGCGGCGAGCCGCGTGATCGAGATCGACGAGGTGTTAGTGGCGATGATCGCTTCCGCCTTCAGCGAGGCGCACAGATCGGCGAAGATCTTGCGCTTAATGTCTTCTTTCTCGGCCGCCGACTCGATGACGATGTCGCAGCTGGCCATGGCGTCGAATTTTTCCGCCGGAGTAATGCGCGCAAGCGCCGCCTTGCGGTCGTCGTCGCTGATCGCCTTCTTGCCGACCTGCCGCATCATGTTGCCGTTGATGGTCGCCATGCCCGCCTTGATGCGGTCGCTCGACACGTCGTTCAACAGCACGGAATAGCCCGCCAGCGCGCAGACATGGGCAATGCCATTGCCCATCTGCCCGGCGCCGATCACCCCCACGCTCTGAATATTCAACGCCATGTTTGTTTCCGATCGATGCGAAGACCCGGATCCTGGCTTCGGCTTCGGTAATTAGGCCTGCTCGCCCCGTTGCAGTTTTACGACGAACCGTCCGGGGACACCACGGGCCGGACGGCGAATTCGCCGCATGGTCAACGCTTAACTTTGTCGAGTTCCGCCGCCAATTCGGGCAGCGCCTGGTAGAGGTCGGCGACCAGACCGTAATCGGCGACCTGGAAGATCGGCGCTTCCTCGTCTTTGTTGATGGCGACAATCACCTTGGAGTCTTTCATGCCGGCGAGATGCTGGATGGCGCCGGAAATACCCACTGCAATGTAAAGCTCGGGCGCCACCACCTTGCCGGTCTGCCCGACCTGCCAGTCGTTGGGCGCGTAGCCCGCATCGACCGCCGCGCGCGAGGCGCCCATCGCCGCGCCGAGCTTGTCGGCAACCGGCTCGATGTACTTGGTGAAGTTCTCGCGGCTCTGCATGGCGCGGCCGCCGGAGATGATGATCTTCGCCGAGGTGAGCTCGGGTCGGTCGGATTTCGACAGCTCCTCGCCGACGAAACTGGAGAGGCCGGGATCGGCCGCCGCAGTGACATTCTCGATCGACGCCGAGCCGTCCTCGCTCGCCGCCTGGAAGGTCGAGGTGCGCACGGTAATGACCTTCTTGGCGTCGTTCGATTTCACCGTCTGGATCGCATTGCCGGCATAGATCGGCCGCTCGAAGGTGTCGGGCGCGATCACCTTGGTGATCTCGGAGATCTGCATCACGTCGAGCAGCGCCGCCGCGCGCGGCATCACATTCTTGCCGTTGGTCGTGGCCGGCGCGACGATGGCGTCGTAATGGCCGGCGAGCGAGACGATCAGCGCCGCAAGCGACTCGGCGACGGCGTGCTCGTAGGGCGGCGCGTCCGCGAGCAGTACCTTTTTCACGCCAGCGAGCTTGGCGGCGGCGTCCGCCACCGCCTTGCACTCCTTGCCGGCGACCAGCACGTGGACGTCGGCGCCGAGCGCCTTGGCAGCGGTGAGCGCCTTGGCGGTCGCGTCTTTGAGCGTCTTGTTGTTGTGCTCGGCGATGAGAAGCGTGGTCATCACAGCACCCCCGCTTCGTCTTTGAGCTTGATGACAAGATCGGCGACCGAGCCAACCTTGACGCCGGACTTGCGTCCCGGCGGCTCCGTCGTCTTGAGGACCTGCAGCCGCGGCGCGATATCGACGCCGTAGTCCGCCGGAGTTTTTTCGGCGATCGGCTTCTTCTTCGCTTTCATGATGTTCGGCAGGCTGGCATAACGCGGCTCGTTCAGCCGCAGGTCGGTGGTGACAATCACCGGCGCCTTGAGTTTCACCGTCTGCAGACCGCCGTCGACTTCACGGATTACCGTGACGCTGTCGCCGTCGATCGAGATCTTGGAGGCGAAGGTGCCCTGCGCCCAGCCGAGCAACGCCGCCAGCATCTGACCGGTCTGATTGCAGTCGTCATCGATCGCCTGTTTGCCAAGGATGACGAGCCCGGGCCTTTCCTCGTCGATAATGCCCTTGAGGATTTTCGCCACGGCGAGCGGCTCGATCGCGCCTTCGGCCTTCACCAGGATGCCGCGGTCGGCGCCCATGGCGAGCGCGGTGCGGATGGTTTCCGAGGCTTGCGCCGGCCCGATCGACGCCGCAACGATTTCGGTTGCCTTGCCGGCTTCCTTCAGACGGATCGCCTCTTCGACGGCGATCTCATCGAACGGATTCATCGACATTTTGATGTTGGCGAGCTCGACGCCGGAGCCGTCCGGTTTGACGCGGATCTTGACGTTGAAGTCGACCACCCGTTTCACGGGCACCAGAATTTTCATAAATTCCCATCCCAAAACAAACGCTCATCAAGGGCGGGCGGAAGCTAATGGCCGCGCCATTGGCATGTCAACGTTTATGCTGCGCCGCACGCTATGCGCGACTAGCTGACCTGGCTCGGCGCCGGCGGCTCCGCCGGGCGGAAACATTCGAACAACCGCACCGACCGATAGCGCAACAGCGGAAACAAGGCGGCACCCGCGACCAATCCGCCGACATGCGCCATGTAGGCGACATTGTCCTGGGTCTGCACCGAAATCGCCCAGAATTGCATCAGGATCCAGGCGCCGAGCACCCAGAAGGCGTCAACCCGTACCACCGGGCGGATGACGAGCCACAGAATGATATAGGGCACGAAGACCGATACCTTCTGGCAGGGCCGGAACATCAGATAGGCCGCCAGCACGCCAGCAATGGCGCCGGAAGCGCCGATCAGCGGCATCTGCGAGTGCGGCGCGCTGACGATGAAGGCCAAGGCCGCCAAGACGCCGCTACCGATGTAGAAGGCGATGAAGCGCAGCGGGCCCATGGCCTCTTCGACGTCGTCGCCGAACACCCAGAGGAAGATCATGTTGCCGGCGATGTGCCAGAAGTCGGCATGCAGAAACATGTAGCTGACGAGGGTGAGATAAGGCGGGACGCCGGTCGCATTGACCGGCGCACCGGTGATATTGGCGGGGGTCAGGGCGAAGGCGTCGATTGAGGCCTGCACGTTCGGCGGCGCCGCCGCCTCCACCGCAAAGACAAGAACATTGGCGAGGATCAGACCCCAAGTCACCAGCGGCAATCTCGGCAGCCTCAAGGGACTGTCGTCCCACAGCGGCATTACCATCGCGTCACCCCACGATCCGCATCATCCTAAACGCGATCATGTCACCGATTCTGTCCCGGCGCCCACAGCACATCGCGCGTCCCCTTGTCGTTGGCGTGGCGGCCGGCGACGAAGAGGTAGTCGGATAGGCGGTTGACGTATTTGAGCGATGGCTCCGACACGCCCTCGCCGGGCTTATCCTTGAGTTCGACCATGATGCGCTCGGCACGCCGACACACGGTGCGCGCGAGATGCAGATAGGCCGAGGCCGGACTGCCGCCGGGCAGGATGAAGGATTTCAACGGCTCCAGCGTGGCATTGAGCCGGTCGATTTCGCCCTCGATCCAGGCCACCTGCGCATCGGTCACGGTCAGCCGCGCGCCGCCGGGGCCCTTCTCGGCGAGGCAGAGGTCGGCCTCGACGTCGAACAAATCGTTCTGGATGCGCGCCAGCGCCGCATCGAGCGCCGCATCGTCTGCCGTATGCAGACGCACCAGGCCGATCACCGCATTGGCCTCGTCGACCGTGCCATAGGCTGCGACCCGCAGGTCGTATTTCTTGCGTCGCGCCCCGGTGCCGAGCGACGTGGTGCCGTCGTCGCCGGTGCGGGTATAAATGCGGTTGAGCACGACCATGGGGACCTCGCCTAGGGCCTCGGATTCGGAGTAGGCTGATAGTCTATCCGGGTTTTCGCCATAAATAATGGGGGGTGAAGTCATGCGCTTTCTCGCACTTGCCATCGCCGCGGCATTTCTGCTGCTGCGGCCCGCCGCGCCGGCGCAGGCCAGTTCGACGGCCGGGTATTCCGCCAAGGCCGCGTCCGCCGACTTTTCCGCCAAAAAGCACAAGAAGCGGCTGAAAAAAGAGAAGGTGGAATACATGCGCGCGGCGCCGCTGCCGCCAGGACCGAAGTAACGAGCCTCCAGCGCTAACGTCCCAAGGCCCAGATCGTCGCCATGATGACGATGATGGCAACGAACTGTAAGAGTACGCGCAGCCGCATGAGCTGTTGCGAGCGGTTAGGCGAGCCGCCGCGCATCATGTTGACGAGGCCGAGCAGCAGGACGATGGCGACCGCCACGATGGCGGCGGGCACCAGATAATGTGACATGAAGTCCGACATGGCGCGCGCCTTCTAGCACCGGGCGCCGCGGTCGGCCACCCGCGTCCGGACATGGCCAAGCCGATGAAATCGCGGCGGAGACAGTCACAACCGAACCGCTCTGAAGTTGTATTCTCGCTAATATCCCGTGAAAGCGTTATGCGGGCGGGGCGGGAGTATGCGTGCTGCAGTTGGGGCGACAGCGGCCGGGCGTCTCGCCTGGCTCGTCGATGGCGAAGCCGCAGGCGGCTCTTCAATCAATCCCGCGTCCGCCGAGACTCTTGAAAGCTGCCCTGACCTCAATTGCATCCGCCGCCTGGCGCGCGCTCTATCAGCTCATCACCGCGCCCTATGCTTGGGAAAAGACCGAGCATGGCTTGGCGAAAAGCTTGCGGCGAGCCGCCAACATCACGCGCTCGCCGCTCGAACTGGAGCGTCACCTCACGGCGCTGAAAGATGCCGGCGAACTGCCGGCGCTCGACGTTCCCGCGCGCCAACCACGTCGGCAGCCGAGCCGCAGCGTCGCCGCCTGAAATTCGGCGTGCAGAGTCACAGATATTTCCGCAGATCAGCCGCGGCGGCGTCGGGTTTGCGATCGAGCTTGAAGGGCGCGACGAAGCGGCCCTGCTTGTCCATCAGATAGACAAGTGCGGTATGGTCCATGCTGTAGTCGCCTTTGTCGGTCAGAACCTTCTTGGCGTAAACCCGATACGCCTTTTCCACGGCATCGATCGCTTTTTGGTCGCCGGTCGCGCCGCGCAGGTGCGGATCGAAGCTCGACAGATAGTCCCTCATCACCGGCGCCGTGTCGCGCTCGGGATCGACGGTGATGAACAGCGCGTTGACGCCGTCGGCGTCCTTGCCGAGCGCGTGCAGCACCTCCGACATCTCGAACAGCGTGGTCGGGCAGATGTCCGGGCAGTGCGTGTAGCCGAAGAACACCAACAACGGGTGGCCCTTGAAGTCCTCCTCGGTGATCGTCTTGCCGTTCTGGTCCACGAGCTTGAATGGTCCGCCGATCGCCGACGCGCTGCCGCCGGGGCCCTGATACTGGGTCATGAACAGGATGACGCCGAGGAAAATGACGAGGCCCGCCAGAAACGCGGAGAACACCAAAAGAAGCTGCGAGGTCCGGGCCGTCATCGCGCCTTATCCGGGCTGCATCAGAAACACGCAGCCCAGCCGGCGCGTACGACTTCGAAGAACACTGCGGTACCGTAATAGGCCCAGAGCGCGAGCGTCGCCGCCATGGCCAAGCCGCCACCGAGCGCGAGCAGCAGCAGCGGTCGCGACAGTCTGACGGATGACACGAGTGCGGGCATGGCAAGCCTCATGGGCGAACCCTCGCGTCCAGATAAGACCAAATCCGGGCCACGGCAACACGGTGCGGCCACGTGGCGCTGCCGCCGCCGGAATTAACCATTAAACCCCTGCAATTTCGACCTTTTCGGGGCCTGCGTTGACTCGCCTGGTTAAAGCCGCGATGAATAGACCGGGTTTCAATTCAGCCATGGACTGGAGACTGAGATGCGTAGCGCTTTGGCGACGGCACTTGCGATAACGATAGCGACGGCAGGCGCTACCGTCTGGGCGCAAAACGCGCCGGCGCCGGGCGCGGCCCCGGCTCCCGCTCCGGCCGCGGCACCGGCTCCCGCCGCCGCTCCGGCCCCCGCCGCCGCTCCGGCCCCCGCGCCCGCGCCGACCATCGCGAAATGCGACAACCCGAATGCGCTCGGCGTCGAACGCATCGTGCAGATCGACACCACCGGCGGCCCGGGCTTCGGCTTCGAGCACTTCAAGGCCTACGACTTCCTGCGTGATCATGAGGTCGTGCTGACCTTCGACGACGGCCCGTGGCCCGGCAATACCGAGCGTGTGCTCAAGGCGCTGGCGGAGAATTGCACCAAGGCGCTGTTCTTCCCGATCGGCATGCATGCCGGCTGGCATCCGGAGATCTTGAAGGAAGTCGCCAAGGCCGGCCACACCATCGGCTCGCACACCTGGTCGCACAAGGATCTCACCAAGCTGACGCCGGACGAAGCCAAGGCCGAGATCGAAAAGGGCATCGCCGCGGTGAGCATCGCGCTCGGCAACAAGCCGGTCGGTCCCTTCTTCCGCTTCCCGGCGCTGCGCCATCCTCCGGAGATGGTCAAATATCTGGGCGAGCGCAACGTCGCCATCTTCTCCACCGACATGGACTCGTTCGACTTCAAGATTCACCAGCCCGACCAGGTCATCAAATCGGTGATGACCAAGCTCGCCAAGCACGGCAAGGGTATTATCCTGATGCACGACTTCCAGCATGCCACCTCGGAAGCGGTGCCGGAGCTGTTCAAGCAGCTCAAAGCCGGCGGCTACAAGGTGGTACAGGTGGTCGGGAAGACCCCGGTCGAGCCGCTGCCGGAATACAAAGAGATCGTGCTCAAGGAGATGGGCGGTGGACTGGCCGAGGCGCGTCCGATGTCGAGCGTGATCCAGACCATCCAGGGCAACTGAAATCCCGAGCGTAGATAAGACCGGCTGCGCTTAAGCGCGGCCGGTTTTTTATGCCGCTCGCCGCGCGGCTCTATGGAGCATGGCCTGGAAGGCTTTGAACACCTTTTCCATCTGCGGCCGCTTGTAGGGGAACAGATCGGGCGGGTCCATCGAATGCACGATCATGGCGGTGCCCACTTCGAACACCAAGAGCTTGCCGTCGCACGTCTCGGCGCAGTCAATCGGCAGATAGTCCAGCCCAGTGCGCTCCACGATGGCCTTGAAGGCCGCCGCGTGGCGGACGGCAAAATCATTGTCGAAGTCCGTGATGAAGCGGGCTTCCTCAGCGCGCCGTGCGGCGTCGAAACGCATATTGGCATTAAGATAATGAATCATCCAATGCTGCGACACCGCCATGTGCGCCACATAGGGACGGCCGTCGATGAGCACGATGCGGCATTTGCGGAACAGTCCGTCGCGGCCCGAGTAGTCGACAAAGGGCGCAAGGTAAAATTCGGCGTCGGCCCATTCGCGCAAGTAAGCGTCGACTTCTGAAGCGCGTTCGAGCTTCACCAGTCCGACGCCCGCCTGCGACCAGGACGGCCGCGCGATGATCGGAAACCCACTGCCGCCGAGAACAGACTCGATTGCGACCTCGCCGGCGCCGAGCTTGACCAGCATCGCGCGATTAACACGCACGTTCATGGGCATGACGATTTCGGGCGTGGAATGCAGCAGCTCCCAGGTCCCTTGGCGGGTCAGGCGCGCGACGCGGCCGGGCGGGTTGAGGACCGGGCGCGGCCACGATCGAACGAGCCTTGCCACCTCGTGCAGCACCGCCGCGGACTCGCCCGAGCTATCGACCGCCACCAAGGCGACGTCGTGCTCCGGGGGCGGCGGCAACACCATGCCCGGCACGACATACATCATGTCGAGCGCGATGCTCGAGCCTTCCAGCATGAATTCCAATGGCGTGTTGGCCATGAAATCGCCAGGCGCCATAAAGGCGAGCAGCTTCAACGGCTGCTCGCTCGCGGCCTCCGCCGGCCGGCGATAAATGCTTTGCAGGTTCAAGGCGGCGAGCTGCAACTCGCGGCGGTCCTGCGGCCGACCTTGCAACTGCGCAATGGTCGACAGATCGAGCAGCGCCGCGGCGTCGTCGGGCCGCGCCCGCACGCGAAGCACGAGGTCGTTCCACACCGGCGCCAGATCGAGCCCATCGAAGGCCATCTTGCACAATGCGGGCAGGCCGATCGGCGTCGGATGCTCGGTGGCGGTCAGTGTCGTGGCGGCTGTCATGCGGTGCCCTCGCCTCACGCCGCGCAGCTTGTCGCCGCCGCCGCGCCGAAGCGCAGAACCGCTTTCAGCATGGCGTCGATGTCGCGCGGCTCGGTGCGGTGATTGACGATCGCGGCGCGGATCGCCAGACCCCCGCCGATCGTGGTCGTGGACGGCGCGGCGATGCCGGACTCGTGCAAATCCGCGACGATTTTGGCGTTCAAGCGATCGGGGTCGTCGCCGCGATGGCGGAAGCAGACGATGTTGAGCGAGACCGGCGCCAGCAACTCCAGCTCACGCATAGCGGCGATCTTGATCTCGAGGTAGCGGGCGAGCGCGCAGGTGCGCGAGATCATCGCGCCGAGCGCCTCGGTGCCGTAGACCTTCAGCGTGAACCAAGTCTTTAGCGCGCGGAAGCCGCGCGAGAGATCGGGACCGAAATCGCAGGGCCACGGCGGCCCAGCGGCAAGCCCGCGCGTTTCCCGCCGCAGGTAGGCCGCGGGCGAAGCGAAGGTGTCGCGATGCAGCGTGCCGTCGCGCACGAGAATAAAACCGGCGTCGTAGGGCACCTGTCCCCATTTGTGGAAATCGAGCGCGACCGAATCGGCGCGTTCAATGCCGGCGAGCCGCGGCGCGAGGTCCGGCGCCATGATGGCGAGCGCGCCGATGGCGCCATCGACATGGAACCAGAGCTGCTCTTCGTCGGCGATGGCGGCGAGTGCCGCGAGATCGTCGATGGCGCCGGTGTCGACCGTGCCTGCAGTGCCGACGACGAGGAATGGCGTGAGCCCTGCGGCGCGGTCCAGTGTAATGGCGGTCTTCAATGCGGCAAGATCGATCCGGTAACATCCGTTGGTCGGAATGACGTGCAACGCCGCGGTGCCGAGGCCGGACAGATCCATCGCCTGGGCGATGCAGCCATGCGCGCCGGCCGACGTATAGGCGACGAGCCGCTCTCCGGCCGCGGCGATGCCGTTGCGGCGGATGTCCGGCCCAAGCGCACGCGTGCGCGCGATCAGCACGCCGAGGAGATTGGCCATCGACGTGCCGGTCACGAACAGTCCGCTCGCGGTGTGGGGAAACGCGAACAGCTGGCGCAGCCAATGCGTGATCTGCCGCTCGACCTCGATCGGCATGTGATCGCGGCCGCCGAGATTGGCGTTCAGCCCGGCGGCGAGCATCTCCGCCAGCATGCCGGGTACGTTACCGCCGCCGTGCACCCAGCCCATGAAGCCGGGATGCACATTGCCGGTAGCGTAAGGCAGAATGTGGCGCATGAACTCGTCATGCACGGCGCCGAGATCGCCTGGTCCGGTCGGCACGTCGACGCGGAAACGCGCGCGCTCGGCATCGGGGATCGGCTGCCACACCGGGCGTTGGCGGATATTCTCGATGTAATCGAGAATATCGTCGAGCATGCGATGGCCTTGCGCGCGGGCGCTCTGCCAATCCACAGGATCGAGATTGCCGATGGAGAAAGGTTCTGTTGCCATCCCGCCGGCAAGTTTTCATTAATAGATTAATAAAAAGTATCGTTAACGAAACGGTAACGCGCTGCCGCTCACTTCCGGTGCAGCTTTTCCAGCCTGGCCAGCATTGCGGCCCTCGCCGGCGAATCCTGATACGAGAGAATTACTTCCTCAGCTTCACTCAATTCGGGTTCGGCTTCGCAACCGTGACCCGCCGCCCATGCCAGCGCGGTCAACGGCTCATAAGCCCCGAGCCGGTCGAGCAGTTCGCTATAGGGCCGCGGGTCGTCGCTTTTCGGCCGATACACCGCCGCGATGTCTCCGTGGATCTGGTCAAGGGCCGCCTGGCATAGCGGCGCGGTCATTTCAAGATCGAGAACAGGCATATATTTCAAGACCCGCGAGGGGGCGCTGATGTCGTATTTGTCGTTGAGCATCGCGACGGCGTCGGACGTGCGGTGGTCGAGCTTGCGCGCGCCGGCCAGCGCCTGGTCGCGAAACTCCTTTTTGTCCGCGAAGGAAAGCCAAGCCTTGAGATGCGCCTTGGGCGTGAGCATGGAAAACCGCTCGGGATATTCGCGCGCCTGCTGGCCGAGGTTTTTCTGCTCGCGCAGCTGGCGCAATTCGACGACGTCAAAATTCGTGTCGCGATAGGCGCTCGCCATGATCTCCCACGCTTGCGACTCGACATCGCAGGAACAATCATGGCCGACCAACCACCTCATCGCCGCGAGCGCGTTCGCAACCGGCCAGAAGATCTCGCTATAGGGCTTTGAATCCGGCGTTTGCAGCACCAGCGGTGCAACCTGCCGGCGCAACAGCGCGCGCGCCTTGTCGCAGATCGCCGGCGTCGGCGTGAGATCGAGGCGGCCGAGAAAGCCGAGCGGAAAATCGCCACGGTCGAGCATCAGCTCGGCATCGCTCTGGCGCCGGCCGAGGGTGCGGATATGGGCGAGCAGTTCATCTTGCTTGATGCCGCTGGGCGTGTCGAGAAACGGCACCCAGTCCCACAGCGGCGCATCCGGTGGCAGTTTGGCGAGATCGGCATTGTATTTTTCGAGCGCCGCGGCGATACGGTTGTCGGCCTCGTTGCGTATTTGCTGCAGCGGCACGATGGCCATGCACAGCAGCAGGATCGCGCCCCAGACAAATCCGCCGGCGAGGCGCGGCCCGATGACGGCGTGCAGCGGCGCGATCAGCGCCCAATAGCTGAACAACAGGACCAGCGGCGGCACCGCGGCCGGAATGACAATCGGCCACAGGAACGGCGGCAGCCCGGGCCGCGACAGCAGGCCGAGCACGAAAAACGTCACTATACAGGAGGCCGGGATCAAAATGGCCGCGGCAATGGCCGACGGCCAGGCGATCCCGCCTTTCACCCCGGCGATCAGCGCGATCACTGCCAGGAGCAGCCAGAGAACGATGATTTCAACCGCGGCATAGGCCTGCGCATAGCCGTTGCCGGCGGCGTCGCTCCCAGCGAGGTCGGAGAGCGTTGCCAGCGCCAAAACCCAAAGGAGCAGCGCCAGAACGCCGAAGCCGAGGCTGACGGCAAGCGCGTAAGGAGGAGTTTTCGCCGGGTCCGGCATTTATCCGTCTCTGGTTCGGCGCAAGCCAAGCACAGCGGCAAGATGTCAGGCAAACCTGTTCAGGGATCGGCGCGGCGCGTGAAAGCGGTGAAGATCGCGGATGCCGAGGTGGCGTGGTCGTAGGCAATGCGGCTTGCCACCACGAACAAAATCGCCGCCAGCACCAGCTGCAAGGCGCGCTCGGGCACGCGGACCGCAAAATAACTGCCGAGGAAAATGCCGGGCAGCGAACCGACCAGGAGCGAGGCGATGATGTGCCAATCGACCGAGCCCATCGTCCAATGGCCAAGCCCGGCGATCAATGTGAGCGGTACCGCATGGGCGATGTCGGAGCCGACAATCTTGGCCATGGGCAACTGCGGATAGAGCAGCACCAGCAGCACCACGCCGATGGCGCCGGCGCCGACCGAGGATATCGACACCAGCACGCCGAGCAGCGCGCCGACCAGGATGGTGGTGACGGCTGTGCGTCCCGGATCGAGTGCGCCGACGCGCGCGCGATAAAACGTCACGATCGGGCCGCCGAACACCAGCACGAATGCCGTCGCGAACAACGCCACGCCGAGAACGAGCGTGATCAGGCCGCGCGCGGCTTCGCCGTTGAGATTGAAGTGCGACAACACGCCGAGCGTGACGACGGTCGCCGGGATGCTGCCGGCCGCCAGCCGCCGCACAACTTTCCAATCGATGCTGCGCGCCAGCCCGTGCACCAAACTGCCCCCGGTCTTGGTGGCCGCCGCATAAAGCAGATCGGTGCCGACCGCGGTCGCCGGATGAATACCGAAGAGCAGAATCAGGATCGGCGTCATCATCGAACCGCCGCCGACGCCGGTCATGCCGACCAAAAAGCCGACGGCAAAGCCCGACAGTGAATAAAGCGGATCGATCATATGGAACGGCCTCAGCGCTACCTGCGTTATGGTCGCGAGTGCGAATCTAAACACATTCCAGGCCGGCGGTCATCTGCACGACGCGACGGCCATTCAAAGGTTCCACAAACGCATTTCACAGCAGCGGCAAATCGCGCAATTTTTTACGCAGGAATGGAGGCATAACGGGGATTAATGCCTACCTCAAAAATGCCGTGCTTAAAAAATAATATTTTTGCCTCGGTGGGGCGACACCTTCCGTCGGAGCGGTAACGTGCCGGAGATCGTCACGCTCACCATCAACCCGGCGATCGACATTTTCGTCAACGTCGAGCGCGTCGAGACGACGCACAAATTGCGCTGCTCGCCGCCCAAGCGCGAACCCGGCGGCGGCGGCATCAACGTTGCGCGTGTCGCGCACCGGCTCGGCGCCGACGTGCTGGCGATCTATCCGATCGGCGGCCAGATCGGCAAATTGCTGCACCGGCTGGTGGAGCGCGAGGATATCGCCAGCCTGGTGACGCCGTCGCACGTGGAGACGCGCGAGAATCTCACGGCCTACGAGGAAGCGACCGGCGAGCAATACCGCTTCGTGATGCCGGGCTCGCGGCTGCATCGCGCCGAATGGGAAGCGGTGCTCGCGCGGCTGGCCTCGCTCGCCGAGCGGCCGAAATTCGTGGTCGCCAGCGGCAGCGTGCCGCCCGGCGCGCCCGACGATTTTTTCGCGCGCGTGGCACGGCACGCCAAGGCGCTCGGCGCCAAGACCGTCATCGACACCTCGGGACCGGCGCTCGCCGCGGTGCTGGCCGAAGGCGTCAGCGTCATCAAGCCGAACTTGATCGAGCTGATGGAATACGTTGCCGACCCGCTCGAGCGCGACGCGGACCGTATCGCCGCCTGCCGCAAACTCGCCGTCGATGGCGGTGCCGAATTGGTGGCGCTCACGCTCGGCGATCAGGGTGCGTTGCTGGTGACGGCGGACCGCGCCTGGCGCGCGCCGCCGCTCAAGATCGAGGCGGTGAGCACGGTCGGCGCCGGCGACAGTTTTCTCGGCGGGCTGGTGGCGGCGCTCGCCGCCGATAAGCCGCTGGAGAACGCATTCCGCGTTGCGGTTGCCGCGGCCTCCGCAGCGGTACGCATGCCCGGCACCGGACTGTGCCAACCGGAGGACGTCAAGCGGCTATTGCCGGACATCCAGATCAAGGAAATCGCGCGGGCGCTGGCGTGACGCCGCGCCGCGCGAACGGCGTTTATCGACGGGAACGAGCAGGTTCTCCTGCGCGGTCTCGAGCATCCCGATCCACACGATCATCGGCCAGTAAATCAGCATCGGCATTTTTGTTTACCTCGCGTACGGCTTAGCCGATAAACGCAAGGACTTTGCGCCGAGTTCCGGCAATCACGCGAGCGTGTGTCAACGTGATCCAGCCGTCGCAACAACGCGCTCGCCGCGCGAGGCCTGAGTGCAATAGCGGCTGGAATAGCTCTCCGCCAGCTTGTGCATTTCGGCGCCGTAAGTGTTGCGGTCGGTGCCGGTCCATTCGCGCGCGAGATCGCCGAAGGTGACCGGCCGGTGCAGCCGCAGCATGGCGTGCTGCACGTCGTCCTGCACCTGACGGGTGCGCTTGGCAACCGGATTGGGGACGCGGGTGGTCGAATACATTAACACATGTTGCAGATGCGCGAGCACGCCGGTGGCGACGTCCTTGAAGTGTTCGCCCGGCCGGCCGGAAATGGCGGCGCCAACGCCGGCAAAATTATTGTCGGTCGGCACCACCGAGGCGGGCACGCCGTTGGGCCGGCGGAAGGTGAGATAGTTGGTCTCGATCAGCATCTGGAAGAAGGCGTAGTCCCAGCGCACCGCGACGCATTGCTCCGGCTGGCGCGCGACACAGCGGCCGATGCTTTGGTAGAGCGAGGCGATATTGCTGAAGCGCGGGTCGATGGTGCGCGGCGGATTGTGCTGCGCGTTGCGCTCGGCGACGAAATCCATGAGCGCGGCGGGCCGCACGCATTGCGGGACCGGATTATCGGCGCCGGCGATGATGCGCGGCAGCGCGGCGGCATGGCTTACGCCTGCCAGCAACAGCAACGCAAACAACACGACCCGAAAATACATCAATGCCCGCCTCAGTCCGGCGGGGCACCTAAACGGAACTTCGTTAATTTTCCGCGGATTTTAGAACCATGTTTGGCCTGGCGACTCGCTCGCCGACCGTTAACCATATTTCGCGCCAGAAACATGGGAGGTCATGCGGACAACAAGAGGCCATCGGCCAATGCTGGGGGGCAGGTTTGACCGATGGCCCGAGCACGCCTCTCACGACACGACGGGAACATCAACGTCACGGTACGCATCGACCCCACGCTGCGACAGAGACCGACGCAACACGTCCGCAGACTAACGCATGTCGCGGACGAAGCGGCGGTACCGCTATGCCGATCGGCGATAACCCGATCCGCCCAGTTGCGGCCTTATTGTCTCCGCGATGATGTCGATCACCGCGTCGCGCGTGTTGCAGCACTGCGCCAAGAGGCGGCGCGCCTCCTCGTCATCGGCGACCGCTTCCTTGAGCGCATAGGCGCGCGCGAGCAGCGACTCGAAGCCGAGCACGCCGGCCCCGTTGATCAGGTCGTGGGCCTCGCGGCGTGACGTCGCCAGGTCGGAGCGGAAGCAGTCGAGCAACTGCTTCTCGAACAGCCGCAAAGTGCGCTCGACCTTGGCGGGGCCGAGATTGGCGATCAGCTCCTCGAACTTGTTGGGATTAAACAGCGGCGATGTCGCCGGCGCCGGCTGGTCGTTGGCGGTCTCGTGCGGCAGCCAGCGCCACAGCGTGCTGTACAATTTCGTGCGCACGATCGGCTTGCCGACGTGATCGTTCATGCCCGCCTTGAGGAAGGTTTGGATCTGCTGCGGCAGCACGTTGCCGGTCATCGCCAGAATCGGAATGTCGCGCACCGGCGCGCGCATCTCGCGGATGGCGCCGGTCGCGGTGATGCCGTCCATGTCCGGCATTTGGATATCCATGAGAATGAGGTCGAATTTCTCCCCGCGCAGGCGTTCGATCGCTTCTGCGCCGCTGCCGACCGGCACGACGTTGAAGCCGCCATCTTTCAGATAGGCGCTGACGATTTCCCGGTTGGTTTCCAGATCGTCGACCAGCAGGATCTTTGCTCGATTGATAGCGAACACCTCCGTGGGCTCCGTGGTTTGGTCAGGCGTGCTCGGCTGTGCCGTCGCCGGCAGCCGCGCCGTGAACCAGATGGTCGTGCCGGCGCCGGCCTTGCTGGTGACGCCGATGTCGCCGCCCATCAGATCGACCAGGCGCTTGCAGATCGCCAGCCCCAGCCCGGTGCCGCCGAAACGCCGGCTGATCGATCCGTCGGCTTGGGAGAATTGTTTGAACAGGCGGTGCTGATGTTCGGGCGAAATGCCGATGCCCGTATCGTTGACCGAGAAATGAATGAGCTCTTCGCCTTCGCGCGACAGGATCGGGCGGATGGCGACGGTGACCGAGCCCTTTTCGGTGAACTTGATCGCATTGCTCAGCAGGTTGAGCAGCACCTGGCGCAGCCGCGCGTCATCGCCCTTGAGCCATTCCGGCAGGTTACGGTCGAGCGACGACCGCAATACGATCGGCTTTGCGGCGGCTATGGGCCGCATGATAGCGATAGTATCGTGGATCAAGCGCGTGAGCGAGAACGCGCCGCTCTGCAATTCGATCTGGCCCGCCTCGACGCGGGAGAAATCGAGCACGTCGTTGACGATCGTGAGCAGCGCCGCGTTGGCGCTGCGAATAAGATCGACATAGCGGCCGTGTTCCTTGCTTAACGTCCCGGTGCGCATGAGCAGGTCGGCGTAGCCGCTGATGCTCATCAGCGGCGTGCGGATCTCGTGGCTCATCCTGGCGAGAAACTCGGTCTTGGCGATATTGGCCGCTTCGGCTTCGATGCGCGCCTGCTCGGCGGCCTCGGTCGCCTGCTGCAATTCGCGTGCCTGCTGGTTGCGCGAGGTGACGTCGCGCATCATACCGGTGAAACATTCCTCGCCGGCACTGTCGCGCCACTCCGCGATCGCCAGATCGAGCGAGAGGTTCGTTCCGTCCTTGCGCCGGCCGGTCACCTCGCGGCCGATGCCGATGATTTTTGCCTTGGCGGTTTCGCGATAGGCCGCCAGATAACTGTCGTGCCGCGAGCGATCGGGCTCCGGCATCAACATGCGGACGTTTTGTCCGACGATCTCGCGGGCCTCATAGCCGAAAATCTTCTCGGCCGCACGGTTGAACGACAGAACGGTTCCGAACCTGTCCGCTACGATGATGGCATCGACTGCGGTTTCGACGATGGCGCGATAGCGGTCGGTGTTTTCCCGCAGAACGCGGCCGTAGCGGTTGGATTCCTCTTCGAGTTTCGCTTTCCAATAATCCCTTGGACGCATAATTCTCGCGATAAGCTCTCGCGACGAGCGCAGCGCCTCCACCAAGCCACTCCAGACTTTGCCCATTGCATGCCCCCGCTTCGACACGGTTCGCTGATTCAATCTCGGACGCTGCGGCACGGGCGATCCTTTGTGTCAGTTCAACGCGTCGAATCGTCCCGGACACGGCGCCGCTTGCATGACGACGCAAGAATTCATCGTCTCAAAGAAAGAAAAAACCGCAGCGCCAGGAGCAAAAAATTAGACGAACTTAAGGCCGTGTCGGCGCAAGGAACGTCGCATCAAGTATTTGCATTTCGAATCACAGACCAACGATGTCAAATCCTGGTGCGAAATCCAATTAAATCGCGGCAAGGACCATAAAGATAAATGATGCGCGGCGACGAACGTTCCCGTCGCACTACAAAATGATACCATCGCGAGTAAATCGATACCGCGGAACCGTCGCGCAATGCTGC
Organism: Pseudolabrys sp.; assembly: GCA_035501975.1. Taxonomy (GTDB): domain Bacteria; phylum Pseudomonadota; class Alphaproteobacteria; order Rhizobiales; family Xanthobacteraceae; genus Pseudolabrys. Next base: position 39,368 of record DATJVE010000056.1, read on the forward strand.
GCGACACATTCGTGTAATTGCATATAAAGAAAAATTTTTATCGGAGCGGGCGAAGGGAACCGAACCCTCGTATGCAGCGTGGGAAGCTCCGGATTGAAGGACCTATCGAGCTAAATGATTCCCCGAGCGTCGAATTCACCAAGATCGACCGGCATGTGCCGGAGCTGTTATTCTGATGGTTGTTCTGCCCAATTCAGGTCCGCTTCACTGCGAACAGTAGACCTGAAGCACCACCTACTTGATCCGCTTCCAAACGACGACCACCCTGCCGCCGGCTGTCCGACCGAGATTATCGAATCGCATGTCGTCCCCGGAGAAAGTAACAATCCGTTTGGCGCCTTTTCCTGTCACTTGATTTGGATAAGTGCTCCGTTCAACAAAAAGAATGATTACTTTTTTGGCTTCATCAGTCGTGTACGTGCCAAAGAAAGACAGGACGCCGTGCGCGATGGCCTTATCTTCAGCGGCCGTCGTCTTGAGCCGAGCTTTCGATGCAAGCTTCGGAATGTCCGAAATGATCTGAGCAGAGAATTGCCCGTCGGCCGTCAGGATCAGCCGGCCTTTGACATCGCTCCCTTCGATGCTGGGGATCTTTGTCCCCGCCGCGTTGAAGGATTCAAATGAAACAAGGCTCCATGAACCGGTGACCTCGTCTTTGAACGACTTTGCCTGCGCGAATGCGCCACTGACCGGAAAGAAACCGACCAACAGCGGGAGCGCAAACATCAAAAAAGACTGAGCACGCTGGTTCATTGTGTCTCCTTTGTGCGGTTACGAGCCGGCCGAATGATAGCCCGGCTCTCATTGGCATTATTGGCCGTTTACTCAAACTTCGCCGGTACCGAGAACGGCTTCGTGGCGTCGACCACGAACATGATGAGGGCCGTCAACTCGGTGTTGCCGCTGTTGAAGACCTCCATTGTCATGCCCGGCTCGTGCCCCTTCATTGAATGGCCCGCCTCCACGTTCACCACGCCTTGCGGAGTACGCTGACCTAATCTGCCGCTAATGACGTAGAATGACTCCGAACCGGGATGCGAATGCACCGGTGTCTTCGCGCCCGACGGTCCATGTCCGTAATTTACGCGAAGCAAATATTCTGGCGCGCTAACCGGGGGCACCGGTCCGATCTCGGCAACTTTGGTCCCGCCGGGAGTCGCTCCGCCCTTGGGGCCGAGCGTGAACAGCCATGCTTTTCCGGCAACTTCGGCCGTCAGCGAGGGCAGCCCGTCATAACTGACAGTGTCCGGGTTCCAGCGATAGGACGGCGCGGCGGCTTTCGCGTCTTGCAGCGTCGGGAAATACTCGACGCGCCAATAGAGCGGGCCTTTGGGAAGCTGCTTGACCTTCATTTCCGCAACCGGCGTGACGACGTACCGCGTCTGCGCCGCTGCCGGAGAAGGGGTTCCTGGCAAGCCTCCAATCAGAAAAAAAGAAAGGGTGAATGCAACATATCGGGCGTGGGCGAGCGATTGCATTTTTCGTTTCTCCTCCCGCAGGCTGACGAACTCGTCCACACCGGGCGCTCGCGGTAACGAAAAAACCCGAAGGAAACGGCGAAAAAACGCCGAGATTTCGGACGATAAAGGCGCTATTGTTCAGTGTTAGACCGCGAGAGGCAAGGTTCGCGATGAATGGGCTTTCCCGCCGCACCGTTCTGTACCGTTTGTCACTGCTGATTGCGATGGCGCCCCTTGCAGCGCCGCTTCGCGCGCGAGCGGGCGAGCCGGCACCACTGGCCATCAAGGGCTATGACGCGGTCGCCTATTTCACCGACGGCAAGCCGGTCCTCGGATCACCGACAATTGAATATGAGTGGGACGAGTACCGTTACCGTTTTTCGAGCTCGAAACATCTTGAAATGTTCAAGGCCGACCCCGTGCGCTACGCGCCGCAATTCGCGAATTTCTGCGCCATGGCTTTGAGCAAAGGCGAAGTCGAGGAGGCAAACCCAAAATACTGGCTGATCCGCGACGGCAGACTTTATATCTTCGGCGACCGGGCCGGACCGAAGTTGTTTCAGCGCAACCTCGCAGGCAATCTCGCCAACGCGGAGCACAACCGCGCTCTCATTCAGAAAAACTAGCGATCAGCTGCCAAGGGAGGTCCGGCCTCGCTGCCGTAGAGGCCGGCCTTGCGCAGTCCATCGCGCAAGCGTTCGAGATCGGTCGGGTTGATGAACTTGCTGCCGAAGCCCTGCGGATCGAATGTCGGGTCGGTACGTCGTATCGTTGCGACCACGCTGGCAACCTCTTCACCACCGATTTGAGCGTAGGCCGCCGCCAACACAACGCGATTGAAGCTCGCGTCTTCCGCCTTGCGAAGATTGAGCTGCGCCTGATCGACTGCCGCGCGGTAGCGCCCCTTCAGATAGTAAGCAAGGCTGAGGGCGAAGCGGTCGATGGCGTCAAGCTCGGGATCAATCCGCTGCGCCAGTTCCAGTGCCGCTATGGCGGCGTCGGTCTGCCCACGCCACATCAGAACGTTACCGCGGCCGGCCAGCGCGCGAGCATCGTTTGGATTGATTGCAATCGCACGGTCCATCTCTGCCATCGCCTGATCGTACTCGTGATGGAAGATATTTATACGGCCGAGAATGATATGCGCGCGCACTTCGGAATCGCTGAGGCTCAGTGCTTTGGTAGCCAATTCCTCCGCACGATTCAAAAACGCGACGGGTGATTCCGCCCAGCCCATCGATGTCGAGACGTAGTAGGTCTCAGCAAGTGCCGCATATGCAGCGGCGTAGTTTGGGTCGATCTCGATTGCGTTCTTCAGTAAAGCACGCGCTTGCGCTATGCTTGCGCGTGTCGGGCGCCGGAGCGCCGGCCTGGCGCGGAGCACATAGTCGTAGGCCTCGAGTTTGTCGGGCGGCTTTGCCGACGCGCGGCGTTGTTCGATCTGTCCTACCTGAGTCGCCAGGGCTCCGGCGATCCGGGCCGTAATCTTGTCCTGCAATAGAAACACATTGGCTAGCGGTTCGTCGAAGCTGTCGGACCAAAGCACACGGCCATTGGCGTCCACGAGCTGAGCGATGACACCGAGTCGGTCGCCGTTCTGCCGGACACTGCCTTCGACCTGATAGCGCACCGCCAGGCCTCGGGCGATCTCTTTGGGACTCTCGGGTTTGCCTTTGTAGGGAAAAACGGCGTTCCACGACATCACGGTCAGCTCGGGGAAACGACCCAGCGCGTTGATCAGATCCTGCGTCAGCCCGTCGGCAAAATAGTCACGAGTCATGTCGTTGTTCTGATTGACGAACGGCAGGATTGCGACCGCCGGCCTCGCATCGCGTTCACGGGGCGTCGTCGTGGATTGCTCGCCACCTCCAAACGACGCGAAAAATCTCCATTCGGTTGCAGCGCCGATCCACAGCAGGATTGCTGTCAGCAGACCGGCAAATGCGAAGGCAGTCAGCAGGCGCGCTCGCAAACCGGGGGCCGGCCGCGCGAATTCCATCGCGGAAGCGTCGAGGGCCACGTGCGAGGTCGGCGGAACGTCCGCTAAAGGCTGATCGATCGTCACTTCGGCCTCAAAACGATATCCGCGCCGCGGAACGGTCTTGATCAGGCGCCTTCCGTCATCGCCCAAGGCCTTTCGCAGTTCACCGATGCTCTGCACCAGAGCGTCATCGGTGACATTGAGCTTCGGCCAGACCGTCGCGAAGAGTTCGTCTTTTGAGACAAGCCGCCCCGGATTCTCAACAAGGTAGTGTAGCAACGCAAAAGTCTTTGGCCGCAGCGAAATCTCGTTATTGTCGAAAAGGAGACAGCCGCGCTCCAAATCAAGCACATATCGATCAAATCGTCGCCGCATCGGCGACGGTTGCACCGGAGTGTGGGAATCGGGCGTTGCCATAACCCATCCTGCATTTCGCCTCGATCACGCAGCACCGCCCAGCGGTTTCATATGCCCGCCGAGTGTCCCACCAATATTGCCGCAAGCGCAATCAAATGTTTGGACAGCCGTTTTCCGGACAGCCGATAGAAAACCCAGGGTGCGTACGTCTCCTCTAAGCCTCCAGCGGCCTCAGCGAGAGGTCAACATGTGAGAGAACCTGAACCGATCGCAATATCCGTTGTAGGATTGTTGTACGGAACGATTTTCGGCCAGCGATTCAATCGCGCAGAATACCGGTTAAGGTCATGAACCGTCAGACTTTTTGAATTGGAGCGGGCGAAGGGAATCGAACCCTCGTATGCAGCTTGGGAAGCACGAGGTTTTTCAAGTACCTCAAGGACTTGGATTCAAAACTCGCCTAAAGGCGCTCTAAATGCATCAATGGGTTACGCTCCAGTTTCAAAACATTTCTTGGGCACCATTCCGCCATCCGATTTCGGAAAGCGCTCCAAGGTCGAAGCGCTTGTAGGGATTCGCTACAAGTGTTTCCGATCTGATTTGTTAGTTGCGCAACT
>DATJVE010000057.1:0-14634 GCA_035501975.1 Pseudolabrys sp.
GGTGGAGAAGAACGGCAAGAAGGAAGCCTATGTGCGCCCGGTCGCCTGGCGCGGCTCCGAGATGATGGGCGTCTCGGCGCAGACCAACACCATCCACCTCGCCATCGCGTCATGGGAATGGCCGAGCTATTTCGACCCCGAACAACGCCTCAAGGGCATCCGCCTCGACCTCGCCGATTATCGCCGGCCCGATCCGAAGACCGCGCCCTGCCGCGCCAAGGCCGCCGGCCTCTACATGATTTGCACCATCTCTAAGCACCGGGCCGAGCGCAAAGGCTATGCCGACGCCATGATGCTGGATTGGGAAGGCCGCGTCGCCGAATGCACCGGCGCCAACATCTTCTTCGTCAAGGACGGCAAGATCCACACGCCGATCGCCGACTGCTTCCTCGACGGCCTCACCCGGCAGACCGTGATCGGTCTCGCCCGCAAACGCGGCTTCGAGGTGATCGAGCGCCGCGTATTGCCCGACGAACTCACGGAGTTCTCCGAGTGCTTCATCACCGGCTCGGCAGCGGAAGTCACCGCCGTCGCGGAGATCGGCGGCCGGTGGAACTTCAACCCCGGCGGCATCACCAAGCAGTTGATGGACGACTACACCGCCGAGGTGAACCCGAAGGGCAAGGCCGCGGCGGCGTAATCTTACGCCGTCGCCAATTCCTGCGGCCGCAGCACCGTGACATAGCGCACGCGGTAGCGCGTCAGAAAATTCTCCAGGCGCTCGTCGAGCACGCGGCGGTGACTCTCGGACGCGTGCCGCAGCATTAACGCCCGTTCGCGCACGACAAAGCCGCAGTGGAAATAATCCAAATCCGGCCGCCGGCTGACGAACCCGATGATATCGCCGGTGGCGAGTTTGCCGGCATTGGTCAGAAGCGCCGCGCGCGGGATCACGCGCATGGCGAAGCGCCGCCGGCTCAAGCCCTTCTGCGAGTCGACCGTCTTGCTGATATCGACTGCGCCGGCTAGGTCGAGCCAGCGGCAGGTCTTGTTGTCGACATTGTGCTGGCACCACTCGAAGAAATAGTGGTTGCGCTCGAACCAGTTCACATAACCTTTGCGGTAACGGATCTCGCGCAGCGTATCCTCGAAACTGCCGGTATCGCGCGAACGCGCCGCCGCCAGCACGGTCTCGCAATAGGTGACGCAGTCGAAGGCATCGTCGCGCAACACGAATTGCTCCGGCCGACGCGGCCCGCCGATGAGCGTGAAGCCCTGATAGCGCGTGCCGCGCAGCGCGGCGGAAATGACGCCGATGCGCTGCGATACGGTCGGCAGCTTTTGCGTCTCGGCGATCAGGCGCGCGACGCGCGCTTCGCTCGCGGCGCCCGGCTTCGCCACCGCCCATGCCGCGCCGCCGGCGAGCCATTGCAGGAAGGTCCTGCGGCTCGTGCGCATCACTCGCGCACCACGACCAACCGGTCGGTGCCGGATTCGGCGCCCCACACTTCACCGCGCCGGCCCATCAGTTGCCGCACCGAGGCGCCGCGCCGATTACTCGGGAAGCTGTCGAATTTCTCGCTCACCGGGTCGAAGCGAACGATGGCGTTCGCTAGGAAGTCGGTAAGCCAGACCTTGTCCGCGTCGTCGACATAAACCGCATAGCAGCCGGCGCCGCTCTTCGGCAGCGCCCACACCTTCCAGCTCTTGGCGATCGGATCGAAACGGCCGACCTCGCCGGAGTGCCAGAAGCTCACCCACAACAGGCCCTTGGAGTCCGACCAGATGCGGCGCGGGCCGACGCCGGCCTTGGGCGGCGCCACCACCATCGCGTCCCCGCTCACGGTGTCGATCTTGGCGATGTGATCGCCGGCAAGCGAGGCGTACCAGACGTCGCCGTTCGGCGTGGTGGTGATGCCGTAGGGCCCCGGCCCCTTCGGCGCCTTCCAGGCCTCGACCTTGCCGGTCGCCGGATCGACGCGGCCGTAGACGCCGTTCTGTCCGGTGAACCAGAGGATGCCCTTGCGGTCGAAAGTCGCGCTGTTGAGATTGGCGTCGGGGAAATTCGCCGGCAGCGGATAAAGCTTCACCGCCTTGTTGACCGGATCGACGCGGGCAATGGCGTTCTGCCCGCCTTCGGTGATCCAGGCGGCGCGGTCGGGGCCGATAATGACGCCATGCGGCGCCGCGCCCTTGCCGAGCCAAATCTGTGTCGCCTTGCCGGTTTTGGGGTCGAGGATGCCGATCACGCCCTGGCTTTGCGCGGTGTACCAGACCGTGCCGTCCGGCGCCGGCGCCACGTCGTGCGGATGCGCGCCGCGCGGCACGTCGTAATATGACACGTCCGCCGCCGCTGCCGGCTTGAGACCGAGCGCAAGCACAGTCATCGCGGCAACAATCACTGGAACCATATCAGCCCCACGTCACACGGGTTTGCCGCCGCCTCACTCCGCCGCTTGCGGTTTGCTCCAGCGCCCGGCCGCGGCGTCGTCGATTGCCTTGGCGTCGACCCAGGTCTTCGCGCCCGCTTTCTCGACCTGTTTCCAGAATGGCGCGCGGGTTTTCAGATAATCCATCAGGAATTCGGCCGCCGCGAAGGCCGCAGCGCGGTGCGATGACGTCGTCACCACCAGCACGATGTCTTCGCCGGGCGTTATGCGCCCGTAACGGTGAATGACGGTGACCCCCAACAGCGGCCAGCGCTGGCTCGCCTCGGCGACGTGCCGCTCGATTTCCGCCTCCGCCATGCCCGGATAATGCTCGAGCGTGAGCGCCGCGATCGGCTCCCCCGCCTCGTCGCCGCGGCAAATGCCGGTGAAAGTGACCAGCGCGCCGACATCGTCGCGACCGCGCGTCAGCTTGGCCGCTTCCGTGGCGGCGTCAAACGGCTCGCGCTGCAGGCGCACGGTGGTCGGGACGGTCATGGAATTAATGTAGCGCGCCTGCGCCCGCGACGCTAACCCCCCGTCATCGGCGGGAAAAACGCAATCTCGGCCGCACCTTTGATCGGCGCCTGCGCTTTCACGTGCGCGCGGTCGATGGCCGCGCGGATCACCTTGGGATTCTCGAAGGCATGCGCGTATTCCTCGCCGCGCGAGGAAAGCCACGTAATCAGCTCGGCCACCGTGCCGACGCCGGCGGGGATCTCGATGTCTTCCTCGGGCTTGCCGACGCGCTCGCGCACCCAGGCGAAATAACGCAGCTTCATACAAACTCCGCGCATTCCCGCGTAAGCGGGAATCCAGTTTTCTTCGGATTCAGCAGGTGCCGCTCTGGATCCCCGCTTTCGCGGGGATGACCGGCTGGTTTTAGTCGATCATATAGCGCAGGCCGGCGCGCATGTAATCCCAGCCGGTGTAAAGCGTGAGGATCGCCGACAGCCACAGCAGCGTGATGCCGATGGTGGTCGTTTCCGGCAGTACCACGTCGCCGGCATCGCCGGCGATCAGGAAACCGATCGCCACCATTTGCCCGATGGTCTTGTATTTGGCGAGCCGCGTCACCGGCACGCCGACCCTGAGCTCGGCGAGATATTCGCGCAGGCCGGAGACCAGAATCTCGCGGCACAGGATGATGACCGCCGCGAACAGCGACCAGCCGCGGATCGTTCCCTCCGCTGCCAGCATCAGCAGGCAGGAGGCAACCAGCAATTTGTCGGCGATCGGATCGAGCATGCGGCCGAGCGAAGATTGCTGCGCCCACATGCGGGCGAAGTAGCCGTCGAGAATGTCGCTGATGCCGGCGGCGATGAAGATCGCCAGCGCCAGCCAGCGCAGCCATAGCCCGCCGCCCAGGATACTCTGCCAGTACATCAGCCCCACCACCACCGGCACGGCAGCGATGCGCCCATAGGTCAGCAGATTCGGCAGCGCCAACGGACGCGCCGGCAACGGTCGGGAGCTGAAGGCATTCATCGGGCCACAAGGAACACCCGTGCTGCCGCGAGGTCAACGCCCGCGTGCAGCGTTTCCACGCGGATTACTGGATCGGCGGCTTGGGCAGGCGGCTTTTGCCCGGCTCCATCACGAAAGTCTGGTCGAGCGAATACCACTCGCCAATCACGCCGGGCACCGGTGCCGGCCCATCGTGGCGCACGTAGTTGCCGATCAGCGCGCGGGTGACGCCGAATTGCACGTCGGTCTCCAGCTTGTCGTCGTCGTTGACGTAGATCTGCGAGATCAGCGTCTTGAAACCGGGCTTGAAGATCAGGAAGTGCAAATGCGCCGGCCGGTAATGATGCCGCCCGGTGGCGCGCACCAGATCGCCCACCGGCCCGTCGATGGGAATCGGATAGCCGGCGGGCTTGACGCTGCGGAAGCCGAAGCAACCATGACCATCGGTCATGAATTTGCCGCGCAGGTTCATGTCGGCCTGCTTGGGGTCCTGCTGCTCGTAGAAGCCCTCCGGCGAGGAATGCCAGACGTCGACCTCGGCATCGGCGATCGGCTTGCCCTGCTGGTCGCGCACGGTGGCGTTGACGAACAGCGCCGGCCCCGGCGTCGGCGAGCGCACGATCGAGCCGCCGTTTTGGGTCGCGGGCGAGTTCATGCGCCAGAACGGCCCCAGCAGATTGGCGGTGGTCTCGGTCTGCCCGTTGTTGCCGTTGTTGAGCAGGCAGATCAGCGTCGAGAAGCCGAGCGAGCCGGACATCAGCACCGCTTCGTTATGCGTGTCGGTGGTCTTCTTGCCCAGCGCCACGACGTATTGCACCGCCTTTTCGAACTCCTCCTCGGTCAGGTGCACGTCGCGGGCAAAGGCGTGCAGATGCTTGACCAGGGCCGCAAGGATTTCCCGCACGCGCGGGTCGGGCGCCTTCTTGAACGCGTCGAGGACGACCGGCGTGACGTCTTCTTGGGTTTTGATGAGCATTGCTCTTGCTTTCCTCAGCCCTCGTTCTCTCCTTCGTCATGCCCGGCTTTATGCCGGGCATCCACGCCTTTCTGTGCTGCCACGCAAGGCGTGGATGGCCGGGACAAGCCCGGCCATGACGGCTCAACTAACTCGCCGCCTGTTCGTGGAAAAACTCATATATCTTCCGCGCCGTCTCCGCATTGATTCCCGGCACCTGGGCAAGATCGGGCAGGCTTGCCCGCTCGATGGCCTTCAGCGTGCCGAAATGGCGCAGCAAGGCGCGCTTGCGCGTCGGGCCGATGCCGGGGATTTCCTGTAAGCCCGCTTCGCGGATGTCCTTCTTGCGCCGGGTGCGGTGCGAGCCGATGGCGAAGCGGTGCGCCTCGTCGCGCAAGCGCTCGATAAAATACAGGAGCGGATCGCGCGGCGGCAGCTTGAACGGAGTGCGGCCGGCCATGAAGAAGGTCTCACGCCCGGCGTCGCGGTCGAGGCCCTTGGCGATGGCGACCAGCGGCACGTCGGTCACGTCAAGCGCGGCGAGCGTCTCGGTCGCGGCGGTGAGCTGCCCCTGCCCGCCGTCGATCAGCACCAGATCGGGCCAAGGCTGCTCCTCGTCGTGATCGGTCTCGCCGCTCTGCTCGGCCGCCAGCGCGTCGTCGAGGCTGATGCGCGGCGCCTCGGCCAGCAACCGCTTGAAGCGCCGCTCCAGCACCTCGCGCAACATGGCGTAGTCGTCGCCCGGCGTGAGTTCGGTCGAGCGGATGTTGAACTTGCGATAGTGGTTCTTGCGGAAGCCCTCCGGTCCCGCCACCACCATGGCACCGACCGCATTGGTGCCGCCGATGTGGCTGTTGTCGTAGACTTCAATCCGGCGCGGCGCGCGCGGCAGCGAAAACGTCTCGGTCAGCTCGCGCAGCAGCTTCTGCTGCGACGAGGTGTCGGCGAGCTTGCGCGCGAGCGCCTCGCGCGCATTGGCGAGCGCGTGCTGCACCAGTTCCTTGCGCTCGCCGCGCTGCGGCACCGAGACCTCGACCTTGCGCCCGCTCTTGGCGCTGAGCGCCTCGGCAAGCAGCGCGCGTTCCGCGAAATCGTGCGAGACCAGCACCAGCCGTGGCGGCGGCTTGTCGTCGTAGAACTGCGCGAGGAAGGCGGCGAGCACCTCGCCGGGACCGAGCGCGCGATCGGCCTTGGGAAAGTAAGCGCGGTTGCCCCAGTTCTGCCCGGTGCGGAAGAAGAAGACTTCGACGCAAGTATAGCCGCCCGCTTGATGCACGGCGAACACGTCCGCCTCTTCCAGAGTGCGCGGATTGATGCCTTGGTGCGAGGTGATGGCGGAGAGCGCCGCCAACCGGTCGCGATAGATCGCCGCGCGCTCGAAATCGAGGGCGTTCGACGCCGTGTCCATCTCCGCCGCCATCTCCTGCTTCACCGCTTGACTGCGGCCGGAGAGGAACTCGTTGGCCTCGCGTACCAGCTCGGAATAGCCGGCGAAATCGATCTCCTGCGTGCACGGCGCCGAGCAGCGCTTGATCTGATGGAGCAGGCACGGCCGCGTGCGCGCCTCGAAGAACGAATCCGAACAGGAGCGCAAGAGGAACGCGCGCTGCAGCGCGTTGATGGTGCGGTTGACCGCGCCGGCATTGGCGAACGGCCCGTAGTAATGGCCGGGCCGCGTGCGCGCGCCGCGATGCTTGAGGATCTGCGGCGCCCAATGGTCGGACGTGATCAGGATGAACGGGAACGACTTGTCGTCGCGCAGCAGCACGTTGAAGCGCGGGCGCAGCCGCTTGATCAGATTGGCTTCGAGCAGCAGCGCTTCGGTTTCGGTCTTGGTGGTGACGAATTCCATCGTCGCCGTGGCCGAGATCATGCGCACGATGCGATTGTCGTGCCCGGCCGGCCGCGTATAGGCGGTGACCCGCTTTTTGATGTTCTTCGCCTTGCCGACGTAGAGCACGTCGCCCTTGGCGTCGACCATGCGGTAGACGCCGGGCGCGGACGGCGCCAGCTTGGCGAACCGCGTAATCGCGTCGCGGCCGGCGGCCAGCGTGCCTGCGGCTGCATTCTCGCGCTCGAGCCCGGGCAGCGCCTGCTCTTCGTCGTCCTCGCGCAGGTCGCTTTCCGGGTCGATGTCTTTGGGCGTGCCGTTCATGGGACAAAGATAGTGCGCGCAATCACGCGCCGCTATTCGGCGACGTCGCTGTCGCGGGTGCGCCAGGCGATGTGCTGGCCGCCGTCCACCGCAAGCACCGTGCCGGTGACGCTTCCGGCCTGCGTCAGATAGACCACCGCCGCGGCGATTTCCTCGGGCGTCGGCCCGCGTCCAAGCGGCACGGATGCGGCCTGCGCGGCAAATTGCTTCGCCGATTGCCGCGGGCTCGGCAGCGTCGGGCCGGGCGCCACGGCGTTGACGCGCAGCTTCGGCGCGAGTGCCTGCGCCAGGGTGACGGTCGCGCTCTGCAAGGCGCTCTTGCTCAGCGTGTAGGAGAAGAAGCGCGGCGTCGGCTTGAGCACGCGCTGATCGACGATATTGACGATCGAGGCGCCCTCCGGCGCCTGCGCGGCAAAGGCCTGCGCCAGGAACAAGGGCGCCGTCAGATTGACCGCCATGGTGCGCTCGAAAGCGGCGCGATCGAGCGTGGCGATCTCGTCGCCCTCGAAGACGCTGGCATTGTTGACCAGCAGCGTGAGCGGCCCGAACGCGGCGGCCGCCGGCATCAGCCCGGCGAGCGCCGTACCGTCGGCGAGATCGGCCAGCACCACGGAGGCGCGGCCGCCCGCCGCCACGATCTCGCCCGCCACCTTTTCGGCATCGCCGCGCGAGCGATGCGCGTGCAGCACCACCGCATAGCCTTCGCGCGCGAGCGCGCGCGCAATCGCCGCGCCGATACGCCGCCCCGCACCGGTGATCAGCGCCGCGCGCGATGTCAGTGAGCCGGTCATGGTCCCTCGCCCAGAGCCGTCATACGCCAGCGCGGTTTCCCCGGCTACCGGCGGCCCGCCGCGGCGGCGGACGCGCTCTACTTCGTATAGTAAATGTTCGCTGAGCAAATATGGTAAATCTGAACGGACCAACCGCCGCTCAACAGTTCTTTAGGGATAACGACTGCTGTTTACTGAACGATTCATGACCGCTTAACTTAAAATGTTCGATAAATCCTCCACCATAAGTCTCGAACTCCGCGCCAAAATTCCCGCGTCAGTGCGCCCGGTTCGCGAAAATATGTGGAGGGTCCGATGAAAAAAACACGTCTCGCGGCATCACTGGCCGCCATGTGGATCGGCGCCGGCGTGGCCGGCGCAGCCGATCTGCCGCGCGGCCCGCAGCCGTATTACGGCGCGCCGATGTCCACCACTTACAACTGGACCGGTTTCTATGCCGGGGTAAACGTCGGTTATGAATGGGGCCGCGTGACCAACACACCCGGCTCGCCGAGCGGCCCCGCCGGCGGCGGTCAGTTTGGCTATAATTGGCAGAGCGGCCAGTTCGTGTTCGGCGGCGAAACCGACCTGCAGATCACCGGCGCCGACGACACCTTCGCGCCGTACAAGTTCTCCAATCCCTGGTTCGGCACCTTGCGCGGCCGCGCCGGCGTCGCCTTCAACAACGTCCTGCTCTACGCCACGCTCGGCCTCGCCTATGGCGACCTGAAAGGTCAGTTCGCCGGCCTCGACGAAACCAAGACGGAAATCGGCTGGGCCGGCGGCCTCGGCGCGGAATACGGCTTTGCGCAGAATTGGTCGGCGAAGGTCGAATACCTCTACGCGGATCTCGGCAGCCGCACTTTCTCCATCACCGGCACCGACAACGGCCTGCACGCCAACCTGTTGCGCATTGGCATCAACTATCATTTCTGAGCGGCACGTCGCCGTTCGCGTGGCGGAAGACCCCGGGCCCTCGCGCCCGGGGTTTTTCATTTGGCCCCGGCGGTCAACGGGGTCCATGCCCGACTTAAGTCTTAAGTAAAATTTTACCACGTTGCGCGGCGACAACAGTCTTGATCAAGGCGACAACGTGGCATTTGGCCGGCATAATTGCGACTATACATGACTCAACTTGACTCTACAGTGTGTCTTTTACGCACTAGACGTTCCGTCAAATTTGAATACTTTGCTCCCGACATGTGGGGGGCCACATTCGGAGGTTCGAGAATGAAGCGTTTGGTATTGGCGGGCGTTGGCGCACTCGCCGTGATGACACTGTTGGGTTCGGCGAACGCGGCGGATCTGCCGCGCCGGCAGGCGATGCCAACAAAGGCGCCGATGTACGCTCCGGCGTACAACTGGACCGGCTTCTACATCGGCATCAACGGCGGCGGCGGCTGGGGGCGTTCGGATTATTCCGCGCCGCTGACGGGCTCGTCCAATCTGACCGGCGCGCTCGCCGGCGGCACCGTCGGCTACAACTACCAGATGGGTCAGGCCGTGTTCGGTGTCGAAGGCGATATCGACTGGAGCGGTCTGCGCGGCAGCACCACTTGCGCCGTCGCCACGAGCTGCGAGACGCGTAACGACTGGCTCGGCACGGCGCGCGGCCGTGTTGGCTACGCCTTCGATCGCTTCCTGCCCTACGTGACGGGCGGCGCGGCCTTCGGCGACGTGAAGACGTCGGTGACCGGCTTCCCCGACACCACGACCACGCGCGCCGGCTGGACGCTGGGCGGCGGCCTCGAAGCGGCGATCTCCGGACCATGGACCGCGAAGGTCGAATATTTGCACGTCGACCTCGGCAACGCGGGCACGTCGGTCGCCGGCGCCAGCGCCAGCTTCACGGCCGACATCGTTCGCGGCGGCGTGAACTATCGCTTCTAAGCGTTGCGTCCGTCAGTCGCGTCGGTCGGTTGCGTCGAAGCCCCGGAACAAAAGTTCCGGGGCTTTTTCCTGCCGTCAACCGAGGCGCGATCATGGCGAAAGCAGCGTTGCCCCAATCGCTCATGGCGACGGTTTCTTGATGGTACGGAAACCTTCTCAGGGTATGGCGCGTTGAATGGGCAATCGGGGGACGGCGCGTTCGCGGCCGTCCGCAACAATCGCAGTGAGGTGCGTCATGAAGAGGTTACTGCTTGCGAGCGCGGGCCTGCTGGCGCTCGGCGCCGTGTCGGCGTCGGCTGCCGACCTGCCGCGTCATCGGGCGATGCCTGAAAAGGCGCCGGCCTACGTTCCGCTGCCGGTCTACAACTGGACCGGCTTCTATGTCGGCATCAACGGCGGCGGCGCCTGGGGCCATTCGGATTTCTCCGCGCCGATCTCGACGTCGCTCAATACGTCGGGCGGTCTGGTCGGCGGCACGATCGGCTATAATTATCAGATGGGCCAGGTCGTCTTCGGCGTCGAAGGCGACGGCGACTGGAGCGGCATTCGCGGCAGCACCACGTGCGGCGCTACGACCTGCGACATCCACAACAACTGGCTTGCCACCGCGCGCGGCCGCCTCGGCTACGCCTTCGACCGCTTCATGCCCTACGTGACCGGCGGCGCGGCCTTCGGCGATATCAAAAGCTCGGTCGCCGGCTTCGGCGACACGACGACGACCCGCGCCGGCTGGACGGCGGGCGGCGGCCTTGAAGTGGCGATCGCCGGACCGTGGACGGCCAAGGTCGAATATCTGCACGTCGACCTCGGCAGCGCCGCCACCGCGGTGCCCGGCGCCGATGCGAGCTTCAAGAGCGATATCGTGCGCGCCGGCGTGAACTACCGGTTCTGAGCGACGCGCGCGCCCGCGAAAAAATACCAAGCCCCGGACATCGCTCCGGGGCTTTCTTTTGCGCGTTCAGCCTTTGCCAAGGGCGACGAGCGCCGGATTATTCGCGAAAAATATTCCGCACGACAGACGCGGGGCAATCCGCAGCTGGTGATGACAGCAGGCAATTCCGCGCGCGACCTCAAGCCGGCGCAGCCGTCAGACGATCAGCCGGTAACGACCAGGTTCACAGCCTTGGGGCCTTTGCCCTTCTTGTCCGGCTCCACGTCGAAGCTGATCTTCTGGCCTTCGTTGAGGCCTTTCAATCCGGCAGCTTCCACGGCGGTGATATGCACGAACACATCGCGCCCGCCGTCATCCGGCTTCACGAAACCGTAGCCACGCTCGCTATTGAAAAATTTCACGACACCAGTCTGCGCCATCGGGAAAACTCCTCTCCCCGCACTGCTCCACCGCCAGCCCCACGCTCGGCGGCTCGGCCGGACATTCACAATCGGGGAAAGCGTCGGCCCCAGAGTTGGCCTCAGTCACCCCGCCGGCCCCCGCGAGGAGGCGGAACGTTCCTGCCAGTGACGGAACTACACACCAACTACGGTCCTGTGGAAAGGGGTTACAACGTCAGGAAGTGGCGGACGCCGGCTCGCCGGCGAGCCAATCGAGGCGGAAGCCGCCTTTGCCATCGTGCCCGAGGACAGCGGCCAGCGCCGGCAGCAGGACGGAAAGCTCGCTTTCCAGCGTCCACGGCGGGTTGACCAGGATCATGCCGCAGCCGTTGAGCCGATCCGGATCGCTCAGCGGCGCGACAATGAGTTCGCTCCGCAGGATTTTCGCGATGCCTTGCCGGCGCAGGCTTTTGGCGAGCACGTCGCGCTCGGCCGTTCCCTTAATTGGATACCAGAGCGCATAAATGCCGGTCGCCCATTTGCGGTGCGCCGCGGCAAGCCCCTGCACCAGGCGGCGGAAATCGCCTTCGTCTTCGAACGGCGGATCGACCAGCACCAGGCCGCGGCGTTCTTTCGGCGGCACGTAGGCGCCGAGCGCAGTCCAGCCGTCGATGTCCAGCGTCTTGATGCGGACGTCGCCGCGCAGATTTTGCCGCAACGCGGCAGCCGCCTGCGGCTCGATTTCGCAGGCGATCAGCCGGTCCTGCGCGCGCAGCCAGGCGCGCACCAGCGCCGGCGAGCCGGGATAAGTCTTGAGCCGGCCACGCTCGTTGAGCGCGCCCACCACCTCCAGATAGGGCGCAAGCAGCGCGGCAACCGGCGGCGCGAGCTCGACCGCCATCAGCCGCCCGATTCCGGTTTGCCATTCGCGGCCGCGGCTCGCTTCGACACTGGCGAGGTCATAGAGACCGGCGCCGGCGTGCGTATCGATCACGCGGAAGGGCGCTGGCTTCGCACGCAAATAATTCAGGATGCGGCAGAGCACCGCATGCTTGAACACATCGGCGAAATTCCCGGCGTGGAAAGCGTGGCGATAGTTCACAATCGGGCTCGAATGATGCGCATCGCCGGCATTTATCGCCGGCACGGGCGAGCTTATGCCATAACTCGCCTCAGTGCGGCACGCCGCGCAGGCCGAAGTGGCTGCGCGGCTTGACCGGCCGGATCGGATAGGTGGCCTTGCGCCGCGGCGGCCGCAACACCGCCGCTGGCTTGCGCGGCGCGGCGTGCAACGCGCCGTTCGCGGCGCGGCGCCAGCCGATGACGCCGATCACCAGACGCACGGGCACGAACGCGGCCGCGCCGCCGCCGAGGGCGTGCAAGGCCGGCGGCAGCGCCAAAAGGTCGCGCGAGCCGACGAGCCACAGCACGACGTAGCCGAGGCCGGCGAAGCAAACCGCAAACCCGATATAGTCCCACACTCGCTTCATCGCGGCGCGCTCCCCCGCGCGGACTGCACGGGAAGATTGCGGATTTCCCTTACGAGAATCTTGCGCCAATTCTCGACGCGGCAGGGTTATCCCCATACCGCATAGGGCCATCGTTAGTGCTGGCTTAACGCGATTGCGGATTCGACGGCCCTGTTTCGCCGATCGTGTTTAGAGGCCGTTCATCCGCCGCGCATCGCCGGCATCGCGATACTCTCGCGCTTGCAGGCGCGGTGCGCGACGTCCGGGCAATCGTGGAAGGTAAAATCCCGGTTCAGGCAAACGCGTACTTCGCTCAGGCGTTTGCTGTCGCAGGCTACCGCGATGTCGGCGCGCGACATTCCGGCGTTCGCCTTGACGAAGACGTCGGCCACGTCGTCTGGCTTCACCGCGATCGGCTTGTCGAGCTCAATGAATTCCTCAGGGACCTTGATCACCGCGCGCGCCTTGCGCACAACCTCGAAATAGGCGCGCGGCGACAGGCCGGAGCAGGTCCCGTGCCGGTCCCATTCATGAAAGATGAGCCGCGGGCTCGGCATCAGATCGAGCATGCTGCTGACGATGGCGTGGTCGAGCCGCGGCGCCGGCACCTGACAGAAGGACGGAAACCCCTGCTCGTATTGCGGCCAAAGGCCGTGCACGACGAAAGAAAACGGCCGTCCCGAACATTGCTGGTCGGGCGCCCGCTCGGGCGCGCGCTCCTGCGCGGCCTCGCAATAGGAGGGCGACCAGGACAGCGCCAGCACATAGAAATCGAATTGGCCGGGCGCATTCTGCCGGCGGTCCTGCGCCAGCGCGACGATGGCAAAGAGAAGCAGGAAACTCAGGCGCACGGCGGCGGCTTGCGCCGCCCTGTTCATACGACGACCAAGCAAGCTGGCGGACATGAAACGCCCCCTTCACGAGACCGTGAACAAACCGGAAATTGATATTGCGCAACGGTTCCCGAAAACGGTAACCGAATGATCAGAACTAATCAAGAACAAATTAGAACAAAGCAGGACTATTTTTAGCCTCGGCGTTACGGCCGGGCCATTTTGCAGCGGGGGTTGTAGGCCCAATTGCGGTCGAGGCCGACCACGCACCATTCGACGCCCCAGGTCATGCCGATCATGCCGGTGTCTTCGCCGATCCAGTAATTGACCTGGTGCTTGTGTCCGTCGCTGACCACGGCGACGGCGGTGCAGAAGCGGCGCGGCACGGTTCCCGCCGCCCAGGGCCGGAACGCGATCTCGCGGACCCGCTCGAAGTCGCGGATTTGCAGGCTCGAGTTCCAGAAGCGGCCTTCCTTTTCGGCAAACCGCGCGGCGATCTTGCCGAGCGCCGCCTCGCACGGCGGCAGCACGCCGTCGTAGTTCGGCCCGCTCAGATAAATGCCCTTTTCCAGCCAGCCCGCCGCCTGGGCCGGTGCCGCCATGGCGAGCCCGATCAAAGCCGCGGCCGCAAAAATCCGAATGCATGCAACGATCATCACCGCGCTCCCGCTCGACTCTGGCTAGCTTAGTCCAGTCTGACTGCCCCGCCAATCGCCCAACACGGCCTGCACCAGAGCCAGCGCCGCCACCGCCGCGGTATCGGCACGCAGAATGCGCGGGCCCAGCGCGATCCGCACCATATTGTCCCGCTTGAGCAGCGCCTGCCGTTCGTCCTCGGCAAAACCGCCTTCCGGGCCGATCAATACCGATAGCGGCAGGCCGGAACGCACCGCGGCCAGCGCCGCCACCGGATCTTGCACCTCGGCGTCCTCGTCGCAGAACACCAGAAACCTTCCGCTGTCGGCGATCGCATCGTCAAAGGAAACCGGCTCGGCAGCCTCCGGCACGGCCAAAATTCCGCATTGCTGGGCCGCCTCGATCACGTTGGCGCGCATGCGCTCGAGATTGACGCGCGCGACCTGGGTGTGACGCGTGATCACCGGCTGTAAAAGCGAAGCGCCCATCTCCACCGCCTTCTGCACCAGATAGTCGAGGCGGGCGTGCTTGAGCGGAGCGAACAGGAAATGCAGATCGGGAGCCGGCGGCTGCTCGCGCACGCGCGCGCCAAGTTCCGCGGCAAGCGCCCGCTTGCCCTCGCCCGCAAGCCGCGCCCGCCATTCGCCGTCGCGGCCGTTGAACAGCAGGATCTCGTCGCCGCGGTTGAGCCGCAGCACATTGCGCAGGTAATTGGCCTGGTCGCGGTCGAGCGCCACCTGCGCGCCCGCGGTCAGGGACGCATCGACGTAGAGCCGGGGCGTGCGGAAATCGTAATTCGGCATATCGGTATGGGCAAAAAC
>DATJVE010000058.1:0-10110 GCA_035501975.1 Pseudolabrys sp.
CCCCCAGCACGGCGGGCTACACCTGGGACTGCGTGC
Source organism: Pseudolabrys sp. (assembly GCA_035501975.1). Taxonomy (GTDB): domain Bacteria; phylum Pseudomonadota; class Alphaproteobacteria; order Rhizobiales; family Xanthobacteraceae; genus Pseudolabrys. Next base: position 37 of record DATJVE010000058.1, read on the forward strand.
AGCAACTTAAATCCGGCGACAAGGTCGTGTGCACGCAGCCGCCGCTGCCGTTCAAATGTCCGGGCGCACCGCAGAAAATCGCCTATTTGATTGCCGATCGCCTGCGCCGCCGCGGCATCCTGAAGGAGTGCAAGGTTGAATTCTTCACGCATGCGCCGGCCATCTTCGGCGTGCCCTATTTCGCGCGCCCGTTACGGGATCGGCGTGCACTATCAGCAGAACCTGGTGGCGGTGGACGGACCGGCCAAGCTCGCGACGTTCGAGTTCGTGGGTGACGCCAGGAAGGGTGAACGAGAAGCCGTTCCCTTCGACCTCCTGCATGTTTCGCCGCCGCAAAGCCCGCACGACGAAATAAAATCGAGCCCGCTTGCCAATGCCGCCGGCTGGGTCGAGGTCAACCAGAACACATTGCAGCATGTGCGCTACGCCAACATCTATTCGCTGGGCGATGTGTGCTCGACGCCGAACTCGAAGACCGCGGCGGCGGTGCGCAAGCAGGCGCCGGTGGTCGCCAATGAGATTCTGTCGGCGATTGCCGGCAAGCTCGTGCCCGGCGCCTATGACGGCTACGCCTCGTGCCCGCTGACCACCGCGATCGGCAAGACCATCCTCGCGGAATTCTGCTACGGCGGCAAAGTCACGCCGACCTTGCCGCTCACGCCGTCTAAGGAGCGCTGGATCGGCTGGTGGATCAAGCTCACCGGCCTGCCGCTGATGTATTGGCACTACATGCTGAAAGGCTATGTCTGGTTTCCCAAGCACAACACCGAGTTCAAGGAGGAGGCGCCCTAGGCGGTACCGCTACGCTGCGGTCCCCGTCGGGGAACCTTCCCCGGGCCGTCGCGTTGTCTCGGCACGCGAATTCATCCGCAATAGATGAAAGGGAACCGACATGTTGGGTTGGGCCGTTACGTTTCTCATCATCGCTTTGATCGCCGCAGTCCTCGGCTTCGGCGGCATCGCCGGCGTGGCGATCGAAGCCGCCAAGTTGGTGTTCTTCGTGGCGATCGTGTTGTTCGCCATCGCCGCGCTGGTGGGGCTGGTGCGAGGGCGCGCGCCGACTGTACCGTAGCGTCAGCGTAACCGTTCGAACGAAAGAGGCCCCGTGCGACTGCGGTCGCGCGGGGCCTCGCTGTGATCCGCACCCGCTCAGTAACGCGGGTCGTACATCTGCGATTGCACGAGTGCGCGCAGGTCGTTCGGCGCCGGTCCGTCGGCGAGGCCGCGTTGATAGGCGACCGCCGCCACCGCTGCGGCGATGCGCGCCGACACCTCACGGATCTGCGGCAGGGCCGGATAGAGGCTGCCTTGCTCGAGGTCCTGTTCGCTGACCATTTCCGCGAGCGTATGCGCGGCGGCCATGAACATCTCGTCGGTCACCAACTTGGTGGCGCTGGCGATGGCGCCGAGCCCGACGCCGGGGAAAATGTAGGAGTTATTGCCCTGGCGCGGCACGAAGGTCTTGCCGTCGATCGTCATCGGATCGTAAGGGCTGCCGCAGGCGAACAGCGCGGTGCTGCCGGTGTGGCGATAGGCTTCCTCGGCCGAGCATTCCGCCTTCGACGTCGGATTGGAGAGCGCAAAGATGATCGGCCGCTTGTTGAGCGCGGCCATCGTCTTCAGCACGTCCGGCGTGAAGCTGCCGCCGACCGCGGCGACGCCGATGATCGCCGTCGGCTTGAGCGCCTTGACCGCGGAAAGGAAATCGCCGACCTGCGCATGCGGATGGGCGTAGCGCTGCTTCTCGGCGTTGAGATTGGCGCGATTCTTGACCACCAGGCCGCGTGAATCGACCAGCCAGATGCGCCCGCGCGCCTCGGCTTCGCTCGAGCCGTCGGCCATCATGGCGGATACCGTCAGATCGGCGATGCCGGTCGCCGCTTCGCCGGCGCCGAGGAACAGGATCGTCTGGTCCTTGAGCTTGCCGCCAGTCACGCGCAGCGCCGAGAACAAGCCGGCGAGCGCGACCGCCGCCGTGCCCTGGATATCGTCGTTGAACACCGGAATCCGGTCGCGGTACTTGTGCAGCAGGTGAAACGCCGAGTGATTGGCGAAATCCTCGAACTGGATCAGCACGCCGGGGAACACCTCGCGCGCGGCGGTGACGAATTCGTCGACGAACTCGTCATAGGCCTTGCCGGTGAGCCGCTTCTGGCGGATGCCGACATAATAGGGATCCTTGAGGAATGTTTCGTTGTTTGTGCCGACGTCCAACATGACCGGCAGGCATAGTTTCGGATGGATGCCGGCGCAGGCCGAGTAGAGCGATAGCTTGCCGACCGGAATGCCCATGCCGTTGGCGCCGAGGTCGCCGAGGCCGAGGATGCGTTCGCCGTCGGAGACGACGATCAGTTTGGGCGAATAGGGCCAGTTGCGCAGCACCGACGCGATGCGGCCGCGGTCATTGGCGCTGACGAACAGGCCGCGTGGGCGCTGGAAAATGTCGCCGAACTTCTGGCAGGCGAGCCCGACCGTCGGCGTATAGATAAGCGGCTGAATCTCGTCGATATTGTCGGTCACGACGCGGAAGAACAGCGCCTCGTTGCGGTCGTGCAGCGCGTTGAGCGCGACGTATTTCTCCAGATCGTTCGGCAGCTTTCGGATGTTGGTGAGGACGCGCTCGGCTTGCGCTTTCATGGTCTGCACGTGCGCCGGCAGAAGCCCGCGCAGGCCGTAGGCATCGCGCTCCTGTTCGGAGAAGGCCGTACCTTTGTTGAGCAGCGGATCGCGCAGCAGCGCCATTCCATGCGGAATGTCGCCGGCCGCCAAGTTCGGTGTGGTCATTGCAAGTACCCCAGCAGGATCAAAAGATTACACCCAGCCATCGGCCGAGCAGGGAGGTAAGGCGGTGTGCTTCTGGTGCATGGCCGAGACAGCGTGGATGCAGCGTTGAACCTTAGCGCTATCCCATCCGCCTTCCCAGCGATAGGTGACGGCGGGGAACTCGCATGAACCGGGTACCGATTTGTTGAGCTAGGTCAAACGGCGCGCGGGGCATATCAGACTTGCGCGCTTTGTCGCAACGCGATTGCTTGCTCGGCGGCGGCGGTTCCGCTGAACCAGCCGCCATGCGCGGTTGAGAAATCCCCGGGCGAACAGGCTTCGCCGGCAAACAACACGCGGCCGTCGACCGGCATGGCGAGCGCGGCGCGGCACTCCGCCTTGCCCGGCAATGCATAGGAATAGGAGCCCTGCGCAAACGGATCGGCGCCCCAGCGATGCATGGCGATTGGTTTGAGTCGCGCCGCAAAGCCGCCGCCGAACAGCGACGTGAGCTCGCTGACCGCGCAATCGAAGAAGGCGCGCTCGCCGCCGCCTTCCAGCGCGGCAGCGTGGCTGCCGCCGAAATAGGCCTCGATCATCGGCCGGCCAAAGGGGCGGATCTGGTAGCTTGCGATCGCCACGCGATCGGTGCGCGCGAAGACGCGGGTGTTCGCCTCGAATTCCTCGGCGTCGCCAAGCGCGATGAACAGCTTGTCGGCAAGACCGAGCGGCAGGCCGCGCGCGGCCTCGATCTTCTGTGGAAGGGCCGGCGCAAACAGCCGCTCGGAATTCGCGAGCACGGCGGTCGGCAACGTCACGATCGCCTGGTCTGCGGCGATCGTGCCCTTCGCCGTCTCGATCTTCAGTCGGCGTCCGCTGTGGTCGATGCGCGTCACCGGACAATCGAACGCCGTGCGTAAATTCGCTCCGGCCGCCGCGATGGTCGCGCCGTAACCCTCGACGACACTCCAGTTCACGTCCGTGTCCTGGTAATTGACGAAATCGCGTCCGGACATGCGGCCGAGCTCGGCGCCGCTGATATAGGTGGCGACCGCCGTTATCAGATTGTTCCAGCGCCCGCCCGGCGGCAATGCATTGCTTGCCGGAACGTCGCCGCCTTCGGCCAGCAGAGCTTCGAGCCGCTCGTAGAGCTCATCCATCGACTTGCGGAAGTCCTGCTGGTCCGCGAGCGCGAAGCGGATCGGCAGCGAGGGCTTGGTCCAAGGCGGCCGTGTCTTGTCGATGGTGCGGCCCTGTTCCTCGGCGATCTTGGCCCATGGATTGCGGTCGGCCGAATGCAGCCAGCCGCAGCCGAGATCGAGTGCAAAGCCGGCCTCGTTGATCGTCCAGCCGCGTCCGCCAAGCCGGCCGCGCGCTTCGATCAGCAGGCAGTCGACGCCGGCCGCGTTGAGCCGCCGGCCGGCCGCGATGCCGGCCGCGCCACCGCCGATGATCGCGACCTCGGTTTCATCGTTCGTCATGGAGGACTGTCATGTAATCGCTGGCGCGGCGCCGGCAACGCCACCGCGGACGATAGCCGGTCGGGATTGCAACTGTCTGACCGCAAATGACCAAACGCAACTCGCGGTTGACGCTCGTGGCCGCGCATAGTCTAATCGCGATCAATCTTTCGCGCACTATGGCGAGCCCATGTCATGAGAGTCATCCCGTCCTTGTTCATGCGCGCACTCGCCGCGCTGACGTTGTGCGGCGCGGCCGGCCCATCGGTGCACGCGGACACGTGGCCGGCGCGGCCGATTTCGCTTTACGTCGGCGCCTCGCCCGGCGGCAGCATGGATACGATCGCGCGCACCTTCGCCGAATTCGTATCGAAACGGCTGGGCCAGCCGATCGTGGTCGAAAATCGCTCAGGCGGCGGCGGCGTCGTCTCGGCAATCGCGATCGCCAAGGCGCTGGCGGACGGCTACACGATCGCGATCCAGGCGGTCGGGCCGGTGATCTTGCGGCCGATCATGGATCCTTCCGTCGGCTACCATTTCGACAAGGATTTCACGCCGGTGGTGCTGCTCGGCGACACGCCGAACGTGCTGCTCGGCGGCACCAAGCACAGTGGGCAATCCTTGAAACAGATTGTCGATTGGGCGCGCAGCAATCCCGGCCGCCTGACGGTCGGCCATCCCGGCCCCGGCACCATGGGTCATCTCGCCGCGCTGCTGTTGGCCTCGCATGCCGGCTACAGCGGCACCTATATTGCTTATCGCAGCGGCGGCGACATTCTGCCGGATCTACTCGGCGGGCGCATCGATATCGGCTGCGCCGCTTATACGCCGCAGCTCAAATCGGCGCAGGTGCTGGCCGTCATGACCGCCGAGCCGGTGGAGTTTCTGCCTGGCGTGCCGTCGATGCGCGAAGCGGGCTTCCCCGGCGTCTATGCCTCGACCTGGTATGCCCTGTTCGGTCCGCCGCACATGCCGCCCGCGATCGTGGAGAAACTCAACGCCGCGGTGAACGAATTTCTGCGCACCGACGAGGCCAAAAAGCGGTTCGCCTTTCTCGGTTTCCGCACGCTCGGCGGCACGCCAGACCAGTTGGCGCAGCGGATGGCTGACGACGACGTGGTATGGTCCAAGGTCATCAAGGACGCGGGCATCAAATTGAACGGCAAGCAGTGACAGCCCTGAGCGAGCGGCACGTCGATATTCCGACGCCCGCCGGCACCATGAACACGTTCGTCGCCCGTCCGGCCGGCGACGCCAAGGTGCCGGTGATCATCGTGTGCATGGACATATGGGGCGTGCGCCCGCAGCTGTTCGAGATCGCCAAGCGCATCGCCGCGCAAGGCACCTGCGCCGTCGTTCCAAATTTCTATCACCGCGACGGCGTCAACGGCTTCGACTTCCGCAACGAGCGCGGGCGGTCGATATCGATGGATCGCGCCACGAAAGAGCAGCAGGAGGCGGTGCGCAAGCACGGGGTGGCGCTCACCAACGCAATGGTGGACGAGGATGTTGGCGCCGCGCTGCGGTTTCTAGAGCGCGAGCCGGTAAGCCAGGGCCCCGCCGGCTCGGTCGGCTTCTGCATGGGCGGGCGGCATGCGATGTACATCGCCGGCACGCGGCCCGAACGCATGCGGGCAACCGCCTCGCTGCACGGCACGCAACTGGTCAGCGACAAGCCGGATTCGCCGCACCGTTTCGCCGACCGCTTCCGCGGCGAAATCTATTGCGGGTTTGCCGAGCATGACCCTTACGTGCCGCCGAGCATCGCGACGACGCTCGAGGAGCTTTTGGGCAACCGCGCTAACGTCAAATATCGCTCGGTGACGCATCCCGGCGCCGCGCACGGGTACGCGATCCCCGACCGCGACGTCTATGATCACGCCGCCGCCGAGAAGGATTGGGCCGAGATTTTCGCGATGTTCGCGCGCGTGCTACGCTGACGCCATCGCCGATCGGATCGACTTGACGACGGCGCGAACGGCCGGCGACGCCTCGTTGGCGCGGTAGACGACCGCGTTTTGCGTGTATTTGACCGGGCCCGTGATGTCGCGCATGACCACCTCGGGCGGCACGATGCTCTTGAACGATTCCGGTAACACCGACATGCCGATATTGGCGCTGATCAAGGTCAGCAACGAGACCGCGTCGGGCGCGCGCTGAGCAATTTCCGGGATCGCGGCCGGCGCCAGCACCGCAGTAATGTTGCGCCAAAAGCCGACCTCGGCATCCAGTTCGTAGGCGACGAATTTGTATTTGGCCATGGCCGCAGGGGAAATCCGCTTTTGCGCGGCCAGCGGGTGATCGCGGTGGATGAACAGCCGCAGGCGCTGCGCCGGCAGTTCGAAACTGACAAGGCCGGCCGGCAGTGTGTACATGCGGCGCATGAATCCGATGTCGAGGCCGCCCGAGCTGAGCGCCTTGATCTGCGGCAGCGTTTCCATGCGCTGGATGTGGACCTTGACGTTCGGCGCGGCGGCTTGCGCGGCAACGATCGCGGTTTTCACGTCGCCTGCCGTCGCCGCCGAAACGACATAGCCGAGCCGGACCTCGCCGACCTCGCCGCGCGCCGCCTCGCGCACGAAGCGCTCGGCCTGTTCAAAATTGGCGATCAGAGCCAGGGCGTGTTTTTGAAATTGCTTGCCGGCGACGGTGAGCTCGACCCTTTTCCTGGTGCTGCGCACAAACAGCGTGACGCCGAGATGCGATTCAAGCCATTTGATCTGTTGGCTGAGCGTCGGCGGCGTAATGTTCAGCCGCTCGGCGGCGCGGGCGAAATGCAATTCCGTGGCGACCGCGGCGAAGTAACGAAGGTGGCGCAGTTCCATACGAAGATTATGCGGCGATACCTCATAAAAAGCCAGGGCGGCACGCGCGGAAGTGGAATACATTTCTCCTCGGCTCGTGGCGGTGCCGATATACTTGGCTTGGTCGTGCCGGAGCGTCTCAATCATGCGAATGTCACGCAAAGCCTCAAAACAGTCCGACCTCTTCGGAACGCTGCTGGCGTCCCTGGTCGCGGCATTCCTGCTTGCCGGCGCCGCCCTAGCGCAACCGGCGATCGAGGCGCGCCCTGCGCAGCCGCCCAATCTCGACGAGCTCAAGCAGCAGCTCCTCGCCTACCAGAAATCTGGCGACTACGAGCGCGGGCTCGCGGCGGTGGCGGCGAGCGCGCAGGCCTATGTCGAAGCGCACGCCGCCGGTGTGACGAAACCGGTGCTGGTGCTCGATATCGACGAGACCTCGCTGTCGAATTGGCCGCGCATCGTCGCCGACGATTTCGGCTATATCCCGAGCGGCGCCTGCAACCAATTGCCGAAGGGCCCGTGCGGCGCCAGGGCGTGGGAGCTGAAGGGCGCGGCGCCCGTCATCGCGCCGACGCTGAAGCTGTTCAACGCGGCGCGGGCGAAAGGCATCGCCGTGTTCTTCATCACCGGTCGCGATGAGAGCGAACGAGCCGCGACCATCCGCAATCTCCACCGCGCCGGCTATCGCGACTGGACGCGGCTGATCATGAAGCCGGTTGGCCTGAAAGTGAAATCCGCAGCCGACTTCAAGGCGCCGCAGCGCGCCAAGATCGCGGCAGCCGGCTACACGATCATCGCCAATATGGGCGACCAGCCGAGCGACCTCGCCGGCGGCAATCCGGACGATCAGGCAGGGCAGTTCCTGTTGCCCAATCCGTTTTATCGGATTCGGTAGGGTGACCGTCATGAAAAAAGCGACCACGAAGAAGACCAAGACCGCATCGAGCCAAGCAAAAGTCGAAGCCGCTCCCTCCCGCCTCGTTGACGCGCGCGTCAAGGCGCTCGGCGACTGGCGCGGCAAGACGCTGGCGCGCGTGCGACGCCTCATCAAAGAAGCCGACCCCGAGGTGGTCGAGGTGGTGAAATGGCGAAAGCCCACGAACCCGCTCGGCGTTGCGGTGTGGGAGCACGCCGGCATTATCTGCACCGGCGAGGTCTATAAGGCTGCCGTGAAGCTGACCTTCGCCGGCGGCGCCGCGGTCGATGACCCGTCGGGCCTCTTCAATTCAAGCCTTGAGGGCAAGGTCAGGCGCGCCATCGATTTCCACGAGGGCGACAAGATCGATGAAAAGGCGCTGAAAAATCTCGTGCGCGCCGCGGTCAAGTTCAATCGGAGCAAACCGGCCAAAGCGGCGTCCGCCGGCGCCCGGGCGAATGCGCGCAAACCTCAAAAGGCATGATGCCGTAGCTTTGTCGCGCGTTGACCGCCCTTGGAAGCAGCACACTGGGGAGCCCGCGCGTTATTCTCCGCCGCCGGCCATCACCGCGCGGGTCTGCTGGTCGGGGCCGAAATCCTCGGCGTCCTCGATCGCCATCAGTTCGGCGAGCCGGGTGCGCGCGCGGTTGACGCGCGACTTGATGGTGCCGACCGCGCAGCCGCAGATGTGCGCGGCCTCTTCGTAGGAAAATCCAGACGCGCCGACCAGAACCAGCGCCTCGCGCTGGTCGGACGGCAATTGATTGAGCGCGTCGCGGAATTCGCGGAACTCGACGCGGCCGTATTGCTCGGGCTGCGATTTGAGCGTCTCGGCATAGCGGCCTTCGCTGTCTTCCACCTCGCGCCGGCGCTTGCGGTATTCCGAGCGGAAATGGTTGCGCAGAATGGTGAACAGCCAGGCCGACATGTTGGTCCCGGGCTGGAACGAGTCGATATTGGCGATGGCGCGCAGCAGCGTCTCCTGCACCAAATCGTCGGCGCGATCCACGTTCCCGCACAGCGAGATCGCGAATGCGCGGAGGCTTGGCACAGCCCCGAGAACGGCTTTGCGGACCGATTCGTCCATGCGTCACTGCTCGCTTTTATTGCCGTCGCCATCGATGCGGTTAATCAACTCGGCAAACCGGTCCGGTACGCCCTGGTTCACCACGTCGTCGTACATGGAGCGGAGTTGCTGACCGAGACGCGCTTGCACCTCGCGACTCAACTTGGCCGGTTTGCGGGTGGTCTTACGGGTCCGGGTATCCGCGGTTTCCATTGGTTTTTGTTGTCCCACGGGTTTGCGTTCAGTCATCATCCAACCCCACGATCCTCTGCCCGATTTGGGCGCAAGGTTCCCCGTTCCAGCAAAACCCCTGACGGGGCCGATGGTTCCGGCCGGCCGGGAACTTTTTTGCCGACACTACGTTAAGACACTGAAATAGGCTTGAATACGGTCTAGGGGCTGTGTCCTAATCAACTTAGGACGCTAAGGTCGGAGGGATTCTTGTCGACATCTCAAACAGTTGCACAACACCTGCCGTATCTTCGCCGTTACGCTCGGGCGCTGTCGGGCAGCCAGGCGTCTGGCGACGCCTATGTGGCGGCGACGCTCGAGGCGCTGATCCAGGACCCCAAGGTGCTGGACACGCATTCCTCGACGCGGATCGCGCTCTACCGGCTGTTCAGCAAGATTTGGAATTCGGTCGCGATCAACGGCAAGCCCGGTGCTCGCGATCTCAATCAGCCGGGCGAACGGCATCTCGCGCAGATCGCGCCGATGCCGCGCCAGGCGTTTTTGCTGGTCGCGCTGGAAGGATTGTCTGAGGACGACGCCGCCAAGGTGCTCGACGTCGATGTGCCGAAGCTGCGCGAGCTGGTCGAAGACTCCGGCCGCGAACTCGCCGCCGAGATCGCCACCGACGTGCTGATCATCGAGGACGAAACCTTCATTGCGCTCGATCTCGAGGGTCTGGTGGAGAGCCTCGGGCATCGCGTGCTCGGCGTCGCACGCACGCACGCCGAGGCGCTGGCGCTTGCCAAGGCGAAGCGGCCGGGCATCATCCTCGCCGACATCCAGTTGGCGGACGGCTCATCCGGCCTCGATGCGGTCAACGAGATGCTGCGCTCC
>DATJVE010000059.1:0-7074 GCA_035501975.1 Pseudolabrys sp.
GACCGGCTCTACCTCTGCTACATCGACGGCGGCATGTTCGTGATGGACATCAAGGACAAGGCCAACCCGAAGGTGATCTCGCACTGGACCAATTCGCCGCCCTATACCGGCTTCATGCACACCGCGGTGCCGCTGTTCGACCGCAACCTGATGCTGGTGACCGACGAATCGACCGAGAACGCCGGCAAGGACTGGCCGAAGCTGATCTGGATGCTCGACATGCGCGACGAGACGCATCCGGTGTCGATCGCTACCTGCCCGCTGCCGCCGGTCGATGCCTACAAGGACCGCGGCGGCCGCTTCGGCGCGCACAACATCCACGAGAACGTCGAACTGCCGACGGCGTGGCGCTCCGACCAGATCGTGCTCGGCACCTTCTTCAACGGCGGCCTGCGCGCCTACGACATTTCCAATCCTTACCAGCCGCGCGAGATTGCCTGCTTCGTGCCGCCGGCGCCGAAGGGCTCGCCGGTCGGCGCCATCCAGCTCAACGACGTGTTCGTCGACGAGCGCGGCATCGTCTACACGCAGGACCGCTTCTCCGGCGGGCTGTACGTTCTGGAGATGGATTTTTAAGGTGCAATCTGTCATGCCCGCGAAAGCGGGCATCCGGTAACCGCTGACGGAAGTCGGCATCGCGGCGCTTGGCCCAATCGCCAGCGCGGTGTTTACTGGATCGCCCGTCTTCGCGGGCGATGACGGTATGCGATGAACGAACTCTTCCCCTCCCCGGCCGCCGGGATGTTCGGGCGCCGGCTCAAGCGCGAGCGCGGCCACCGCATTCCGGTGACCGTGATCACCGGCTTTCTCGGTGCCGGCAAGACCACGCTGCTGCGCCGGTTCCTGGCGACGCCGGCGGGGCAAGGCACCGCGGTGGTGGTCAACGAATTCGGCGCCGCCGGCATCGACGACGCGCTGGTGCGCTCGTCAACCGACGAGACCGTGCTGCTCGGCAACGGCTGCCTGTGCTGCATCACGCGCAGCGATCTGCAACTGGCGCTGCGGCGCATGGTTGTGGAGCGCGAACGCGGCGAATTGCCGGCATTCAGGCGCATCGTCATCGAAACCTCGGGGCTCGCCGATCCCTCGCCGATCCTGCAGACCTTCGCCACCGACCGCGCGCTCGGCGAGGTGTTCCATGTCGAGGCGGTGGTCACCGTGGTCGACGCCGAAACCGGCGGCGAGACGCTGGCCTGGTCGGCGGAAGCGCGCAAGCAGGCGATCCTCGCCGACCGGCTGGTGATCAGCAAGACCGACATCGCCGGCGAAGGCGCCGCCGAGGCGCTCGCCGCGCGACTGCGCGCGCTCAATCCGGGCGCCGAGACCATTGAGGCGGTCAACGGCGAGATCGATCCGACGCGGCTGACCGAACCGGCCGGCGCCGGGCGCAACGCTTTCGTCGCCGAGGCCGCGCATTCGGACGGCATCGGCTCCTTCGTGTTGACGGAAACCTCGCCTCTGCCGTGGCCGGCCTTCGCCAAGACGATGGACATCCTGATGACGCTGCGCGGGCCCGACCTCTTGCGCGTCAAGGGCTTCGTCAACGTCGACGGCTGCCAGGGCCCGGTGGTGGTGCAGTTCGTGCAGCACCTGGCGCATCCGCCGGTCGAGTTGCAGAACTGGCCGGACGAGAACCGGCAAAGCCGGATCGTGTTCATCACCAAGAATATTTCCGAGCGGCAGGTGCGCGATCTGCTGAAGGCGGTCAGGGCGGTCGTTTGATCCGCTCATTCCCGCGCAAGCGGGAATCCAGCTCTCGTAATTGTAGCTCTGGGTCCCCGCTTTCGCGGGGACGAGCGGAATTGAGTTTATTCCCGATCCCGCCCGCTGATCTCCGCCTGCCAGGGCGCGACCTTGTGCTCGACCCAGCCGATCAACGCGTTCAGGCCGACCGCCATCACCATCAGGATGATGATCGGCACGAACATGGTCGCGGTGTCGAAATTGTTGGCGGAGTTGATGATCACCGCGCCGAGCCCCGAGATGGTGGTGAAGAATTCCGCGATCACCATCGCCACCACCGCGCGGCCGACCGCAAGGCGGATCCCGGCCATGATGTAGGGCAGCGTCGCCGGCAGAATAATCCGGCGCAGAATAACGACATCCGGCGCCACGAACGACTTGCCGACCTCGATCAGCGTCTTTGGCACGGCGGTGACGCCGAGCCAGGTGTTGATGACGATGGGGAACAGCGACATCAGGAACACCACCGCGGCCTTCACCTTGAAGCCGAGGCCCAGCCACAGGATCAACAGCGGCACCAGCGCCACCAGCGGCATGGCGTAGCCGGCGGTGACGTAGATGCCGAAGGCGGCTTCCATGGTGCGGAAGCGGCCGATGACCAGGCCGAGCGGGACGCCGATGACAATGGCAAGGCCGTAGCCGACGACGAAGGGCTGCAAGGATTGGGCGAGCGCCGACCCCAATTGCCCGCTGAGCAGCAACTGCCAGAAGGCCACCGCGATCGCGGACGGATAAGAGCCGAAGATGGGATTGATGTTGCGGCCGACGATCTCCCACAGCACCAGCGCGCAGACGATCGACGCGAGTGTGATCGCCCAGCGCGGCCACGGGCGGCGCTCGGTCGTTACTGCTTCGTCCGTCCTCTGTGTATCGGCGACTTCAGCCATGGCGCTTCGTGACGAAACGGTAATCGTGTGAGGCGCTCGCTTCACCTCTCCCATAGAAAGAGGTCGGATCGCGAAGCGATCCGGGTGAGGGGTCACAACATCGAAAGGCCGGTAACCCCCTCATCCCAAACCTCTTCCCAATGGGGAGACGGAGCACGCCTGGCCTGCGGCCGGTTCGATCCCGTCCAATCATGCTCAATGCACCGTCGGCTCGTTGTGCAGCAGCCGCCAGAGCTTGTAGCGGGTCTCATTGAACTCGTGGGTACCGCGCACGATGCTCAAATCCGCGCGCGGGCGCGTCAGCGGCACCTCGACGATCTCCTGCACGCGGCCGTGCGTCATCACCACGATGCGATCGGCGATCAGCACCGCCTCGTCGAGGTCGTGGGTGACGAACAGGATCGTCTTCTTGGTGCGCGCGTGGATGTCCAACAGCTCGGCCTGCAGCGCCTCGCGCGTCTGCGCGTCGAGCGCGCCGAACGGCTCGTCCATCAGCAGCACTTTCGGATCGATGGCCAGCGCGCGGGCGATGCCGACGCGCTGCTTCATGCCGCCGGAAAGCTGATGCGGGCGGCGATTCTGCGAATCCTTCAGGCCCACGAGGTCGAGATATTTTCTGGCCGTGTCGAGCAGCGGCTCCCCGCGCAAGCCTTTCATCTCCAGACCGAACATCACATTCTGCAGCGCGGAGAGCCAGGGCAGCAGCTCGGCGTGCTGGAACACCATGCCGCGGTCGTGGCCGCAGCCCTTGACCTCACGGCCGTCGATGGTGACGCGGCCGCCGTTCGCCGGATCGAGCCCCATGGCGACGCGCAAGGCCGTAGTCTTGCCGCAGCCGGACGGGCCGATCAGCGCGACAATCTGGCCGTCGCGCACGGTGAAGCTGACGCGGTCGAGCGCCTGCACGTGATGGCTTTCGCCGTCCACGCGCAGCGAAAATCGCTTGGAGACGTCGACGAAGCTGACTTCACCCATGCAAGGATCTCCGCGGCGCCTTCAAGGGCTCATGCCGGCCAACTTCGCCGCCTTCTCGCGGTACTCGGGTGCGCTGATCTGATCCATCGGCAGCACGGCTTTCAGCTTGCCCGCCTTGACCATCTGCTCCTGCATCCAGTTGAGCTTCGCCGCCGGAATCGGCAGCTCGGGATCGACGGCGTGATGCGCGACCGCATCATCGTAGACAAAAGCCGGGCGCGGATCGTCGGGCTTGGCGTGGATGATCTCCTGCGTCAGCGCAACCGTCTCCGCCTTGTGCGCGAGCGCAAAACGCAAGCCCTGCATCTCGGCGGCGAGGAAATGCACGGCGTCATCGCCGCGTTCTTTGAGCACCTTGCCGCTGGTGATCAGGCAGACGCGCAGGAAATTCGGCACCGCGTCGCGCCCGGCGATGAGCAGGTGCAGCGTCTTCGGCATGGCCGGCTGATATTCGTTGGACACCACGGCGCCTTCGACCACGCCGCCGGCCAGCGCCTGATAGCGCTCGCGGTCGCCGCCCACCGCGGCGAGCTTCACCTCGTCGGCGGTGACGCCGTATTTGGCGAGCGCCGCGCGCGCCAGCAGGTCCGGCATGGTATTGGGCGCCGACACCGCGATCGATTTTCCTTTCAGGTCCTCGACCTTGTGGATGTCGTCGCGCACGTAGATGCCGTGCGGCAGCACCACCCAATGGCAGCCGATGATCTTGACGTCGGCGCCGCGTGAGACCGCGGCGAACACGCCCTGCGGGCCGCCTTCGAAACTGTCGACCTCGCCGGCGATCAGCGCCTTGAGGCCGATCTGGTCGTCCTTCACCTGCAGCAGTTCAAGGTTGAGACCTTGCTTCTCGGCGAAGCCTTTCTTGGCCGCCATCATGAAGATGCCGGCATCGGCCTTGGCGTTGAGCAAGGCGTGTTTCCAGGGCTTGCCCTGCGCCAGCGCCGGTTGCGGCAGCAGGCCGAGCGCGGCGGCAATCGTGGCGGCGAGCGCGAGAGCCCGCATTCGGGCGACGGACATGGCGGCTCCTCCCAGTTTCATGGGGCCTTTTGGTGGGCCTTTGGCGGTTGTTTCCGCAACTATCCTAGCATCAATTTGCTCACCGGGACGCCGCATTTGTGATGAGGTGAGCCGGCGGGAATTACACTGTCGCGAGCCGCTTAATGCTTTCGCGCGCTTGCGCGATGACCTCCGGCACCGCCGAATCGTGGCCCGGCGCCATCACGTGCACACCGGCGACGTGCGGCACCTCGGCAAGTTCCGCGACAAGATCGACGCAGATGCGGCGGCCTTCGGCCGCGGGATCGCCGGCGCGCTCCAGGCGATCGACGATCGTCGCGGGAATGATGGCGCCGAACAGTTTCTCAGTGATCCAGCGCGCGGACTTCGCCGAGCGCAGCGGCGCGATGCCGACCAGCAGCGAAAATTTATCGGCAAGCCCGTGCTCGGCGAGCCGCGCCGCGTAGCGGCGCACCACGCCTGCATCCATGCAGAACTGCGTCTGCACGAATTGTGCGCCGGCCTCGAGCTTGGCCTGCAGGCCATTCGGCTGCCAGCCGGGCGGCGGATCGATCGGATTGTCGGCGGCGCCGAGGAAGAAATCGGCATGGCCGGAGATCTTGCGCCCCGACGGCAGCTCGCCGGCGTCGCGCAGAAGCCGCGCGGTTTGCAAGAGCTGGCGCGGATCGAGATCGAACACCGCTTTGGCGTCGGGCTGGTCGCCGGCCGAGGGATCGTCGCCGCGCAGCATCAGCAGATTGCGCACGCCGGAAGCGGCCGCGCCGAGCAAGTCGCTCTGCAAGGCGATGCGATTGCGGTCGCGGCAGGTGAGCTGCAAGATCGGCTCGATGCCGCGCTCGACCAGCATTGCCGCCGCCGTCACCGCGCCGAGATGCGGTCGCGCGCCGGCGCCGTCGGTGACGTTGACCGCGTCGGCGAGGCCCTTGAGCGGCAGCGCCTTGGCGAGCAACTCCTCGCGCGACGCGCTGACCGGCGGCGTGATTTCCGCGGTAATGACGAAGCGCTTGGCGGCGAGCTTGTGCTGAAGCAACATGGTCATGGGATCACGTCGCAAAAATGTGTGGACCTGGCAAGCACAAGAATGAGACAGTCGCCGTCATTCCGGGGCGCTCGCGCAGCGGGCGAACCCGGAATCCAGAAACAAGCGTCGAGTTGGCATCTGGATTCCGGGCCCACGCCTTCGGCGTGTCCCGGAATGGCGGGAAAATTGGCGCATGTTTCAGGCCGTGAAATCTCTCGACGAGGCGCTCGCCTGCGTGACCGACGGCGCAATGCTGGTGGTGCCGCGCGAAGTGTCCGGCGTGCCGATGGCGGCGACGCGCGCGCTGATCAAGCGCGGCGTCACGCGCCTGCATCTCGTCGCGCTGCCGACCTCGAGCCTGCAGGCGGACTTGCTGATCGGCGCAGCTTGCGTCGCCACGCTGGAAACGAGCGCGGTGAGCCTGGGCGAGTTCGGTCCGGCGCCGCGCTTCAACGCGGCCGTGCTCGGCGGCACCATCAAGATGATGGACGCCACCTGCCCGGCGCTGCATGCGGCACTGCAAGCGGCGGAGAAAGGCGTGCCGTTCATGCCGCTGCGCGGGCTGATCGGCTCCGACGTGCTGAAATATCGCGACGACTGGAAGGTAATCGATAGCCCGTTCGGCAATGCCGACCCGATCGTGCTGCTGCCGGCGATCAAGCCCGATGTGGCGCTGCTGCACGCGCCAATGGCGGACCGCTTCGGCAACGTCTGGATCGGGCGCCAGCGCGAACTCGCCACGATGGCGCACGCGGCGGCGAAGACCGTCGCCACGGTGGAGAAAATCCACGACGGCAATCTGCTCGACGATCCCGTGCTCGCAGCCGGAACGCTGCCCGGTTTCTATGTCGAGAGCATCGCGGTTGCCGAGCGCGGCGCCTGGCCGCTGCCGCTGCCCGACCGTTACGCCGCCGACGCCGAACATCTGGCGCTATACGCGAAGATGGCGGCGAGCGAACAGGGCTTCGCGGAGTATCTGGACAAGTACGTGTATGAGACCGTGGCGGCGTAATTCTTTCTTCACCTCCCCCGCTTGCGGGGAGGGGGTCGGAGAGGCTTGCACGTGACAACCGACTTCCGCTCCGAAGAGCTCCTCGCCGACGTGATCGCGCGGCTGATCGGCGACGTGCGGCACGTCGCGGTCGGCAATGCCTCGCCGATTCCGGCAACCGCCGCGCTATTGGCGCGCGAGCGCGGGCACGGGCGGCCTTACGTATCGCTGCTGCAAAGCCGCAAGCATAATTTCTGGACCGACGGCGCGCGCGAACTGTTCGACTGCGCCGGGCAAGGCCGCATCGACGTGTTCTTCCTCTCCGGCGGACAGATCGACGGTCACGGCAATGTCAATCTGGTCGAGATCGGCGAACATGGTCACCCGCAGGTGCGCTTCCCCGGCTCGTTCGGCTCGGCCTATCTCTATTACGTGGTGCC
>DATJVE010000060.1:0-11202 GCA_035501975.1 Pseudolabrys sp.
CTTCGGCGCGGCCAAGTCGTACAAGGTCGGCTCCGAGCAACCGCTCTCCGGCCCCGGTGCGATCGGCGGCAAGACCGCGGTGGTCGGCCTGCAAATGTCGGCGGACCGCATCAACGCCAACGGCGGCATCAACGGCCGCCCCGTCGAATTGGTCATCGTCGACGACGAATCGAAGCCGGACGTCGGCCGCCGCAAGAGCCAGAAGCTGGTGGAAGAGGACAACATCGACGTGCACGTCGGCGGCTTCCTCTCCAACATCTGCCTCGCCTGCATGCCGGTGTGGCAGGAGTCCAAGATCGTCAACATGATCAGCGTGTGCCTCGACACCACGCTGACCACCAGCGCCTGCAACCGCTACACCTTCCGCCTGCACGACTTCGCGCCGGCGCAAGCGGTCGCCATGGGGCCGACGCTGACGAAGATGGGCAAGAAATGGCACCTCGTTTATGCCGATTATTCCTGGGGCCAGTCGACGCGCGACGCCTATGCAGCCTCGATCAAGAAGAACGGCGGCGAAGTGGTCGGCACCACCGGTATTCCGCTCGGCACCCCCGATATGACGCCGTTCCTGTCGAAGATCTCCGGCAATTTCGACGGCCTGTTCGGCATCTTCTTCGGCAAGGACGGCGTGACGCTGATCAACCAGGCCTACGATCTCGGCCTGAGCAAGAAGTACAAGATGGCCGGCGACGGCTCGATCACCGAGCCGACCAACCTGCCGGCGCAGGGCCACAAGGTCGACGGCTTCATCGCCATCAACCGCTACATCCCGGTGTTCCAGGGCCCGCTCGACACGCCGTCGCACCACAAGTTCTACGACGAGGCGAAAAAGCGGCTCATCAAGATCGACCCGTCGGGTCCAGCGCCCGACAAATACGTGCAGTCGAACTACGAAGCCCTGAACGCGATGAAGATCGCCATGGAGAAATCGAAGTTCGACAGCCGCAAGGACACCATGAAGCTGATCGAGGCGCTGGAAGGCCTCGAGGTCAAGTTGAGTGACGACTTCCCGCAAGGCGACAAGACGCTGCGCAAGGAAGACCACCAGGCCTTCCTCACCGAGTTCATCTTCGAGGTGAAGGACGGGACCTACAAGATTCTCGAATCGGTGCCGAAGGACAAGACCTTCGTTCCGCCGGCGTGCCACTTCCCCGCGGCGTAATCTCGCGTGGACCGGTCGACCGACATTGGCTCCCCGGTGCAGAGCCGGGGAGCCGCATCGGCTCCCATTCTGAAGACCGAGTTGCTGTCGGTGCGCTTTGGCGGACTGTCGGCGCTCAATCAGGTCAATTTCGAGGTTGGCCGCGACGAAGTCCGCGCCATCATCGGACCGAACGGCGCCGGCAAAAGCACCTTCTTCAACTGCCTGACCGGCGTGCTGCGGCCGTCCTCAGGCCGCATCGTGTTTGACGGCGAGGACGTCACCGGCCTGCCGTCGAACGCAATCTCGCAAAGAGGCGTCGCGCGGTCCTATCAGATCACCAACGTCATGCCCAACGTCTCGGCGCTGGAGAATGTGCGCATCGCCGCGCAATCGCGCCGGCACGGCTGGAACCTGCTGCGCGACCACAAGAGCTTCCCGGACATCAACGAGAAGGCGGAAGCCGCGCTCGATTCGGTCGGGTTGTTGAGCAAGGCCGACGAGCTCGCTGCCAATCTGTCGCACGGCGAACAGCGCAACCTCGAGATCGGCATCGCGCTCGCGACCGAGCCATCGCTGCTGCTGCTCGACGAGCCGACCGCCGGCATGAGCGCGGCGGAGACGCATGACACGATGCAACTCGTGCGCCGCATCGCCAAAAACAATTTGACCATCCTGATCGTCGAGCACGACATGCAGGTGGTGATGGAGCTGTGCCACCGCATCACCGTGCTGCACTACGGCGCCATTCTCGCCGACGGCACGCCGGAAGACATCCAGCGCAATCCCAAGGTGCAGGAGGTCTATCTCAAGACATGAGCGCCGTAGCCGACATCAGCAGCGAGCCGCTGGTCCGCGTCGAGGGCCTGCACACCTATTACGGCAAGAGCCATATTCTGCATGGCGTGTCGCTGGAAGTGGCGCCAGGCGAGGTGGTTGGGCTGCTCGGCCGCAATGGTGTCGGCAAATCGACGACGCTCAAGAGCATCATGGGCCTGGTGCGGCCGAGCCATGGCCAGATCCTGCTCGAAGGCGCTGCCATCACCGGGCTTGCCCCGCATCGGCTGGCGCGGCTCGGCATCGGTTACGTGCCCGAGGACCGCCGCATCTTCCGCCTGCTCACCGTCATGGAAAACCTGCGCACCGGGCTCGACCGCGCCGGCGTCGGCGACGAGCGCAAGCAGAAACTGCTAGACAAGGCCTTCACTTATTTCCCGCGGCTGGCCGAGCGGCGCAACCAGGCCGGCGGCACGCTCTCCGGCGGCGAGCAGCAGATGCTGGCGATCGCGCGCGCCATGATGCTGGAGCCGAAGATCATCCTGCTCGACGAGCCGACCGAAGGGTTGATGCCGCGCATGGTCTCGCAGATCCGCGAAATCATCGACGTGCTGCATAACGAAGGTGTGGCCATCCTGCTGGTCGAGCAGAACGTGCCCTTGACCCTGCAGGCGAGCCAGCGCGTCTACATCATGGAGAAGGGCAGCGTGCGCCATCACTGCGCGGCGTCCGACCTCAAGGTCGACGACCCCGTCATCAAGCAATATCTTGGAGTGTAGTCGGTGCTCCAGTTCTTCCAGAGCTTTCCGCTCGATTTGCTGCTGATCCAGACCGTCAATGGCATTGTCAGCGGCCTGATCTTGGCGCTGGTCGCCTCCGGCCTGACGCTGATCTTCGGCATCATGGACGTGGTGAACTTCGCGCACGGCGAATTGTTCATGCTCGGCGCCTACCTCGGCGTGGTGGTGCTGGCGACGACCGGAAGCTTCTGGCTGGCACTCATCGTCGCCACGCTGATCGTCGCCATTTTGGGCGCCGCGATGCAAATCGTTACGCTGCGGCCGCTGATCGGACGCGACCCGCTCAATACCATCCTCGTCACCTTCGGCATTTCGCTGATCTTGCAGAACTTCGCGCTGTGGGAATTCGGCCCGGTGGCGCGCAAGTTGCCCGAGCCGATCACCAGCTATTTCACGCTGTTTTATCTGCAATATCCCTGGTACCGCATCGTCATCGCCGGCTTGTCGGCCGCGATCATCGGCGGCTTCTGGCTGTTCCTCAAATACAGCAAGTTCGGCGTCTGGATCCGCGCCACGACGCAAGACCGCGTGATGGCGCAGGCCATGGGCATCCCGGTGCCGTGGGTCTACACCGGCGTGTTCGCCATCGGCGCGGCCATGGCCGCGGCGAGCGGTGTGCTGTTCGGCCCGCTCGGGTCGATCAACCACACCATGGGCCTCGACTGGGTGCTCAAGGCCTTCATCGTCGTCGTGGTCGGCGGCATGGGCAATCTGGGCGGCTCGATCGCCGCCGCCATCTTCGTCAGCCTGCTCGAATCCTATGCCGCGATCTGGCTCGATCCGTCGCGCGCGGTCATCGTCTCCTTCGTCGTGCTGATCCTGACCCTGCTGTTCCGCCCCACCGGCCTGTTCGTTCCGACACCCAAATGACAACCGCTCCATTCCACAAAGCGATGCCGCTCGGCAAAGGCAAACTGAGCCACACGGCGGTCTATTGGATCGGCTTCTGCGCGGTCATGGCGGTGCTGATCGTGGCGCCGCTGGTGCTGCCGATCTTCTGGGCGAAGTTCCTGACCGAGATCCTGATCTGGGGCCTGTTGGCGATGTCGTCCGATCTGCTGATCGGCTACACCGGCATGATCTCGTTCGGGCACTCGGCCTTCTTCGGCCTGGGCATGTACGGCGCCGCCGGCGCGCTGCTGCAAACGCATCCGCCCAATCTTTGGCTGGCCATCCTCGCCGGACTTGGCGGGGCGGCCGGCGCCGCGCTGTTCGTCGCCTATTTTTCCACGCGGCTGCGCGACATCTACTTCGCCATCACCACGCTGATCTTCTCGCAGATCTTCTACGTCATCATCTTCACCTGGACGGCGGTGACGGGCGGCGAGAACGGGCTGATCTTCACGCGCCCGCATTTCTCCCTTCCGTTCCTCGTCGACATGCGCTTCAACGTGCTGACCATGCACTGGTTCGTGCTGGCGCTGGTGGCGGGCTCGTATCTGCTGCTGCGCCGCATCACCCGCTCGCCCTTCGGCATGGTGCTGCAATCGATCCGCGAGAACGAGGCGCGCACGCGCGCCATCGGCTATCCGGTCGAGCGCTACAAAATCGTGGCGGTGATGCTGTCCGGCCTGTTCGCGGGCTTAGCCGGCGTGCTCTACGCCGTGCAGAACGAATTCGCCGCGCCGGATTTCGTTTTCTTCGTTACCTCGGGCGACACCGTGATCTTCAACGTCATCGGCGGCATCGGCACACTGGTCGGTCCGATCGTCGGCGCCGGCTTCTTCCAGTTGCTGCGCGAATTGATGTCGCGCGTCTTCGGCGAGCAGTTCCCCTATCTGATCCCGCTCGGCTTCATCTTCATCGCGATAATCATCTTCCTGCCGCAGGGGCTGTTGGGTTTCGCCAGAAGGTGGCTCAATCGCTAGTCGCAGCGCACCGTCATGCCGCCGTCGACAACGATCTCCGTGCCGGTGACGAAGCGCGCTTCGTCGGAGGCGAGAAACAGCGCCGCATTGGCGGTGTCGCGGCCATCGCCCATGAAGCCCGCCGGAATACGCTCGAGCCGCGACTTCAGCAGCGCCTCGACGTCGCCGCCGGCGCGCTGCTTGGCGAGCCGCGCCTCCACCATCGGCGTGTGCAACTGGCCGGGCACCACGGTGTTCACGCGGATACCCTTCGCCGCGTATTGCACGGCGACGACGCGCGAAAGCTGGATCACGCCCGCTTTGGTCGCCGCATAGCCCACTTGCGCCGAACCGGTCCAGCGCAAGCCGGACGTCGAAGCCAGGTTGACGATGGCGCCGGACTTTTGTTTTTCCATCACCGGCAGCACGTGCTTGCAGGTCAGAAACACGCTCTTGAGGTTGAAGTCGACCTGCGCGTCGAAGACCTCTTCGCTCATTTCCACCGGGCCGCCATGCGCCGAGCCGCCGACATTGTTGACCAGGATGTCGATGCGGCCGAAGCGATCGAGGCAGGCCTTGACCATCGCCGCGACCGAGGCACTGTCGGTGACGTCGCAATGCTGCACGACGATCTGGCCGCCGGCCTTCTTCACCCGCTCGACCGTTTCGCTCATGCTGTCGAGATTGCGGTCGACGGCGAAAATCTTGGCGCCTTCCTCGGCGAAGCGCACCGCGGTGGCGCGCCCATTGCCCCAGCCGGGGCCGACGCAGCCAGCGCCGGTGACGATGGCGATCTTGCCCTGCAGACGTCCGCTCATGGTTTGGCCTCCTTGGCCGGGCCGAGCTTGCCGAAGCGGTAGAGGCGCTGCGGATTGTCGACCAGCAGCGCCTGCAATTCGGCCGGCGTCGGCGCGATCTGCATCAGCAGGCCGACCAGCACGCCATCGTCGGGAATCGGCCCGTCGAGATTGGGATGGGGAAAATCGGTGCCCCAGACGCAGCGGTCGCCGGCTTCGACGACCAGCTTGCGGGCGAAGGGTACGGCGTCGGCGTAGGGCCGGCCAAGTCGTGGGTCTTGCCGGGTGGCGCGGTCGGCGCCGCTCACCTTGACCCAGAATTTGCGGTCTTCCATCAGCTTGAGCAAATTGCGGAACGGCTCCTGGTCGAGCCCGCGCGAGGCATCGACGCGGCCCATGTGGTCGATGACGACCGGCACCGGCGAGCGCTTGAGCGCCGGCGCCAGCTCACCGATGCGCTCGGCCGCCATGTGGATCTGTAGATGCCAGCCGATGTCGGCGAGGCGGTGCGCGAACTTGATCACGTCGTCGATCGCTGCGCCTCTGCCGAGATGCTCCATATAATGGAAGCGCACGCCGCGGAAGCCTTCGGCGTCGCGCCGCTTAAGCTCGGCGTCGGAGACGTCTAACGGCATCAGCGCCACGCCGAGGTACCGACCGCCTTTGGCGGCGAGCGCGTCGGCGGTGGCGGCGAGATCGAAGCCGTGCGCGGCGCTGTGCACGATGACGCAGCGCTCGATGCCGAGAAAGGCGTGGCGCGCGAACAGCGTCTCCTTTGGCGCGTCGGACGGCGTGTAGCTGCCGCCATAGGGAAAGCGCGCGCCGGGGCCGAACACGTGCACATGCGCATCGCAGGCGCCGGACGGCAGCTTCAACTTCGGTTTGCTCGGCTTATCGGTCCAGGACTGCGGGGCGGGCGCGGCGGTTTGGGCCATGGCGATCCTTTACGATGCCGGCGCGCGCGTGCGCTCGAAAGTCGGCTCGTGCGCGCTGAAGCGGTCGAGCCAATCGACCAGCCCGGGCGCGGTGGCGCGCCAGTCGACCTGTTTGCGCCAGTCGAGATAGCCGAGCGCGCAGGCAAGCCCGATGGAGACGATATCTGTCTTCGTCGGGTCCGGCGGCGCCAGCTCGAAAGCGGCGAGGCCGCGCGTGATTTTGCCGCGCTGATGCGCCAGCCAGCGCTCCGACGGCGGCGCGCCGGGCCGG
This sequence comes from Pseudolabrys sp., assembly GCA_035501975.1. GTDB lineage: Bacteria > Pseudomonadota > Alphaproteobacteria > Rhizobiales > Xanthobacteraceae > Pseudolabrys. Next base: position 6,569 of record DATJVE010000060.1, read on the forward strand.
AAGCGGCTGTCGTAAACGACCAGGATCGAGGCATCCATGATGCCGTCGGCAAGCCGCGCGCGCGTCAACGCCTTGAAGCGCGGCAGCCCGTGCGGCGGGATGAGCTGGTTGCCGCCCGTGAGCTCCTGCAAATATTCGATGATGATGCCGCTGTCATAGATCGAGCTTCCATCCTCAAGCAGCAGGCACGGCATCTTGCCGAGCGGATTCTGCAGCCGCAGCGTGTCGTTCTCGTCGAGCGGATCGGCGGAGACGACGCTGACGCGCCCGGCCATGCCGAGCGCCTCGACCGCCATGCGCACCTTGCGGCCGAACGGCGAGGTCAGCGACGTGCGCAGGACGAATTTTTCGGGCGCGGCGGGCAAAACGCGAACCGCGCTACTTCTGCACCGGCACGCCGGCTTCCTTGATCACCATCGCCCATTTCTGGGTCTCGCTGGCGATGTAGGAACGGAATTGCTCCGGCGTATCGCCGACCAGATTCGCGCCCTGGCTGGACAGCTTGGAGATCACGTCCGGGTCTTTCATCGCCTCGACCGCCGTCTTGTTGAGCGTGGCGACGATCGGCGGCGGCGTGTTCGCCGGCGCGACCATGCCGTACCAGTTCTCGGTCAGCAGATTGGGCATGCCCGCTTCGGCGGTGGTCGGAACGTCGGGCGCGCTGGGGACGCGCTCGGGCGCACCGACGGCGATCGGCCGGAGCTTGCCGGCCTTGATCTGCGGCAGCAGGATCGGCAGATCGAGGAAAACCATCTGTACTTGCTGGCCGAGCAGGTCGTTCACCGCCGGCGCGGCGCCGCGATAGGGCACGTGGGTGATGTCGATCTTGGCCGTGAGCTTGAACAGTTCGCCGGCGAGATGCGGCATGCTGCCGGGACCGGAGGAGGCGAAATTCAGCTTGCCCGGTTCCTTTTTGGCAAGCGCGATCAGTTCGGCCATGTTGTGGGCGGGAACGCTCGTTGCCACCACCAGCATCTCCGGCACTTTGGCGACCAGTGTCACCGGCTGCAGGTCCTTGAGCGTGTCGTAGGCCACCTTCTCCATGCTGGGGCTGATCGCCAGCGCGCCGGCGCTGACGATACCGATGGTGTAACCGTCGTGCGCCGCTTTGGCCACCACGTCGGTGCCGAGCACGCCGCCCTGGCCGGCGCGGTTATCGACGACGACGGTCTGCTTGAGGATTTCCGACATGCGCTCGCCGACGACGCGGGCGATGATGTCGTTCGGTCCGCCCGGCGGGAACGGCACGATCAGGTGGATCGGCCGCGTCGGGTAATCCTGCGCCATGGCAAAGGCGGGACAGAGCAGGGCGAAAGCGATCAGCAGCGGTCGCAGGAATTTCACGGCAATCCTCCCGTTTATTTTTGCGCGGCGCATTTTGTCTGCGCGCGGTTTGTTGTCGCCCCGGCGATTGGCGGCGAAGCTTACTTCACTCTAGACTGCGGTCAAAGGCGACGCGACGTGGAATTGCGCATGACGAAAACCTCTGATGGCGGCCTGCGGCTCCTGGTGCTCGAAGGCGACGGGATCGGGCCGGAGATCATGGCGGCGACGCTCGCGGTGTTGCGCGCGGCGGACGCCGGATTCGGCCTGGGGCTTGCGTTCGAGACGGCGGCGATCGGCTGGGCCGCGCACCGCTCAACCGGCACCACGCTACCGGAGTCGGTCATCGACAAAGCCAAGGCGGCAGACGGCATCCTGCTTGGCCCGGTCTCGCACAACGAATACCCGCCGGTCGCGCAAGGCGGACGCAATCCATCCGGCGAATTGCGCAAGGGCCTCGACCTTTACGCCAATATCCGCCCGGCGCGCTCGCGCCAAGGCTTTCCGCCGCGCTGCGGCAAACCGGTCGATCTCGTCATCGTGCGCGAGAACACCGAAGGCTTTTACGCCGACCGCTCGATGTTCCTAGGCCCCGGCGAATTCATGCCGACGGCCGATCTCGCGCTCGCCGTGCGCAAGATCACGCGGTTGGGTTCGACCCGCATTGCCGAGTCCGCGTTCAAGCTGGCGATGCAGCGGCGCAAGCAGGTGACCGCCGTGCACAAAGCGAACGTGCTGCGCGTCTCCGACGGGCTCTATCTCGAATGCGTGCGCGCGGTCGCCGCGCGTTATCCGCAAGTCAAATACGACGAGCAGATCATCGACGCCATGGCGGCGCTCCTGGTGCGCGACGCCAGCCGCTTCGACGTCGTCGTCACCACCAACATGTACGGCGATATTCTCTCCGACGAGGCGAGCGAGATTTCCGGCAGCTTGGGGCTCGCCGCGTCGCTCAACGCCGGCGACGCGCATGGCGTGGCGCAGGCGCAGCACGGCTCGGCGCCCGACATCGCCGGCAAGAACGTCGCCAATCCATCCTCGCTGATCGGCTCGGCGGCGATGCTGCTCGCCTGGCTCGGCGAGCGGCGCGGCGACGACAAGCTCGTGCGCGCGTCAAAAGCGATCGAAGCGGCGCTCGACCGCGCCATCGCCACGCCGGAGTGGCGCACGCCCGACTTGGGCGGGCCGTTGGGGACCGACGCCTTCGCCAAGCGCGTGGCGGAGATCGTCGCGGCTTAATGCTTTGCCGGCTGCTTCAGTCTCCGACCTTGAGGTCGACCGGGACATCCGGCGGATGCGGCTTGAGATAGCCGATCAGGCAGCACAGACAAATGCCCAGCCCGACCAGCGGATATCGCAGCGCCACGACCCCGGCCAGCGCGAAGAGACATAAGGTCGCGACCGAGCGGACATGCATGAGCTTGCGCACCTTCGCCGGCACGTCGCGGTCGACCAGCTCCCAGATCAGGCAGATGTAGGTCGCGTTGACCAGGAAGAACACCGCCGCATAGAAGGCGACCGGCTGCGGCGCCAGTTCGCTCACCGCCATCCAGGCGGTCGACAGCGGCAGCAGCGACATCGAAAACAGATGCGCGAAGTTGAACCAGAGCAGGCGCGACGTCGCCTCGCTGGCGTAGCGCATGAGATAATGGTGGTTGGTCCAGACGATGGCGATGAACAGGTAGCTCACCGCGTAGCTCAGCCACGACGGCCACAACGCCAAGAGCGCCGCGAAAGTCGGATGCTGCGGCGGATGCAGGTCCAACACCAGCACGGTGATGAGCACCGCGAACACGCCGTCGGAGAACACGCTCAATCGCTCGGGCTTCGCTTTCCGCAGCATGGGCGTGTCGGGTTCGCCGTGTTGATGGCCTGACAAGGCTGGGCGGGGGGAAAGGTTCCCTGGTGGCGGCGCGTCCCGCCGGCCGCTCGCGCCTATTGTATCCTAGCATCCGTCCGGTCCGCCGAGGGACGCTCTCATGAGGCGTCATGACAGCGGGGGCCGCCATTCGTGGGCCGATATCGGGCAAGCCCGGCATCGGCGATGCAGCGCCCGCGGGCATGGTTCGCAAGCCAGGCACTCGGGCCGCGCCGGGGGCACCGCCCGGGGGTACTATGGCCCCCCGCGAGGAACTCGCTGACGGCAGCCGGCTCGGCCGGTCGGGGCGAAAGCTCCGGCACGCCAAGAGCTTGACCGAAAGCGCGGCCCGGCGCCGGGACGAAAACGCCGCGTGTGGCGCGCCGAGAGGCGCCGTGCATCGGCAACGATGCACGCCCATCAGGAATGGCCGCCCCGCTTGGCGCGCCACCCCTCGCTTTGTGCGGGGGGCGACTCCCCCGGACCCCCTGTTCGCGGGAGAAGGAAAGGGAAGGCGGCCTACCCGGGGCTCCAAAGAACACGGGCGATGACGCTTGCGCGCGCGCCAAGGCTCAGAAAGATTGCCGCAGGAGGAATTTCCATGGACATCGACTTGCCGGAGGTCGTGGCGGAAGTACGCGAGGCCTTCGGCCGCTACGAGAAGGCGCTGGTGGAGAACGACGTCGCGGCGCTCAACGCCTTCTTCCGCGACGATGCGCGCACCATTCGTTATGGCGCCGGCGAAATCCTCTATGGGGCAAAGGAGATCCAGGCGTTTCGCGCCGCGCGCTCGCCGGTCGCGCTCGGCCGCACGATCTCGCGCACGGTGATCACCACCTTCGGCCGCGACTTCGCCGTCGCCTCGACGCTGTACGAGCGTCCCTCGGCGCCGGGCAAAATCGGGCGGCAAATGCAGACCTGGGTGCGATTTGCCGAAGGCTGGCGCGTGGTGGCGGCGCATGTGAGTTTGATCGACAAGGCGAAATGAATTTCCGTTCGTCCCCGCGAAACGCGGGGATCCCAGCGGACTAATTGGCGTTGCCTTTGTCGCTCTACAATATATTCCGACCGAATGGAACCGCCGTCATTGCGAGGAGCGATAGCGACAAAGCAATCCAGGCTGCGGCTGCTGCTCTGGATTGCTTCGCTTCGCTCGCAATGACGGTCAATTCGATTGGATCATACCCTGGGTTTCTGTTTACAGGGGGAACGAACGGAGTCTTGCTAAAACGCCGCGACGGCCGAGACCTCGATCAGGAACTGTTCCTGCACGAGGCGATCGATCATCAGCAGCGTATTGGGCGGGTAGGCGCCGTTCGAAAACATTTTCGGAAATTCGCGCAGCCGCCAGGCCATGAATTTGGGAATGTCCTGCGAGTGCACCATGTAGGTGGTGAACTCGACGATATTGCCCCAGCCGGCGCCGACCGATTTCAGCGCCGCCTCGATATTG
>DATJVE010000061.1:0-8931 GCA_035501975.1 Pseudolabrys sp.
CGCCGCCGCAGCAACTTCCCTACATGGAAGCGCACAAGGTCGATCCGGCGACCGGCGAGGACGAGTTGGCGCCCGCGCTGGCGCCGATGCTGGTCGGCGCCGGCAACGGGAACGGCGCACAGGCCGCGCGCAATCCGCAAGACCCCAAGAGTTGGGGCAAGGTCGGCCGCAACGAGCCGTGCCCCTGCGGCTCCGGCAAGAAATACAAGCACTGCCACGGCAAATACGCCTGACGCTTTGCTTCCCTCTCCCAGTTCGCGGCGCGCACTGCGCCCGACATCCGGCTTTCAGCGCATGGCACAACCGCCAGCGTTGCAATAGTATTTACCGATGACCTTGGTCGAGGATCGCCCACGCCTGACGCCGCTGGCCGACGCCGAAGGCTGGCTCGCGGCCTTCGAAGCGGCCTTGCGCTCGCACGATGCTGCGGCGGCGGCGGATTTGTTCCTGACCGACGGTCTCTGGCGCGACGTGCTGGCTTTCACCTGGAACATCGAGACCATGGCCGGAAGGCCGGCGATCGAGGAGGCGCTACGGGCGACGCTTGCCCGCGCAAAGCCTGCGAATTTCCGTATCCCGCCAAAACGGACGCCGCCGCGCTGGGTTGCCCGAGCCGGCACCGAATGCATCGAGGCCATCTTCGAATTCGCGACCGCATTTGGCCCGGGCAACGGCATTCTCCGCCTTGCGCCCGACCGCCAAGGCCGGCTGCGCGCCTGGACGCTGAGCACCAACCTGCACGAGCTCCGCGGTCACGAGGAGCACTTCAAGCGGCGCGCGGAACCCGACTCGACGCGCGATTTCGGCGCGGACAATTGGTCCGACCGGCTCGCCCGCCAGCGCGCCTTCGCCGACCGCGATCCGGCGGTGCTTATCGTGGGCGGCGGGCAGGCCGGCCTTTCGATCGCGGCGCGGCTGCAGCAGCTCGGCATCGACACGCTGATCGTCGACCGGCACGAGCGGATCGGCGACAATTGGCGCAAGCGCTACCATTCGCTGACGCTGCACAACGAAGTGCACGTCAACCACATGCCCTATATGCCGTTCCCGCCGACCTGGCCGGTCTATATCCCGAAGGACATGCTGGCGAACTGGTTCGAGGCTTATGTCGACGCGCTTGAGCTGAATTTCTGGACCGGGACCGCGCTCACCGCCGGCAGCTATGACGACGCGCGGCGGCATTGGAACGTCACGCTGCGCCGCGCCGACGGCGGCACCCGCGTGATGCATCCGCGCCATCTCATCTTCGCCACCGGCGTGAGCAGCGTTCCGGCGATGCCCGATTTGCCCGGGCTCGACGATTTTGCCGGCGTCAAGGTGCATTCCGGCGATTTCAAGAACGCCGCGCACTGGCGCGGCCGTAAGGCGCTGGTGCTCGGCACCGGCACCAGCGGCCATGACGTCGCGCAGGAACTGCACGCGCACGGCGCCGACGTCACCATCATCCAGCGCAGCAAGACCTATGTCGTCAGCCTGAAGGAGGCGCAGAGCGTCTACGCCGTCTACTCGGAGGGCATTCCGTTCGACGACTGCGACCTGCTGGCGACCTCGATGCCTTATCCGGTGTTGCAGCGCTCGTATCAGGTCTCGACCGCGCACGGCCTCGAGGTCGACAAGGCTTTGCTCGACGGCCTAGCGAAAACCGGCTTCCGGCTGTGGGCGGGCGAAGACGACACCGGCTTCCAGATGATGTATCTGCGCCGCGGCGGTGGCTATTATTTCAACGTCGGCTGCTCGGAGCTGATCATTTCCGGCAAGGTCAAGCTGCTGCAATTTGCCGAGATCGACCGCTTCGTCGCCGACGGCGCGCGGCTCAAGGACGGCTCGCTGGTGCCGGCCGAGCTCCTGGTGCTCGCCACCGGCTATAAGAACCAGCAGGAGACGGTGCGGCTTTATCTCGGCGACGCGATCGCCGACAAGATCGGCCCGGTCTGGGGCTTCGACGAGGGCGGCGAGTTGCGCAACATGTGGCGGGCGACCGCGCAGCCGGGCTTGTGGTTCACCGCCGGGAGCCTCGCGCAATGCCGCATCTTCTCGCGCTACCTGGCGCTGCAGATCAAGGCGCTGGAAGTGGGGCTGTTGCGCTAGCCGCAAAATCCGAACAGCCTTCGCGCCGTCTCGCAGAACAGTTTGCGGCGCGCGGCCGGGTCGGGAAACAGCACTTCGGCGAGCTCGACCAGCGGGCCGTACTCCTGCCGTTGCGCTGAGCGCAGGAACGGCCAGTCCGACGCCCACAGGCATTGGTCGAGCGTGAACCCCTCGACGATGGCGCGGACGAATGGCCATGTGTCCTTGAACGGGTAAGGCAGCTTCGAAAATTTCGCATAGCCCGACAGCTTGACGCTCACGCGGCCCGTGCGCGTCAGCCGCAGCAGCGCCTGGAAGCCGGGCTGCTGCAAACCGTCCTTCACCGTCGGCCTTCCGCAATGGTCGATCAGCACGCGCACCGGCATGGCCTCGATCCACGGCACGAACAGCGCCAACTGGTCATGCTCGCATTGGAGCTGAAGAAACATGTCGAGCTGCGCGAGCTTTTCGATCAGCGCCGCGGACTTTTTGTAATACTCGATGCCGTGGAAGGTCGGGTTGAACGCCGCGCCGATAATGCCTTGCGCCTTGAGATCGCGTAGCGCCGCAAGATCGGCGTCGAAATCGATGATAGCGATGCCTTTATAGCGTCCGCCGCCGCGCGCGATGGCGTCGAGCATGCAGGAATTGTCAGGACCGTAGCCCGAGTTCGGCTGCACCAGCAGCGCGTGCGTCACGCCGTAGGTCCGCATCGCGGCTTCGAGCTGCGGCGGCGTGCCGACCTCCTGGCCGGACGGCTTGTAGTCGATGTCCTCGCCGTAAGGGAACGCGACCGGATCGAGCACGTGTACGTGGCAGTCGATCTTGGGCTCCTGGAAAACGCTCATCCGGCGCGTTCGCTTGTCAGCTTCCGCGCCAGCGTCTTGCGGAACTTGCGGTCGCGCTTCAAGTGCCACTCGCGGCTCATCGCCTCGCGTCGCGTCGCGAACCATTCCGAATGCAACAGCACCCAGACGCGGCCGCGCGTCGTGCGCGCGCCCTTGCCGGTGTTGTGCTGCTTGAGCCGGCGCGCGACGTCGTTGGTCCAGCCGACGTAAGTGAGGGGGCGGGTCTTGGAGCGCGTGCCGAGAACGTAGACGAAGCAGTCCATCCGCGCGCGGCTTAGCGCAGCGCGGTCCAGCGGCTCTCGAACGAGCCGGCCGGCACCACCGGCTGCGCGCCCGACAGCAGGGGTTTGTCGCCGCCTTGCGTTTGCGAATAGGCGGTGCGCATTTCCGGCGCGGGCTGCTGCGCTGCCGGAGTAGGAGCAGTCTTCGCCGCCTCTTTCGGCTTGGCCGGCGCCTCTTCATGCGGCTTGGCCGCAGGCGCCGGCACGGATGCCGTTTGCATCACGGCGTGCTTGGGCTTCGCCGCCAATTGGCTGCTGCCGCGCAAGGCGACCGTCTGGGTCGGCGCCGGTGCGGCCGGCTGCGCCGCTTGCGCCTGCGAGCCGCCGAACAGGTTACCCAGCAGGCCGGCGATCGATTTCGGCTGCTCGGGCGGCGCTTCGCCTTCCTTCGGTTGCGGCGCCGGCGTCGGCATTGGCACGCTCGCCAGGACCACGGGCTGCGGCTGCGCGGCCGAGGGCTGCGCCTCCGGCTGCATGGCCGAAGCCGGCATCACCACCTGGTTGGCGGGCGCCGACTGATAGGCCGTGCGCGGCAGCGCGCCGGGCGCGGTCGCCACCTGGATCAGGTGGCCCTTGTTGTCATAGGCTTCCTGGGTGCCGAGCTGCGAGGCGAACACCGGGTTCATGCCGCCGTCGCCGATATGCGGCGGTGCCAGCGCGACGCCGCGCGCGATGTATTCGGCCATCTGATATTGCTCTTGCCGCCGGTGATCGTTGACGGCGTCGGCGTAATTCGGGTCGAGCCGGTAGGCCGGGCACTTGCCGCGCGGATCGAACTTCAACGGCTTCGTCGAATTCTCCGGCGGCGCCGCGTCGAACACGTAGCGCTTCTCGCACACCGCGACCTTCGGCTCCTGATGCGTGGCTTCGAAGGCGTCGTAACCCTCTTTCAGCTCTTTCCAGAACGCGAAGTTCGGATTGTTGCGGTGGCGCGCCATGTTGAGCGCGGTCATGCGGAACGGGAAGGCCTCGAACTGGAATTCCTTCTGTCCGCCGTAGAACGACTCGCGCGCCAGCGCGTAGATCTCCTGGATCTGCTCGTCGGTCATGGCGTAGCAGCCGCGCGACGAGCAGTCGCCGTGCACCATCAGCTCGGAGCCGGTGCGGCCCCAAGCGCGGTCGAAGGCGTTCGGATAGCCGGTGTTGAAGGCGAGGTAGTAGTTGGAATTCGGATTCATCTGCCCGGGCGTGATGGTGTAGAAGCCCTCGGGCGCCTGGCGGTCGCCTTCCTTGATCTTGGGGCCGAGGTCGCCGGACCAGCGGCAGATCGGATAGGTCTTCAACAGCGCGTATTCGCCGTTCTGGTCCTGCTTCCAGATTTCCATTTCCGCCTCTTCCTTGAAGAGGCGGGCAAGAATCGGCGAGCCCTTGTCCATGTGCTTGGCGTCCATATCGGCCAGCATCTTGTCGGACAAAGGAGCAAGCGAACGGCCGGTCGGCGTGACGTCTTGCGGATTGCAGCCGGCAAGCGCAATTGCCGCGGCTACCGCCGCCGAGACGAGCAGGGCGCGTAGAGTGGGTCGGTGCAAACGCGATTACTCCCCGATGCGGCGGGCCCTCGTTCCCATATCGTTATCCATAAGATGTGGCATCCGCAAGGCACACCGAGGCGCCTGTGCGTCGTCCTAAGCCTATGGTGAACCGAGGATAAAAGCTTCAAATCCATGCGGATTTGCAGCCCTGGGACGGTCCGGACGCAAGCCCCGGCGTGGCCGCCTTAGACCGGGCTACGCCCCATGGCGAGGAATTTCTCGCGCCGCTGCCGGCGCACCGCCTCGCGGTCGAGCGGACGCAGTTCGGCGAGTGCATTGGCGATCGCCTCGCCGGTGACCGCGATGGCCGCCTGCGGGTCACGATGGGCGCCGCCGGTCGGCTCGGGCACCACGCTGTCGATGACGCCGAAGCGCACCATGTCTTGCGCCGTGATCTTCATGTTGGTCGCCGCTTCCTGCGCCTTGGCGGTATCCCGCCACAGGATCGAGGCGGCGCCTTCCGGCGAGATCACCGAATAGATGGCGTGTTCCAGCATCAGCACGCGGTTGGCGGTGGCGATAGCGATGGCACCGCCGGAGCCGCCTTCGCCGAGGATCACCGCGACGTTGGACACCGAAAGCGCGAGGCAGGCCTCGGTCGAGCGCGCGATGGCTTCTGCCTGGCCGCGCTCTTCGGCACCGATGCCGGGATAGGCGCCGGCGGTGTCGACCAGCGCGAGCACGGGAATGCCGAAGCGGTCGGCCATGTCCATCAGCCGCACCGCCTTGCGGTAGCCTTCCGGCTTGGCCATGCCGAAATTGTGCTTGATGCGGCTCTCGGTGTCGGAGCCTTTCTCGTGGCCGATGATGCAGACGCTTTCGCCGCGGAAGCGGCCGAAGCCGCCGACGATGGCGGCGTCCTCGCCGAACTTACGGTCGCCCGCGAGCGGAATGAAGTCGTCGATCAGCCCGGCGATGTAGTCGAGGCAGTGCGGCCGCTGCGGATGGCGCGCCACCTGCGTCTTCTGCCAGGGCGTCAAGTCGGCATAGAGTTCCTTGAGCGCCAGCGCCGCCTTCACCTCGAGCCGGCCGATTTCCTCGCCGACGGCGACCGCCTGGTCGCTCTCGCCCATGGCGCGCAATTCCTCGACCTTGGCCTCCAATTCGGCCACCGGCTTTTCGAAATCGAGGTACGTGCGCATGGTTCCGGCAAGCATTTGATGGGGTAGTGACGCGGCTCCACGCCTTAAGTCAAGCAATCGGGTTAATATGGATTTTACGGGCGTTTCTGGCTAGGGAGCGAATTCTAAGCGGTTGGGAAATCGCGTGGGTCGGCCAATGCAATTGATAATGTGAGCACCGCATATACGCCCGATCGACTAGACCACAATATAAGCAAAATTGTATCGCTGATATCCCTCGTAAGGATCGGGCGGCGCCCGGCCGCCGGGCATATTGCGCCTGAGGTGTCGTCGTGAAAATGAGCAAAGTCGGCTATTTTTCTGAGTTTTTACTTTTCCCTCCATTGTTCGTCTTCGCCACCCTGTTCGCATTTCGAAATTCAATCCCGCTGCATCCCGTAATCTGGGCGGCCGTCTATGTTGTTGGACTGGTCGCGTGGACATTGATCGAATATTTGCTCCATCGCGCGCTCTTTCATCACGCGCCAATTCTTTCGCGGATACACGAGCTTCATCATCGCTCCCCGCAAGACCTTATCGGCACTCCGGCATGGGTAAGCGCATTGATTGGCTTGATCTTGGTCGCTGGCCCTTTATGCGTGGTGCTCGGATTTGATTTGAGTATTGCGGCAACGGCCGGCATTGCGACCGGCTACCTGTGGTACGTGTTCGTTCATTACGCGACGCACCATTGGCGCCCGCGCAGGAATTCTTACCTTTACCGCGCGCGTTTGCGCCACGCGCGACACCACCATTTATCCCATAGCGGTAATTTCGGCGTGACGACCAGCACGTGGGACCATGTCTTCGGCACTGCGCTCGAAGCGCATGCGCCAAATCTTACCAAGCCGAATGAACGTCTAGTGACGTGAAAGAACCGCCACGGATGGCGGCTTCTGCCACAAAGCGGAGGTGCACAACCCGATTTGTGAGTATACGCGCTAGCCGTCCGCAAGCGGATGCAGGTCGCGCACCAATGCCTTGAGGCGCTCTTCCAGCACGTGGGTGTAGATTTGCGTGGTCGAGATGTCGGCATGGCCGAGCAGCGTCTGCACCACGCGCAGATCGGCGCCGTTGTGCAGGAGATGGCTGGCGAAGGCGTGGCGCAGCACGTGCGGCGACAGCCGCGCCGGCGCAATGCCGCAGGCGGCGCCGAGGGCTTTCAATTCGCGCGCGAAATGCTGGCGCGTGAGGTGGCCGGTCTCGCCGAACGAGGGGAACAGCCATTTCGATTGGGCGTCACGCCCGGCCTCGCCGCGCAGCGCGAGATAATCCGCCATCGCCCGCTTGGCCGCCTGGTTGAGCGGCACCAGCCGCTCCTTGCCGCCCTTGCCGCGCACAACCAGCATGCGCTGATCGCGCTTGGCGGCTGAAGCGGGCAAAGCCACCAGCTCAGAGACACGCAAGCCGGTGGCGTAGACGGTCTCCAGCAGGCACAAAAGCCGCGCCGCGCGCAGTCGCTTGGCCGGCGGCGCGTCCGCGTCCTCCATCTCCTTGCGCGCCTGTGCCAGCAGCGCGTCCACTTCGGCGATGGAGAGAACTTTCGGCAGACTGCGCCCGCGCTTGGGTCCTTCCAGCACCGCGGCCGGATCGTCGGATCGTTTTCCTTCCGCGTAGAGGAAGCGATAGAGCTGGCGCAGCGCCGACAGCCGCCGCGCCAGCGACGAGGCCTTGAAGCCGCGCTCGGCCAGCGCGCTCAAGAAGTCGCGCAGGTCATCGGTCGCCGCAGCGGCGATCGTCTTACCGGCGGCGTGGAGGTGACTGGCGAGATCGGCGAGATCGTTGCGATAGGCATCGAGCGTATTCTTGCCGGCGCCGCGCTCGGCCGCCAGCATGTCGAGGAACAGCTCGACCAAAGCTCCGTCGGATGTGCGGGCGCGGGCCATCGCCGGCGCTCACTGCGGCTTCTTGAGGAACTGGTCGGGCGGAATCGTCACCACGATCTCGCGCGGGTGATATTTGACGAAATTGGCCAGCGCGAAGATCGTGGCATAGCCCACACCGCCGATGATGCCGACAGCGACCAGAAATCTGAACAGGCTCGGCATAAGTTAAAGTCCGGCGGCCCCCAACGGGCGAAATTCGCGTGGTCGGCCAGTTCCTTAACCAGGGCGCACAGCCGCCCCCGCGGATGTCTCAATTGCTGGTATATGGAACCGTGGCGTCGATTTGGAACTCTAGCATGGCGAACAGTGCCATTCAAAAAACGGCGGAAAACGGGCTGGAAGCCGCGATCGTGCGCGCGCTCGGCCGCCGCTCCATCGTGCTGGTCGGCATGATGGGCGCCGGCAAGTCGTCGGTCGGACGAAGACTCGCCGCGCGGCTCGGCCTTTCCTTCGTCGACGCCGACACCGAGATCGAAAGCGCCGCCGGCATGAGCATTGCCGAAATCTTCGCCAAGCACGGCGAGGGCTATTTCCGCTCCGGCGAGGCGCGGGTGATCGCCCGCCTGCTCGACAACGGCCCGCAGGTGCTGGCGACCGGCGGCGGCTCGGTCATGGACCAGAAGACGCGCGACCTCATCCACATCAAGGGCGTCTCGGTGTGGCTCAAGGCCGATCTCGACGTGCTGCTCAAGCGCACCAAGCGGCGCAACGACCGTCCGCTCGCCGAGAAGATCAAGGACTTGCTGCCGATGCGCGAGCCGGTCTATGCGCTATCCGACATCGTCGTGCAGTCGCGCGACGAGCCGCACGAGACCATCGTGGAGGAGATCATCGCCAAGCTGCCGAAAGCGCTCGGCCTTGCGGAGGCAACGCCATGACCGCGCCGCTGCGTCACGCCGAACCGATCGTTGTCAAGGTCGCGCTCGGCGCGCGCGCCTACGACATCATCATCGGGCGCGGGCTGATCGCCGGCCTTGGCGAGCGCATCAAGGCGTTGCGGCCGGGCGCCAAGACCGCCATCGTCACCGATGCGACCGTCGCCCGGCACCACCTTCCCGCCGTCGAGGCCGCGCTGAAAACGGCCGGCGTCGGCAGCGCGGCCATCGTCGTGCCGCAAGGCGAGGGCTCCAAGAGTTACGCGACGTTCGAGACCGTGTGCGAGTCGATCATCGCCGCGCATATCGAGCGCGGCGATC
>DATJVE010000062.1:0-26882 GCA_035501975.1 Pseudolabrys sp.
GCCGTAATAGGCGTCGAGCATGGTCGACGAAATGATGCCGGGCGAGGGCGCGGTCATGAACTGCTCGGCGAATTTCCCGGCCGAGATGGACTTGAAACGCGCGATCTCGCTCTCCAGCGGCTTGATATCGAGATATTTGAGCTCGCTTTGGCATTCCGGCGCGTTCTGCTGCTTGCTGACGTGCGGGAAGCGGCGCACCAGGCTCGCCACCAGCTCGGGAAATTCCTCGAATTCGCGGCCGCGCCGCCGCTTCGACACGCCGCCGAAGCCCGCCATGCGCTGCGGCACATAGGTCTGGAAGCCGACCCGCTGCTGTTCGCCGTCATTGCCGATATCGATGCCGGCGGAGGCCTGCTTCTCCACGACGTGGCGCACCGCTTTGTCCATTTCCGCGGCCATTTCGGCGGCGTCGAGCTTTTCCCCGGCCTCGCGCTTAACCAGCAGGTCGGACAGCTTCTCGTTGCGCGGCAGGCTGCCGACATGGGTGGTCAGAATGCGATCCCGGCTCAACAGCATGCGCTTGAACTCCCTGGCGTTTGAGTATTGACTTTTGTCATGGCCGGCCGCCGGCCGATCGTGACATTGACAAAAGACCCGAACTTTGCGGCGGTCGCCGCGCCGCATCTTACGGGCATCCCGGGGGGAAAAACATGGCTGATGCGCAAGCCCGTGCGGCAGTTGCGAGCGCACCCGAACTCGTGGGCGATGTCCCACGCAACTACAATTTCGCCGCCGACGTCCTGCGGTGCAACCTCGCCGCCGGCCGCGCGGAGAAGCCGGCCTACATCGACGGCCGCCACACGCTGACCTATCGCCAGCTCGCCGACCGGGTGGCGCGCTTCGGCGCGGCACTGCGCGGCCTCGGCATCCGCCGCGAGGAGCGTGTGCTCATGGCGCTGCTCGATACCGTCGACTGGCCGACCGCCTTTCTCGGCTGCCTCAAGGCCGGCATCATTGCCGTGCCGGTGAACACGCTGCTCACCGAGGACGACTACCGCTTCATGCTGGCCGACAGCCGGGCGAAGTGCCTGGTGGTGTCGGAAGCGCTGTTCCCGAAATTCGAGAAGCTGATCGGCGAAAGCCCGGACCTCGAGCACGTCATCGTCTCCGGCACCATTCCGCACGGCTACCGGCTGTTCGAAGATATCATCGGCGCCGACGAGCCGGAGGATTACACCGCGCCGACCACGGCCGACGACATGGCGTTCTGGCTCTACACCTCCGGCTCGACCGGCAAGCCGAAAGGCGCGGTGCACGTGCACGCGAGCCTCAAGCTCACCGCCGATCTCTACGGCACGCCGATCGCCGGCTACAAGGAAAGCGACGTCGTCTATTCGGTGGCCAAGCTGTTCTTCGCCTACGGCCTCGGCAACGCCATGACCTTTCCGCTCACCGTCGGCGCCACCACGGTGCTGCTGGCCGACCGGCCGACGCCGGACGGCGTCGCCGCGCTGTTGCGCCAGCATCCGGTGACGCTGTTCTGCGCGGTGCCGACCTTCTATGCGGCGTTCCTCGCGAGCGCCAACGCGCCGCAGGCGTCGGAAGTCAAGATCCGCCGCTGCATCTCGGCCGGCGAGGCGCTGCCCGAGCAGATCGCCAAGCGCTGGAAGGAGCGCTACGGCATCGACATCTATGACGGGCTCGGCACCACCGAGATGCTGCACATTTATCTCACCAACAAGCCGGGCGAGACCAAATACGGCACCACCGGCAAGCCGGTGCCCGGCTATGAGATCAGGCTGATCGGCGACGACGGCACGCCGGTGACGCGCGGCGACCTGGGCGAGCTCTACGTGCGCGGGCCGACCAGCGCCATCATGTACTGGAACAACCGCGAGAAATCGCGCACCACGTTTCAGGGCGAGTGGACGCGCTCGGGCGACAAATATTTCCAGGACGAGGACGGCTACTACGTCTGCGCCGGACGGCAGGACGACATGCTGAAGGTATCCGGCATCTACGTCTCGCCCTTCGAGGTGGAGGCGGCGCTGTCCTCGCATCCGGAAGTGCTGGAGGCCGCGGTGGTCGGTTGGTTCGACGAGGAGCGGCTGGTCAAGCCGAAGGCCTTCGTCGTGCTGAAATTGCCCGACAAGGCGAGCGAGGAGCTGGCCCGCACGCTGCAGGACCACGTCAAGCATCTGCTGGCGCCGTACAAATATCCGCGCTGGATCGAATTCCGCAGCGAATTGCCGAAGACGGCGACGGGGAAGATTCAGCGGTTTAAGCTGAGGGCGGAAGATCGCGTATAAGTCCCGTCATGGCCCTCGCAGATTCCGGCTTTCTCGACGTCAGCGCGCAAAAACTTGAATACCGTATGATCGGCCCGCGGCCGGATGCGGCGCCGACGCTCGTGCTGCTGCACGAAGGGCTCGGCTGCGTCGGGCTGTGGAGCGACTTTCCCGACAAGCTGCAAAAGGCGACCGGCTGCGGCGTTTTCGTTTATTCGCGCGCCGGCTACGGCCAATCGTCGCCGGTAAAGCTGCCGCGGCCGCTCAGTTACATGCACGACGAGGCGCGCGAGACGTTGCCGCTTTTGCTCGACGCCATCGGCTTTCAGCGCGGCCTGTTGATCGGCCATAGCGACGGCGCCTCGATCGCGGCGATCTATGCCGGCAGCCGTCAGGATCACCGCGTCGGCGGCCTGGTGCTGATGGCGCCGCATTTCTTCACCGAGGACATGGGGCTGGCTTCGATCGAAGAAGCACGCAAAGCCTACGCCACGAGCGATTTGCGGGTGCGTCTGGCGCGCTGGCATGCCGACGTCGACAATGCCTTCAAGGGCTGGAACGGCGCCTGGCTCGATCCCGATTTCCGCAACTGGGACATCACCGAATTCCTCGCCCACATCCGCGTGCCGGTGCTGATCGTGCAGGGCGAAGACGACCAGTACGGCACGGTGAAGCAGATCGAGGTGGCGCAAGAGGAATGTTATTGCCCGGTCGAAGTGGCGCTGCTTAAGGGCGCCCGCCATTCGCCGCAGCGCGACGCGCCGGAGCCGACGTTGAAGGCGATGTCGGATTTCATCACCCGCGTAATGGCGATGAACGGTTGGGTCAAGGCGGCGTAACCGATTGCAAAAACAAAATGGCCGGCACAGGGCCGGCCATTTCAGTCATTGCTGCAAAAGTTATTCCGCCGCCTGCTTGGCCGCGCTCGAATGCGCGGACACCAGATAATCCATCGCCGCTTGCACGCCGCCTTTCTTGTGCGGAATGCCGGCAACGCCCAACGCCATTTCGGTCGCGCCGAGCGCGCCGATCATCATGGTGTCGTTGACGTCGCCGAGATGGCCGATGCGGAAATACTTGCCGGCATAGGCGCCGAAGCTCGCGCCGTAGGAGATATTGAAATTCTCCAGCGCCAGCGCGCGGAACTTGTCGGCGTCATGCCCTTCCGGCAGCAGGATGGCGGTGATGGTCGGCGAATACTGGCTGGCGTTCTTGTTGAGGTTCTCCAGTCCCCAGGCCTTGACCGCGCGGCGGGTCGCTTCCGCGAGGCGATGGTGCCGCGCGAACACGTTGTCGAGCCCTTCCTCGTGCAGCATGTCGATGCCGACGGCGAGGCCCTGCAACATCTGCGTCGCCGGAGTGTAGGGGAAGAAGCCGACTTTGTTCATGTTCAGCATCTCGTCCCAAGCCCAGAACGACTTCGGAATCTTCGAGGTCTTGTTGGCGGCCAGCGCCTTGTCGCTGACGGCGTTGAACGACATGCCCGGCGGCAGCATCAGGCCCTTCTGCGCGCCGCCGACGGACACGTCGACGCCCCATTCGTCGTGCCGGTAGTCGGTCGAGGCGAGCGAGGAAATGGTGTCGACGAAGAACAACGCCGGGTGATTGGCCGCGTCGATCGCCTTGCGGATGTCCGCGATCGGGGTCAATGCGCCGGTCGAGGTCTCGTTGTGCAGGACGCAGACCGCTTTGATCTCTTTGTTCTTGTCGTCGCGCAGTTTCGCTTCGATCGCCTTTGGATCGGCGCCGTTGCGCCAGTCGGTGGCGATGAATTCGGGCTTGAGCCCGATCTTCTCCGCCATCTTCTTCCACAGCGTGGCGAACTGGCCGGTCTCGACCATCAGCACGCGGTCGCCGGGCGACAGCGTGTTGACGAGAGCGGCTTCCCAGGCGCCGGTGCCGGTCGCGGTGTAGATGATCACCGGGTTGCTGGTCTTGAAGATGGTCTTGATGCCCTCAAGGCACTTCTTGGTCAGCTTGGCGAATTCCGGGCCGCGGTGATCGATGATGGGCGTGTCCATCGCCCGCAGCACGCGGTCGGGCAGCGGGGTCGGCCCCGGAATGTGAAGGAAATGGCGCCCGACCGGACGCGAGGAATTCTTGGCCATTGGCATTCGCTCCTAAACCGCAGCTTTGCAAAGGATATTCGTGGCTTAACCGCAAGCCGGTCCCGGCGAGGGAGCGGCGCTTGTGGCGTTGAACTATGAATGCAACAGTGCGGTCAAGCGGTTTTCCGCACGGCAAACAAGTCCTCCATGGATAGGCTAAACGCGGCTAAAAAAGGACCTGCAGCGTGGCGGTGGTAAGGCCCGGCCTGGAGCGGCGGCTGAAGGCCGAACTGAGCGGGGAGGTGCAATTCGACCGCTTCACCCGCGGCCGCTACGCCACCGACGCATCCCATTACCAGATCGTGCCGGTCGGCGTGGTCGCCCCGCGCACGATCGAAGAAGCCGAACGGGCGATAGGAATTGCCCGCGGCGAAGGCGTCAGCGTGCTGGCGCGCGGCGGCGGCACCTCGCAGGCCGGGCAGACCGTCGGCGACTCGCTGGTCGTCGACTGCTCCAAATACCTCACCCGCATCCTCGATCTCGACATCAAAGGCGCGCGCTGCACGGTCGAACCGGGCATCGTGCTCGACGAGCTCAACCGCCAGCTCAAACCGCACGGGCTGTGGTTCCCGGTCGATATTTCCACGGCGTCCCGCGCCACCATCGGCGGCATGGCCGGCAACAATTCCTGCGGCGGGCGTTCGCTGCGCTACGGCACCATGCGCGACAATGTGATCGCCATCGAAGCGGTGCTGGCCGACGGCACGCTCGCGCGTTTCGGGCCGATCGGCGGCAGCCTCAACGATGTGCCGGTTCCCATGCGGCCGCTCGCCAAGGACCTCTTGGCGATCGGCGCGCGCGAAGCCGACGAAATCGCCGCGCGCTTTCCCAAGGTGCAGCGCCGTGTCGGCGGCTACAATCTCGACGCGCTGGTGCAAGGTTCGTATCTTGGCAAGAACGACATCAATCTCGCGCACCTGCTCGTCGGCTCGGAGGGCACGCTCGGCTTTTCCACCCGCATCGAACTGAAGCTCGTGCCGCTGCTCGGCCGCCGCGCCGTCGGCGCCTGCCACTTCGGCAGCTTCCGCGAGGCGATGAACGCCGCGCAGTCCATCGTGCACCTGCTGCCGATCGCGGTGGAATTGATCGACCGCACCATGATCGCGCTCGCGCGCGAGATCCCGATCTTCCGGCCGACGCTGGAGAAATTCGTGCGCGAAACGCCGGAGGCCATCCTGCTGGTCGAGTTCGGCGAAGCCGATCACGAGGAAAACCTGCGCCGGCTGCGCCGCCTCAAGGACATGATGGGCGACCTCGGCTTTGCCTTCGACAAGAGCGGCGATAAATGGGGCGGCATGGTCGAAGTCTTAAGCCCCGAATTGCAGGCGGCGATCACCGAGGTGCGCACCTCCGGCCTCAACATCATGATGTCGATGAAGGACGAGGGCAAACCGGTCTCCTTCGTCGAGGACTGCGCGGTGCCGCTCGAGCATCTCGCCGATTACACCAGCCGGCTCACCGCGATCTTCGAGAAGCACGGCACGCGCGGCACCTGGTACGCGCATGCCGGCTCCGGCTGCTTGCACGTGCGGCCGATCCTCAATTTGCGGCAGGACAAGGACGTGCATGCCATGCGCGAAATCGCCGAAGAGGCCTTCGCCATGGTGCGCGAGTACAAGGGCTCGCATTCGGGCGAGCACGGCGATGGGCTGGTGCGCTCGGAATTCAACGAGCCGATGTTCGGATCGCGTCTTGCGCGTGCCTTCGAGGAAGTGAAGGACCGTTTCGATCCGGACAGCCTCTACAATCCCGGCAAGGTGGTGCGGCCGCCCAAGTTCGACGACCGAAATTTGTTTCGCTACGCGCCCGGCTACCGCGGCGAGGAGATCAAGACGCAGCTCGACTGGTCGGCCTTTCCCGGCGCTGGCGGCGGTTTCCAGGGCGCGGTCGAGATGTGCAACAACAACGGCGCCTGCCGCAAATTGGCCGGCGGCGTGATGTGCCCGAGCTATCGCGCCACGCGCGACGAACGCGACGTCACACGCGGGCGCGCCAATACGCTGCGGCTCGCCATCACCGGCCAGCTCGGCCCCGACGCCCTTGCTTCCGACGAGATGGCCGAGACGCTGCGGCTTTGTGTGTCGTGCAAGGCCTGCCGGCGCGAATGTCCGACCGGCGTCGACATGGCGCGCATGAAGATCGAGGTGCTGGCCGCGCGGCTCGCCAAGCATGGCCTGCGGCTGCACGACCGGCTGGTCGGCTATCTGCCGCATTACGCGCCTTATGCCGCGCAGCGGCCCTGGCTCGCCAATCTGCGCGACCGCTTAGCCATCGCGCGCAAGGCGTCCGAAATGCTGGCCGGCTTTTCCGGGCGGCGCAGCCTGCCGCAATGGCGGACGGATGTTTATCGCGACCGCTCCGACTGGGCCTATCGGCGCGCGACGGAGGATGAGCCCGCGCCGCCGCCGCGTGAGGTCGTTCTCTTCGCCGACACTTTCAACCGCTATTTCGAACGCGAGAATCTCGACGCGGCGCTCAGCGTGCTGGTCGCCGCCGGCTATCGCGTGCATGCGGCGTTGCCCGCGGACGGCGACGAGCGGCCGCTCTGCTGCGGGCGCACGTTCCTCGCGGTCGGCGCGGTTGACGAGGCGCGGCGCGAGATGCAGCGCACGCTTTCGGCGCTCGCGCCTTATGTGCAGCGCGGCGTGCCGGTGATCGGGCTCGAGCCGAGCTGCCTGTTCGGCTTCCGTGATGAGCTGCCGGCTCTGCTCAAGGGTGACGCCGTGGACGCGCTTTCGGCGCAGTCGATGCTGCTGGAGGAATTCCTCGCCCGCGAACAGAAAGAAGGCCGGCTCAATTTGCCGCTCGGCCCCGTGTCGAAGAAGGCGTTGTTGCACGGCCATTGCCACCAGAAGGCGTTCGACGCCATGGGCGCGGTCGAGAGCGTGCTCAAGCTGGTGCCCGGCCTCGACGTGCAGGTCGTCGAGTCGAGCTGCTGCGGCATGGCCGGCGCCTTCGGCTACGATGCGGACACCATCGACGCCTCGTTCAAGATGGCCGAGCTGTCATTGCTGCCGGCGGTGCGCAAGGCGCCGGCCGATGCGCTGGTCGTCGCCGACGGCACCTCCTGCCGGCATCAGATCCACGACGGCGCCGACCGCGAGGCGCTGCATGTCGCCCGCGTGCTGGCGATGGGTGTTGCGGCGGCCGGCGTTTAAAAGACGACCCGCCCGGACGGGGACTGCCGGGCGGGTCTTGCGATCGGCGCGAGGGTGGACGGGGGGCTGGCACCGACCGTTTTGCGAATTAGTAAGGGATGACGTCGCAGACCTTCACGGTGCGGATATAGTTGCCCCAACGGTCGAACCGCTTGACGTAGTGGCACTCGGCGTAGCCGTCGTAATAGGCGTTGGACGCAACAGCCGCGCCGATCAGCGAGCCGGCGACGAAGCCGGCGCCGATGCCCCAGCCGTGATGGAAGTGATGGGCCTGAGCCTGGCCGTTGAAGGCGGTGAGCGAGGCGGCGACGGTGAGGGCGGCAATCGCGGCGGCGGTGGTCTTGGACTTGGTCATGGCGGGTCTCCAAAGCGTTGAATTGGGGCGGCCGTCATTGGCCGCGTGACCATGGGTCGCGCGGGCCGCGCAAGAGGTTCAAACGGCTCTGACGCCGCTTGCCCGATCGGGGCCGGCAATGGGAAAGTGCGCGGATGAAAAGATATGCCGCGATTTTGTTGGGCCTCGCCGCCTTGGGGGCCGCGCAGGCGCAGCCGCTCGACAAGGTCCGCTTCGGCACCAATTGGGTGGCGGAAGCCGAGCATGGCGGCTTCTACCAGGCGCTCGCCGACGGCACCTACAAGCAGTACGGGCTCGACGTGACCATCGTGCCGGGCGGGCCGAACGTGAACAACCGCATCTTATTGCCGGTCGGCAAGCTCGACTTCTTCATGAGCGCCAACTCGCTGCAAACCTTCGACGCGGTCGAGCATAATATCCCGACCATCGCGGTGGCGGCGTGCTTCCAGAAGGATCCGCAGGTGCTGATCGCCCATCCGGGCGTCGCGAGCCTCGCCGACCTGAAGGCGCACACTTTGTTCGTCTCCAAGGAGGGCATGGTCACCTATTTCCAGTGGCTGAAGGCGGACTTCGGTTTCGACGAATCGAAGGTGAAACCCTACACCTTCAACGCGCAGCCCTTCCTCGGCGACAAGAACTCGGCCATGGAGGGCTATGTCACCTCAGAGCCCTACGCGATTGAGAAACAGGCGCACTTCAAGCCGGTCGTCTTCCTGCTCGCCGACCACGGCTTCAACAGCTATTCGACGTTGATCGAGACGCGGCGCGATCTGGTCGCCAAACGGCCCGATCTGGTGCAACGCTTTGTCGACGCCTCGGCCATCGGCTGGTATCACTATCTCTACGGCGATTCGCGGCCGGGCAATGCGCTGATCAAGCAGCAGAACCCGGAGATGACCGACGGCCAGCTCGCTTACTCCATCGCGCAGATGAAGCGGGACGGCATCGTCGATTCCGGCGACACGACGAAGCTCGGCATCGGCGCCATGACCGACGCGCGCTGGCAGAGCTTCTACGACAAGATGGTGCATGCCGGGGTGGTGAAAGCCGGGCTCGATTACAAGCGCGGCTATACGTTGCAGTTCATCAACAAGGGCGTCGGCGTCGACTTGCGACCCAAATGACGGCGCCCGGCTCGGAAATCGTCGCGCTGCGCAACGTCGGCAAGACGTTCGACAGCGGCATAACGGCGCTCGACGATTTCACGCTTCACGTTCGCGCGGGCGAGTTCGTGTCTCTGCTCGGTCCCTCCGGTTGCGGCAAATCGACGGCGCTGCGCATCATCGCCGGCCTGAGCGCGCCGAGCGTCGGCGCGGTCGAATGGCCGGATGGCGCGGGCAAGATCGGCTTCGTGTTCCAGGAGCCGACGCTGATGCCGTGGGCCGACATTGCCGCCAACGTGCGGCTGCCGCTCAAGCTTGCGCACGCCGGCGAGGCGCAAGCGCGCGCCGCCGCGCGCCAGGCGCTCGAGCATGTCGGCTTGGCCGAATTTGCCACGGCGTTTCCGCGCGAACTGTCCGGCGGCATGAAGATGCGCGCCTCGATCGCGCGCGCGCTGGTCACCGAGCCGCACCTGCTGCTGATGGACGAGCCGTTCGCCGCGCTCGACGAGATCACCCGCTTCAAGCTCAACAACGACCTGCTGGGGCTGTGGCAGGCGCTGCGGCGCACCGTGATCTTCGTCACCCATTCGGTGTTCGAGTCGGTCTATCTGTCGCAGCGCATCGTGGTGATGACGCCGCGCCCCGGCCGCGTGTTTGCCGACATCGCGATCCCGGCGCCTTATCCGCGCGACGAGCGCTTCCGCACTTCGGCCGACTATGCCGGCTATTGCCGCACCGTTTCCGAGGCGCTCGGCCAGGCGATGGGAGGCGCGCCATGAGCGAGCGTGCGCTGCGTGTCGGCTTGCCGATCCTGGTGTTGGTGCTGGTGGTGCTGGCTTGGCACACGGCGGTGCGCGTTCTCGCGATTCCGCCTTATGTCTTGCCCGGTCCGGGCCTGGTGCTGACCACGCTGATCGCCGACGGCGGCCTGCTCTGGCATTCGCTGCTGGTGACGCTCGCCACCACGTTCGAAGGCTTTGTTCTGGCGGCGATCGGCGGCATCGGTTTGGCCGTCCTGTTCAGCCAGTCGCGGCTGGTCGAGTATTCGCTCTATCCCTACGCGGTGATCCTGCAGGTGACGCCCATCGTTGCCATCGCGCCGCTGCTTTTGATCTATCTGCCGCAGCCACTGGCGGTGCTCGCCTGCGCCTGGATCGTGGCGTTCTTTCCGGTGCTCGCCAACACCACGCTCGGCCTCGCCTCGGTCGATCACAATCTCATCGCGCTGTTCGAGCTCTACAAGGCGTCGCGCTGGCAACTGCTGTGGAACCTGAAATTGCCGGCGGCGCTGCCGCAGATGCTCGCCGGCCTGCGCATCGCCGGCGGGCTGTCGCTGATCGGCGCGGTGGTGGCGGAAATCGCCGCCGGCTCCGCCGGCGCCGGCTCGGGGCTCGCCTATCGCATCGCCGAGTCGGGCTACCGGCTCAACATACCGCGCATGTTCGCCGCGCTGCTATTGTTGTCGCTCGCCGGCATTGCGATCTTCTTCGTGCTGTCGGCAGTGTCACATCTGGCGTTGCGCCGCTGGCACGAGAGCGCGGTCAAACGCGAGCGCTAGCAAGCCATGCCCGACCTCGCGCACCATCGCCGCCAGCGGCTCACCGGCATCGCCTTGATGTGCGGCGCGGTGGCGCTGTTCGCCTGCCTCGACACCACGGCGAAATATCTCAACACGCGGATGGACTCACTCGAGATCGCCTGGGCGCGCTACACCAGCGCCTTTGTGCTGACGCTGATCGTCTCCAATCCCTGGACCCATGTCGGCTTGCTGCGCACCAAGCAGCTGAAGCTGCAGATTACGCGCTCGCTTCTCTTGGTCTGCTCAACGGCGCTGAACTTCATCGCCTTGCGCTGGCTGCAGCTCGACGAGGCGTTGTCGATCATCTTCACCTTTCCCTTCATCGTCGCCATCGTCTCCGGGCCGCTGCTGGGCGAATGGATCGGCTGGCGGCGCTGGACCGCGATCGCGGTCGGCTTCGGCGGCGTGCTGTTGATCACGCGGCCGGGCTTCGGCGGCATGCACCCGGCGGCGCTGATCACGCTCGTCGGCACCATCTGCTACGGCTTCTACGCGGTGATCACGCGCATCGTGTCGCGCGTCGATTCCAATCAGACCTCGCTGTTCTACGCGAATTTCATTGGCGCGCTGGTGATGCTGCCGGTCATTCCCTTCGTCTGGACTAAACCGGACAGCTGGCCGATCGCGCTGATGCTGCTGGGAACCGGCGTGCTCGGCAGCACGGGGCATTTTCTGCTGATCTCGGGCCACCGGCTGGCGCCGGCCGCAGTGCTGTCGCCCTTTGTCTACACCCAGCTCATTTGGGTCGTGATCCTCGGCTATTGGGTGTTCGACCACGTGCCGAGCGGCTGGACCATGGCGGGCGCCGCGATTGTCATCTGCTCCGGCCTCTATCTGCTCTACCGGGAGCGCAAGCTGGGCAAGACCACCACCAGCGAAGGGGTGGTCGAGGGCCCACTCGAATAACTTCAATTGTGTCAGGCCGGGTCTGGAATGGCAGTATTGAAATAGGAGAGTTGCGAGGCCGCATTCATCGGGTCTAAGTTCCGCCGCGACAACGAAAAGACCGCGCTTGAGGAACCCCATTATGGCCACAGCGAAGGACCGGGCGGCGCCCCCGGCCGCACTGAACGACGATATTGGCGAGCAAAAACGCCTCGAATTGTATCGCACCCAGGTGACGATCCGCGAGGCGGAACAGCGCGCCTACGACCTGTTCCTGCAGAACCTGGTGAAGGGCACCAGCCACCTCTCGCTCGGCCAGGAGGCGGTGGCGGCGGGCTTTGCCGGCGCCATGACGAAAGGCGACCTCTCCTTCTGCACCTACCGCGGCCACGCCCATACGCTCGCCCGCGGCGTCAGCGTCGAAAAAGTCCTAGGCGAGCTGATGCAGCGCGACAACGGCCTGATGCGCGGCAAGGGCGGCTCGATGCATCTGACCTCGGTCGATCACGGCGTCATGGGCTCCTATGCCATCATCGGCGCGCATCTGCCCATCGCCTGCGGCGCCGCCTGGCGCGCGCAGTACAAGGGCGCCAAGGATGTCTCGGTCTGCTTCTTCGGCGACGGCACCACCAATATCGGCGCCTTCCATGAGGCCCTCAATTTCGCCGCAGTGTGGAAGCTGCCGGTGGTCTTCGTCTGCGAGAACAATCTCTACATGGAATACACGCCGATCGGCGACGTGACCGCGGTGCCGCAGCCGGCCGCCGACAGGGCTTCGGCCTATGGGCTCGAGCGCATCGTCATCGACGGCAACGATGCCGACGTGGTCTATCGCACGGCGCAGGCGGCCTTCGCCAAGGCGCGCGCGGGCAAAGGCCCGTCGCTGATCGAATGCCTGACCTATCGTCACAGCGGCCATTCGCGCGCTGACCCGGCGAAATACCGTCCGGAGGGCGAGCTCGACCGCTGGAAGCTGCGCGACCCGATCAAGATCTATCGCGAGCGGCTGCTGCAGTTCGGCGTCAAGGAAAAGACGATCGCCGACATCGACGCCCAAGTGCGCAAGGTGGTCGACGATGCCACCGAAGCCTGCAAGGCCGCGCCCAATCCGCCGCTGGATATCATCACCACCGACGTCTACGCCGATGGAGGCTGGGCATGGCGGAACTGACCTATCGCGACGCCGTGATCCGCGGCATCGCGCAGGAAATGGCGCGCGACCCCGACGTCGTCTTCCTCGGCGAGGACGTGGCGAAAGCCGGCGGCGTATTCAAGGCGACCGTGGGATTGTTCGAGCAGTTCGGCCCGTTGCGCGTGCGCGACACGCCGATCTCCGAGCAGGCGATCATGGGCGCCGCCATGGGCGCGGCCATGACCGGCTTGAGGCCGATCGCCGAGATCATGTTCTCCGACTTTTTCGCGGTCTGCTTCGACTACATCGCCAACGAGTTCCCCAAGAGCCGGTACATGTCGAACGGCCAGGTGAAATGCCCGCTGGTGGTGCGCACCGGCAACGGCGCCGGTTCGCGTTTCGGCGCGCAACATTCGCAGAGTGTCGAAAACTGGTGCATGATGATCCCGGGATTGAAGGTGGTGGCGCCGTCCTCGCCGGTCGACGTCATCGGCCTGCTTGCCGCCTCGGTGCGCGATCCCGACCCGGTGATCTTCCTCGAGCACAAGTCGCTTTACGCCACCAAGGGCGAGGTTCCGGACGGCGAGATCGTCGACAAGCTCGGCACTGCCAAGATCGTCAAGCCCGGCAAGGACGCGACGATCTGCGCTTTGGCGCTGATGGTGCCGCGCGCGTTGGAAGCGGCCGAGAAGCTCAAGGCGGAACACGGCATCGACGCCGAAGTTGTCGACGTACGTTCGCTGGTGCCGCTCGACACGCAGACCATCCTCGGCTCGGTCGCGCGCACGCACCGGCTGTTCACCGTGGAGGAAAATCCGCGGCTGTGCGGCTGGGGCGCCGAGATCGTGTCGATCGTTGCCGACGAAGCCTTCTACGACCTCGACGGCCCGCCGGTGCGCATCACCACGCCGCATATCCCGTTGCCGGCGGCCGACATTCTGGAAGACGCCGTCCTGCCGACGCCGCAGCGGATCGCGGAGACGGTCAGGCGGTCGCTCGGAAGTTAGTTTCCCGCTCGTCCCCGCGAAAGCGGGGACCCAGAGCAACAAGAACTGGATTCCCGTTTGCGCGGGAATGAGCGGAGCAAGTGGAGAGCTCTCATGTACGAAAATCTTCTCGCCGACGTTCCGACCGATCTGTGGATCGGCGGCAAATGGCGCAAATCCTCCGACGGCGGCCGCTTCGACGTGATCGATCCGGCGACCGAGCGCACCATCGCTTCCGTCGCCAGCGCCACCGTGGACGACGCCAAGGCCGCGCTCGATGCGGCGGATGCCGCCTTCGAGGGCTGGGCCTCGCGCAAGCCGCGCGAGCGCGGGGAAATCCTGCGCAAGTGCTACGACCTGATCATGCGCGACGCCGAGCGCTTCGCCAAACTGATCACGCTGGAAAATGGCAAGGCGCTGTCGGATTCCCGGGGAGAAGTCGCTTATGCCGCCGAGTTCTTCCGCTGGTATGCGGAAGAGGCGGTGCGCAACATCGGCGAGGTGTCGCGCGCGCCGGCCTCCGGCGCCCGCATTCTCGCCCATCACAAGCCGGCCGGCATCGCCGTGCTGGTGACGCCGTGGAATTTCCCCGCCGCCATGGCGACGCGCAAGATCGGCCCGGCGCTCGCCGCCGGCTGTCCGGTGGTGCTCAAGCCTGCCTCCGACACGCCGCTCACCATGCTGGCGTTGATGCCGGCGCTGGAAGAAGCCGGCGTGCCGGCCGGCGTGGTCAACGTGGTGCCCTCGCGCCGCTCCGGGCCGGTGGTCAGCGCCATGCTGCACGACCGCCGCGTGCGCGTTGTTTCCTTCACCGGCTCGACCGAAGTCGGCCGCAAGCTCTTGCACGAAGCCGCCGACAACGTGCTCAAGCCGTCGATGGAGCTCGGCGGCAACGCGCCGTTCATCGTCTTCGACGACGCCGATATCGACGCGGCGATCGACGGCGCGATGATCGCGAAAATGCGCAACATGGGCGAGGCCTGCACGGCGGCCAATCGTTTCTACGTGCACGAGAAGGTGCACGACGAATTTGCGAAAAAACTGACCTCCAAGATGGGCGCGCTGAAGATGGGCAACGGCCTCGACGACGGCGTCGCGCTCGGGCCGCTGGTCAACAAAGACGGCCGCGACAAGGTGATCGAGCTGGTCGACGACGCGGTGCAGAAGGGCGCCAAGGTGCTGACCGGCGGCAAGCTGCCGGACGGGCCGGGCTTCTTCTATCCAGCGACGGTGCTGACCAACGTCTCCGACGACGCCAAGATGCTCAACGAGGAAATCTTCGGGCCGGTGGCCTCGATCCAGACCTTCAAGAACGAAGATGAGGTGATCAAGCGCGCCAACGACACCGAATACGGCCTCGTCGCCTATCTCTATACCAAGGATTTGAGCCGCGGCTTGCGCGTGTCGGAGAAGCTCGACTACGGCATGATCGGCCTCAACCGCGGGCTGGTGTCCGATCCGGCGGCGCCGTTCGGCGGCACCAAACAGTCCGGCCTCGGCCGCGAAGGCGCCTCGGAAGGGATGAAGGAGTTCATGGAGACACAGTACGTGTCGGTGACGTGGTAAGCGGGGACCATCGTACATGGACGTCCTGATGCCGCAGCTCGGCGAAACCGTCGCCGAGGGCAAGATCGTGAAATGGTTCAAGGCGGCCGGCGACGCGGTGAAGCCGGGCGAGAATCTGTTCGAGATTGAGACCGACAAGACCTCGATGGAAGTGCCATCGACCGTCGCCGGCACGCTTTGCCGTGTCTACTTCCAGGTCGGCGAGGTGGCCAAGGTCGGCGCCGTGGTGGCGGTAATCGCCGGCGCGGGCGAGGCGGCGAAGCCCAAACCGGCTGAAGCTGCGAAGAGCGCGCCTCCAACTCCATTCGCCCTCGCGCAAGCGGGGGCCCAGGGCCAAAAAACCGAAGCCCGTAAGGAAGGACTGGGTCCCCGCTTGCGGGGGGACGAACGCGCTTCTTTCGCTTACCCGCACATGGATCCGTTCCGCGAAGTGCGCACGCCAGAGCGCAATTACGGGCCGGCGCGACTGCCGGGTGGCGCCTTCGTCACGCCGTTGGCGCGGCGGCTGGCGGGCGAACGCGGCATCGATCTGTCGCGCCTCAGCGGCTCCGGCCCGCATGGCCGCATTGTCGCGCGCGACGTCGCAGCGGCACCGGCCGCGCGTGGCATGGCGATAGCCACCGGCGCCAGCGCGGCGCAGGTCAAGGCGTTGTACGAGGGCATCGCCTACGAGGAAGTGCCTCTCGATTCCATGCGCGCGACCATCGCCCGGCGGCTGGTCGAGGCCAAGCAGACCATCCCGCATTTCTATCTGACCGCCGATCTCGACATCGGCCGGCTCATCGCCATGCGCGAAGAAGCCAACGCCGCCGCGCCGGTCGCCGACGGCCAGCCTGCATTCAGGCTCTCGCTCAACGACTTCATCATCAAGGCCTGGGCGGCGGCGCTGCAGCGCATGCCCGCCGCCAATGCGGTGTGGGCGGAGGACCGCATCCTGCGCTTCGCCCATTGCGACATCGGCGTCGCGGTGGCGCTCGACGGCGGGCTGATCACGCCGGTTGTCCGCAATGCCGAGACCAAGTCGCTGACCGCGATCTCCGCGGAAATGCGCGATTTTGCCGAACGCGCGCGCATCAAGAAGCTGATGCCGAATGAATACACGGGCGGCTCGAGCGCGATCTCGAATCTGGGCATGTACGGCGTGCGCGAGTTCGCCGCCATCATCAATCCGCCGCACGCGACCATCCTCGCGGTCGGCGCGACGCGCCGCGCGCCGGTCGAGACCGCCGACGGCGGCGTGAAATTCATCAGCCAGATGACCGTCACATTGTCCTGCGATCATCGCGTGGTGGACGGCGCCCTCGGCGCCGAGCTGCTCGCCGCGTTCAAGAATTTCGTCGAAAAGCCGGTCACCGCCTTGGTGTAGGGAGAAACGAAGATGGCTGGCGAAAAGCCGGACGTCCTGCTGATCGGCCAAAAGAAGCCGGTCATGGTCAAAGGCCTCGAACCGAAAGTGACGCTGCATTATCTGGTCGACGCCAAGGACCCGGATGCGTTTCTCAAGTCGATCGCCGACAAGGTGCGCGCCATCGCCATCGCCTATACCGCGAACAAGCTCGACGCCGCCTTCATGCAGAAACTGCCCAAGCTCGAGCAGATCTCGAGCTTCGGCGTCGGCTACGACCACATCGACGCCAAATGGGCGGGCGAGCACGGCATCGTCGTCACCAACACGCCGGACGTGCTCAACGAAGAGGTCGCCGATACCGCGCTCGGCCTTTTGCTCTGCACGGTGCGCGAATTCCCGCAGGCCGAGCGCTATCTGCGCGCCGGCAAATGGCTGCAAGGGCATTATCCGCTGACCAAGGCGACGCTGCGCAACCGCACCGTCGGCATGGTCGGCATGGGCCGTATCGGCAAGGCGATCGCGCGGCGGCTGCAGGCCTTCGGCGTGCCGGTCGTCTACCACAGCCGCAACCCGCAGCAGGGCGTGAGCTACAAGTATTACCCGAAGCTCCTCGACATGGCGCGCGACGTCGACACGCTGCTGGTGATCGTGCCCGGGGGAGCCGCCACCGCGAACATGATCAATGCCGAGGTGCTCAAGGCGCTCGGCCCGCAAGGCATCCTCATCAACATGGCGCGCGGCTCGGTGGTCGATGAGCCGGCGCTGATCGAAGCGCTGAAGAACCGCACCATCTATTCCGCCGGTCTCGACGTGTTCGCCAGGGAACCCAACGTGCCGAAAGAGCTTCTGGAGATGGAGCACGTCGTGCTGTTCCCGCATCTCGGTTCCTCGACCGAGGTGACGCGCGCGGCGATGGATCAGCTCGTGGTCGACAACATTCTGGCCTGGGTCGCGGGCAAGCCGCCGCTCACGCCGGTGCCGGAAACGCCGCCCAAGCGGTCGTGAGATTCGCGACATAGGCCATGTGCTATAGGTTCGTCATGGCTCGCTTCACCCTCATCGGTTTGACATGGTTGTGCATGACGGCCGCCGCATCGGCGCAGGCGCCGCCGCCGACGCTCGGCGAGTCGGCCAAGGCGCTGCTCGGCTCCTGGGAGTTCTCCAACGCTGACCGCGACAAGATTTGCACGGCGACGTTTAAAAGCGATCCGACTCCGGTCGGCTTCAAAGTCGAGTTCGACAAGAACTGCGCCAGCCTGTTCCCGCTGGTGAACGACGTCGTCGGCTGGAAATTCCCCGATAACGACCTGCTCTATCTGCTCGATGCCAGCGGCAAGGCGCTGGTCGAATTCAGCGAAGTCGAGGACGGCATCTACGAGGCGCCGACGCCCGGCGTCGGCGTGCTGTTCCTGCAGAATGCCGCGGCCGCTGGCCCGCCGCCGAAGGCGCCGGAGCAGCTGGCCGGCGATTGGGCAATCGTCGGCGGCAACGGCGCGCCGCTTTGCCATCTCGCGCTGGCGGCGAGCCCGGCGCAGGACGGTCTGGCGCTCACGGTGAAGCCCGGCTGCGACGCATCGATCGTGCGCTTGAACCTGGCGCTGTGGCGGATCGATCGCGACGAATTGATGCTGGTGCCGGCGCGCGGCAATCCCTGGCGCTTCGAGGAGGTCGACGGCAAGACCTGGCGGCGCGTCCCGGAAAGCGCCAATCCGATCACTTTGGTGCGCGAATAATCGCCATCAATTGCGTTTCGTCGGGTCAGGACCGGTTTACCGATTGATCCAAATCATGGCGCGTCACACTGCGGCAATTATAAATTTGCCAAAATATTTGTATTCGATGCCTGTTCCAAACAGCCGCAAGCGCAAAGAACAACAAGAGGTGCGCGATGACAATGATTTCATCCGCCGAAGTGCCGACCGATCCGCAGCCGGCCGCCGGCAGAGCGGCGCTGCGTCTCGTCCCGAAAGCGGCCGGCATAGCCTCGGCCGAGGACACCGAAGCGCGCGACTCTTACGCGGTCACCGCGGTTGCCGACGTCATCGATCGCTCGCTGCATGCGACCGTCGCGCGTTTCACCTTCGGTCTCTCGCCGGCGGCGCTCGCCAAAGCCTATTTCGACTGGGCGACCCATCTTGCCGTTTCGCCCGGCAAGCGGCTGCAGCTTATCGACAAGGCGTCGCGTAAAGCGATCCGCTTCGCCAACTATGCCTTCCACGCGGCGGCGGAGGGCGGCAGCACGCAATGCTGCATCGAGCCCTTGCCGCAGGATCGCCGGTTCGACGGCGCCGACTGGCAGAAGCCGCCGTACAACTTCATCGCGCAGGCATTTCTGCTGCAACAGCAATGGTGGCACAACGCGACCACCGGCATCCGCGGCGTCACCCGGCATCATGAGGACATGGTCGAATTCGTCTCGCGCCAGATCCTCGACATGGTTTCGCCGTCGAATTTCCTCCTCACCAATCCCGAAGTGTTGCGGCAGACTATCAGCAAAGGCGGCATGAATCTGGTCGCGGGCCTGCGCAATTTCGTCGAAGACTGGGAGCGCAGCATCAGCGGCAAGAAGCCGGTCGGCACCGAGGAATTCGAGGTTGGGCACAACGTCGCGGTCACGCCCGGCAAGGTCGTCTACCGCAATCGGCTGATCGAGCTGATCCAGTACGCGCCGGCGACCGGCAAAGTGCGGCCGGAGCCGGTGCTGATCGTGCCGGCCTGGATCATGAAATATTACATCCTCGATCTGTCGCCGCATAATTCGCTGGTGAAATACCTGACCGAGCAGGGCTTCACGGTCTTCATGGTGTCTTGGAAAAATCCGCGCCCCGACGATCGCGACCTTGATCTCGACGATTATCGCACGCTCGGCGTCATGGCGGCGCTTGACGCCGTCGGCAAGATCGTGCCGCAGCGGAAAGTGCACGCCGTCGGCTATTGCCTCGGCGGCACCCTGCTGTCGATTGCTGCCTCGGCCATGGCGCGCGACGGCGACGACCGTCTGCAGTCGGTTACGCTGTTGGCCGCGCAGACCGATTTTACCGAGGCCGGCGAGTTGATGCTGTTCATCAACGAGAGCCAGGTCGCCTTCCTTGAGGACATGATGTGGGAGCAGGGCTTCCTCGACGCCACGCAGATGGCCGGCGCCTTCCAGATGCTGCGCTCCAGCGACCTCATCTGGTCGCGCATCGTGCACGACTATCTGATGGGCGAGCGCACGCCGATGATCGACCTGATGGCGTGGAACGCGGATGCCACCCGCATGCCCTATCGCATGCATTCGGAATATCTGCGGCAGCTGTTCCTCAATAACGACTTGGCGGAAGGACGCTATCTCGTCGACGACAAGCCGATCGCGCTCACCGACATCCGCGCACCGCTCTTCGCGGTCGGCACCGTGCACGACCACGTCGCGCCCTGGCGCTCGACCTACAAGATCAATTTTCTCACCGACGCCGCCGTGACCTATCTGCTGGCGAGCGGCGGCCATAATGCCGGCATCGTGTCCGAGCCGGGTCACGATCATCGCAGCTATCAGGTGATGGCGCGGAACGCGGACGACCGCTACGTCGATCCGGAGAGCTTCCTGGCGCAGGCGCCGAAACGCGAAGGCTCCTGGTGGCCGGAATGGGCCGACTGGCTCACCGCCCGCTCGGGTGAGCCGGTCGATCCGCCGGCGATGGGCGGCGCGAAGCATGTCGCGCTGGCCGACGCACCCGGCAGCTATGTGCTGCAGCAGTGACGCTGCGGCCCTTGGCGCAAGTCAATTACGAAGCGTTTGAATCGTAACGCGAATTGTATTTCGCGGCCGCGATTGACCTAGGACAACGCGCGCGTTTCGTTTTTGTGACAGATATTTCACATGTACGAGCCAAGGGGACGACACGATCCGCGGTTCGGGTTCATGTGGCCGGCATTCGCCGCGGCCTCGGCAAGCGAATTTGCCGCATTGCTGGCGAAACATTTCATCGCACTGGCATTGGACGCTGACGGCGGAGCTGCTGCGCCCGAGCCGGCATGGGCGACGCCGAATGGGATCGCGCTCGAATTGAAGACCCTGAAATTGCGCGACTTCAGCACCGTCGCCGACGGCGTGCCGACATTGCTCTGCGCGCCCTTCGCGCTGCATCGCGCGGCGGTCGTGGATCTCGCCCCCGGGCATAGCCTGGTCGCGGCCTTGCGCGGCGCCGGCGTGCGGCGGTTGTTTGTGACCGATTGGCGCTCGGCGACGCCGGAGATGCGTTTTCTGCGTATTGACGACTATCTCGCCGAACTCAACGTCGTGGTCGACCGCCTCGGCGGCGGCGTCGATCTGGTCGGGCTGTGTCAGGGCGGCTGGATGTCATTGCTCTATGCCGCGCGCTTCC
Organism: Pseudolabrys sp.; assembly: GCA_035501975.1. Lineage (GTDB taxonomy): Bacteria > Pseudomonadota > Alphaproteobacteria > Rhizobiales > Xanthobacteraceae > Pseudolabrys. The sequence continues at coordinate 20,813 of DATJVE010000062.1, forward strand.
CCGCCAAGGTGCGCAAGCTGGTGCTGGCCGGCGCGCCGATCGACATCGCCGCCGGGCAATCCGCTCTGTCGGCGCTCGCCGAGGCGAGCCCTTTAGCCGTGTTCCACGAACTGGTGAAACTCGGTGACGGACTGGTGCTCGGCCGCGAGGTGCAGAAATTCTGGGGCGTGGAAACGCCGAGCCTGCAAGAAATTCGCGACGTCATGCAGGCTCCGGAGCCGCTCGGCTCGCCCGCCTTCGCGGCTTTGGAACAGACGTTCCGCGCATGGCACGCGGCGACCGTCGATCTGCCGGGGGCATATTATCTCGAGGTCATCGAGAAGCTTTACAAACGAAACGAAATCGCGGCCGGCCAATTCGTCGCCTTGGGCGAAACGATCGACCTCGGCAAATTGCGTGTTCCGCTTTTCCTGCTGGCGGCGCGCGACGACGAACTGGTCGCGCCGGCGCAGCTTTTCGCCGCCGAGCGCCTCGTCGGGACCCCGGCGCACGCCATTCGCAAGGCGACGGCGCCGTGCAACCACGGTGGCCTGTTCATGGGGCGGACGATCCTCGCCGACTATTGGCCAAAGATCGCGCGCTGGATCGCGGTGCCCGACACGCAGAATCTCGCGCCGGCGGCTTGAGCGCTCAAATCAGCCGCAGCCCCTTGAAGCTGGCGTGGCCTTCCTTGCCGACGATGATGTGGTCGTGCACGGCGATGCCGAGCGGGCGCGCCACTTCGATGATCGCCTGCGTCATCTGGATGTCGGCGCGGCTTGGCGTGGGGTCGCCCGATGGGTGATTGTGCACCAGGATCAGCGCCGTGGCCGAGAGCTCGAGCGCGCTTGACCACCTCGCGCGGATAAACCGGCGTATGGTCGACGGTGCCGGTCTGCTGCAGTTCGTCGGCGATCAGCTGATTGCGCTTGTCAAGAAACAGCACGCGGAACTGCTCCTTGTCGGCGAAGGCCTGCGCCATGCGACAGTAATCGAGCACGCTTCCCCAGGACGACAGCAGCGGCCGCTTCTGCACCTGGCCGCGCGCGAGCCGGCTCGCCGCCGCATGCACCACCTTGAGCTCGTCGACGACGGCCTCGCCGACGCCCTTGATCTCCTTCAGCCGCGCGCGCGGCGCCACGACCACCTCGGCGAAGGAGCTGAAGCGGGCGATGAGCTCCTTGGCGAGCGGCTTGACGTCGCGTTGCGGAATAGCGCGGAACAGGACCAACTCGAGCAATTCGTAATTGCTGACCGCCTCGCTGCCGGCCTCGCGGAAGCGCGCGCAACCGCTCGCGGTGGCCATAATAGTGCGGCGCCTCGGACAATCCGCGCTTCGCTTGCTTTTCGGCCATACCTTGACGCCCACGCCGCCTTGGAAGGCCTGAGTGTAGTTCAGCAAAATGCAATCGACGAGGGCAGTCGATATAAAATTGTGAGGCGCGCTCAGCGCTTATACGGCGGCTTGTGCAGCCCGGCCGGGGAGAAGGTGAACACCTCGACGCCGGTGTCGGTGACGCCGACGGTGTGCTCGAACTGGGCCGAGAGCGAGCGGTCGCGCGTGACCGCGGTCCAGCCGTCGGACAGCACCTTCACGTGCGGGCGGCCGAGATTGATCATCGGCTCGACGGTGAAAAACATGCCCGGCTTGAGCACGATGCCTTCGCCCGGGCGGCCGATGTGGACGATGTTGGGCTCGTCGTGGAACAGGCGGCCGAGGCCGTGGCCGCAGAAGTCGCGCACCACGCTCATGTGCTGGGCTTCGACGTAGTTCTGGATCGCGGCGCCGATGTCGCCGGTGGTCGAGCCGGGGCGGATGGTGGCAATGCCGCGCATCATGGCCTCGTGCGTCGCCTCGATCAGGCGCTCGGCGCGGCGCGGAATTTCGCCGATGGTGTACATGCGGCTGGAATCGCCGTGCCAGCCGTCGAGGATCAGCGTCACGTCGATATTGACGATGTCGCCGTCCTTCAGCGGCTTGTCGCCGGGGATGCCGTGGCAGACCACGTGGTTGAGCGAGGTGCAGGTCGATTTCTTGTAGCCGCGATACATCAGCGTGGCGGGCAGGGCGCCGTTGTCCATCGCGTAGTCGAAGACCAGTCTGTCGATCTTATCGGTCGGCACGCCCGGCCCGACATAGTCGACCAGCATGTCGAGGCAGCGCGCGACCAGCTGCCCGGCCTTGCGCATGCCCGCGAAAGCTTCGGGCCCGTGAATCTTGATCTGTCCGGTCTTACGGAAGGGGGCGACGGCGGCGTCGACGTAGGTCATGGCACACAATGTAAGGGCTTGCGCGAGTGGCGCAAGTTCGCTGCAGGCGGGTCAAAATCGCTAGTTCGCGATTTTACCGCCCAACTCGTCCTCGATATGCGCGCTAATGATCTCGTCGAAACTCGCCTCCGCCTTGAAGCCGAGCGCCGCGGCGCGCTTGGCGTCGAAGCGCTCGGACCAGCCGCTGACGATGCGCACGATCAGCTCGTCAGGCTCGCGGCGGATGCGCGCGGCGACCTTCGGACCGGCGATGCGCGAGAGCGCCTCGATCTGCTCGGCGACGGTGCAGCAGACGCCGGGCATCGCCAGATTGATGCGCGGGCCGAGCTGCTCGCGCGTCAGTCCCGCCGCATGGATCAGGAAGCCGACCGCCGCACGCGGGCTGGCGTGGGTATGGCGCACGGTATCGGCAACCGGCAGGACGGCTTCGAGGCCCGCCAGCGGCTCGCGGATGATGCCGGAGAAAAAGCCGGAGGCGGCCTTGTTCGGCTTGCCGGGGCGCACGCAGATCGTCGGCAGCCGGATACCGACGCCGTCGAGAAAGCCGCGCCGGTTATAGTCGGCGAGCAGCAGTTCGCAGATCGCTTTCTGCGTTCCGTAGGAGGTGAGCGGCGTCAGGTGGAAGTCGTCAGGAATGGCGTGGGGAAAGGGCGCGCCGTAGACGGCGATCGACGAGGTGAAGACGAATTTCGGCTTGTAGCCGCCGCCGGCAGTGCGCACGGCCTCAAGCAAGGCGCGCGTGCCGTCGAGATTGACGCGATAGCCCTTCTCGAAATCCGTCTCCGCTTCGCCGGAGACCACGCCGGCGAGATGGAAGACCACGTCCGGCCGCTCCGAGACCGCCTTTTCGGCGGCGCCCGGCGCGGTGAGGTCGGCAACGCGAGTCTTCACGTGATCGGAAAAGCCCGCGGGCCGCACCGGCGCGACAATGTCGATCAAGGTCAGCTTTTCGATCGGCTTGTTGCCGAGCGCCCGGTCGATGACCAGCCGTTCGGTCAGTTTGCGGCCGATCATGCCCGCCGCACCGGTGATCAGAACATGCATCTACGTCCTCACTTCCCTGTCCGCCGGTTCGAAACGATCGATGCGGCGCAGGTCGGGGAATAATAGCATCCAAAGGCCGGCGATCAGCAACGAGCCGAAGCCGCCGATCAGCGCCGACGCCACCGCGCCGAATGACGCGGCGTTGACGCCGGCGCGGAACTCGCCGAGCGTATTCGACGAGCCGACGAACAGATAGTTGATCGCGCTCACGCGTCCGCGTTTGTCGTCGGGCGTCTCGATCTGCACCAGCGAAAAGCGGATGACAACGCTCACTGCGTCGGAGGCGCCGAGCGCCGCCAGCGCCAGCAAACTCAGTGGAAACCAGGTCGACAGCGCGAACACGATGGTGGTCACGCCATAGATCGCGACCACCGCAAACATCTTACGCCCGATGTGCCGTTGGACCGGCTGGCGGGCGAGCACGATCGAGGTGATCAGCGCGCCAGCCGCCGGCGCCGAGCGCAGCAGGCCGAGGCCGATCGGGCCCACGCTGAGAATATCGCGGGCGTAGATCGGCATCAGCGCGGTGACGCCGCCGAGCAGCACCACGAACAGGTCAAGGGTGATCACGCCCAACAACCGGCGGCGGGTGCGGATATAGTCGAAACCGGCCAGCACCGACGCGAAAGTCGGCGGCTCGCGATTGGCGGCCGGGCCTTTGGCGTGCACGAAGCTGATGAGCACGATCGAAGCGGTGAAAAATACCAGGCAGAGGGCGCTGACCAGCGTCGGGCTTATCGTGTAGAGCAGCCCACCCAGCGCTGGGCCGCAGATCACCGCCACTTGGTTGGCAGAGGTCCAGGCGGCGACCGCGCGTGCGATCATCGGCGGCGGCACCAGCGCCGGGACCAGCGAATGCGCGGTCGGCAATTCGAAGGCGCGTGCGCAGGCGATCAGGAACACGGCGCCGAACAGGAGGTCGCGGGTCAGCACGCCGGCCAGCAAGGCCGCGGTGATCATGAAGGCGGCGAAGGCATGCACGCCTTGCGCCGTGCGCACGATCAGGCGGCGGTCGTAACGGTCGGCGGCGTGGCCGATCAGCAATGTAAGCACGACCGCGGGCACGAACTGGATCAGCCCGACCAGCCCGAGATCGAACGCGCTATCGGTGAGCTCATAGACCTGCCAGCCGATAGTCACGGCCAGCATCTGATAGCCAATGGTGGAGCAAAGCCGCGCGATCCAGAACAGCACGAAGGGACGCTGGTTCAGCAGACTGGGGCCCGTCGCAGGAGGCGTGTTCATTCCGCGATGCCGTTCAGCGCGCTCAGGCTGATCTTCTGCTTGCCGTCCGCGGAAAAGTTATCCGGCGCCAGCCAGCGCTCAAAATTGGCTTTGCGCGCCGGCCATTCGCCGTCGAGCATGGAGAACCAGGCGGTGTCCCGATTGCGCCCCTTGGCGATCACCAGTTGCCGATGCACGCCCTCGAACATAAAGCCGAGCCGCAAAGCGGCGCGGCGCGAACCGGCATTCAACGCGTTGCAATTCCACTCATAACGTCGATAGCCGAGCGTCTCGAACACATAGCGCGCCAGCAAATACTGCACTTCAGTGGCGAGCGGCGTCCGTTGCAGATCGGGCGAATAAACCACATGGCCGACTTCGATGACGCGCATAGGCGGTCCAATGCGCATCAGCGCCAAAAAGCCAAGAACGTGGCCCGTCGTGTCCAGGATCGCGTAAGGGTAGGGATCGTTGCCGCTCGCGAAACTCGCCATCCATTCCGAAAACTCCGCAAGGCCGGAGAACGGGCCGTAGCGCGACATGTAGGTCCATATGTGGTCATGATCCTTGACGCGCGGCCATAGCGCCGCCGCATGGCCGGCATTGAGCTTCTCGATGCGGCCATAGCGGCCTTGCAGCGTCACCGGGCCGGGAGGCTGCGCGGGGGTCGTATCGACCGGCAAGCCGATTGGTTGACCGGTCTGCGGGTGGGGTTGCGAGCCGGTCATGACGATGAGCGTTTCGCGCGGTCGGTGTGGAAAAAGGTATTCAGCTCGGCGTTCGGCAGGATGCCGGCGAAACTGTCGAACGCGCCGTCTTTGGCGATGGCGGTTGCCGAGTTGATGAAAGCCTGCATGGCGACGCGCGCCAGCGTGCCGCCGACGCTGATGCGCCGCACGCCCATCTCTGCGAAGTCCTTGACGGTGAAGCCGAAGGCGCCGCTGTTAAGAAAATTGACCGGCTTTGGCGCCACAGCCTTGACCACAGTCTCGATCTGCTCGCGCGTCTTGATGCCCGGCGCGTAGAGGCAGTCGGCGCCGGCGTCGGCAAAGGCTTTCAGCCGGCGCACGGTCTCCGCCAAATCGGGCCGATTCTTGATGAAACCCTCCGTTCGCGCGGTGAAGATGACGCTGCTGTCCGCCTCGTCGATCGCCTTGCGTGCGGCTTTCACGCGCCTGACCGCGATGTCGAAATCGTAGAGCGGCTCGGCGTCCTGGCCGGTGAAATCCTCGATCGAAACGCCGGCGACGCCGGTCGCCACACACAGCCGGTAGCTCTCCGCCAGCGCGCCGAGGTCGTCGGCAAAGCCGTTCTCGAAATCGGCGTTGACCGGCACATCGGTGGCGGTCGCGATCTCGGCGAAATGGGCAAGGACCTGATCGCGAGATTGCGCGCTGTCGGCGTAGCCTTGCGAATGGGCGAAGCCCGAACTGGTGGTCGCCAGCGCTTTGAAGCCGAGGCCCTGCAGATAGCGGGCGGTGCCGACGTTCCACGGATTGGGAATGACGAAGCAGCCGCTCTGGTGCAGGGCGCGGAATGCGCGGCGTTTGTC
>DATJVE010000063.1:0-30537 GCA_035501975.1 Pseudolabrys sp.
CCGGTCTATATCGAGGCGCTCGCCGACTCGCTGCAAGCGGGTCTCGCCAAGCTTTCGTTCAAGCCCGATCTGATCATCGCCTCGTTCCATGGCATGCCCGAGGAGTACTTGACCAAAGGCGACCCGTATCACTGTCAATGCGCCAAGACGACGCGACTGTTGCGCGAAAAGCTTGGTCTCGGCGAGGACGCGCTGATGATGACGTTCCAGTCGCGCTTCGGCACGGCGGAATGGCTCAAGCCCTATACGATCGACACGGTGCAGGCGCTACCGGGCAAAGGCGTGAAGAATCTCGCCGTCATCACGCCGGGCTTTGCCGCCGATTGCCTGGAGACGCTGGAAGAGATCGCCATGGAGAACGCACACGTCTTCAAGCAGGCCGGCGGCGAGAATTTCGCGGCGATCCCGTGCCTGAACGATTCCGAGGCCGGAATGGCGGTAATCCGCGACGTGGTCGGCCGCGAACTCAAGGGCTGGATTTGACGCTGTTTATGCCGCCGTACGCCCCATCAACGTCCCGTTAACCATACGGTTTTAACTTCCGTTAACCAAAGTCCGCGGACTCGCCGGGCGCGCGCTTTTTGAAGAGGCGCGGCCGCCCGGCGTTCGGCCGTGGTCGGGAGAGCTAAAACCGCCGTGCCGCGCTTACGTCCCCTTGCATCCGTCACACCGCGAAGCGGGCGCCTGCTCCTGGCGACGTGCCTGACGCTGTGGAGCGCGGATGCGCTCGCGCAAACGCCGCCGCCGCTGCCGGTCCCCGATCCGCTGTCGCCGACCTTGCAAACCAATCCGCGTCAGCCGCCGCGCTTCCAGAAATTCACGCGCCCGGAGCAGACGCCGCTAGGCCCGCCGGTGAATTACTGGGCACCGGCCTCTGGCGCCGGTGTCACCGGCTTCGACTCCACCAACGCCCGCAGGAAAATCAAACTCAAAGGGCCGCAGCCGCTGCGCAATCCGGCGGCGGCGGGTCAGGCGCAGACGCCCGACGCAAAGCTGCCTCCGCCCAATGCCAATGCGGCCGCGGTCAGTGCGCAGGCGATCGCGCCCGGCGTTGCCGTGCCGCTGACCGTTTCGCGCTATCAGACGCCGCCGCCCGACACCGGCGCCTTCGCCGGCGCACCCGGAGCGCCGCCGGTCGAACTCGGTCCGATCCGCAAGCTGCCGCCCAAGCGCAAGGCGCACACCGAGCCGGAGGATCCTTATGCGCCGCTCGGCGTGCGCGCCGGCGCCTTCGATCTGTTTCCGGCAATCGAGCTGATCGGCGGCTACAGCAGCAATCCCGGCCAGAGCGCGAACGGCCAGGGCGCCGCGCTCTACACCGTGGCGCCGGAATTGCAGGCGCAATCGAACTGGTCGCGCCACGAACTCAAGGCCGACCTGCGCGGCAGCTATACCGGCTATAGTCCCGATGAGACGCCGTCGCTGAGCCGTCCCTATTTCAATGGCAACGTCAACGGGCGCATCGACGTCACCAGGACAACACGTGTCGACCTGAACACGCGCCTGCTGGTCTCTACCGACAACCCCGGCAGCCCGAACCTGCAGGCGGGGCTCGCCAAGCTTCCGATCTACGCGACGTTCGGCGGCAGCGGCGGCGTCACGCACCAATTCAACCGCTTGGACCTTGGCGTCAAAGGCGACGTCGAGCGCACCAGTTACCAGGATTCGACGCTGACTGACGGCACCATCGCCAGCAACGCCGATCGAAACTACAACCAATATACCGGCACCTTCCGCGCCGCCTATGAACTCAAGCCGGGCGTGAAGCCTTATGTCGAAGCGAGCACCGACAGCCGCGTGCACGATCTGGGCACCGACTTTAGTGGATTCCAACGCGACTCGACCGGGGTCACCGCGAGGATCGGCTCGACCTTCGACTTACCGGGCCGGCTCACCGGCGAAGTCGCGGTCGGTTACACGTCCCGTAATTACGTCGATCCGCGCTTTGACAATCTCAACGGACTGATCGGCAATGCGTCCTTGGTCTGGACCGCGACGCCTCTGACCACGGTCAAGCTCAGCGCCACGTCGGTGGTGAATGAGTCCACCGTTCCCGGCGTGTCCGGCGTTTTCTCGCGCGACGTCGGCCTGCAGATCGATCACTCGTTGCGCCGCTGGCTGATCGCGTCGGCGAAATTCGGCTTCGGCGTCGATAGCTACCGCGGCGGCAACGACACATCGTCCGGCGCGGCGGCGATTTGCGATTGCGTCATCACGACGCCGGGCGACACCAGCCCCGACCGGCAGGATTTGCGCTACGAGATCGGTTTCGGATTGACTTACAAGCTCAGCCGCGAAGTCCAGCTCAAGGGCGAGGTGCGCCGCGATTGGCTGCACTCCAACGTCCCGGGTAACGACTACACCGCCGATATTTTCCTGCTCGGGTTGCGGCTGCAGCGCTAGTCGTGGGCGTCATTTCTCGCCGAGCAGGCCGCGCAGTTCCTTACGAAATTCGGGCGCGATGTCGGGGCGTTCGAGGCCATAGGCGACGTTGGCGGTGAGAAAGCCGATCTTGGAGCCGCAGTCGAAGCTGCGGCCCTCGAACTTGAGCCCGTAGAACGGCTGCGTGCGCGCGAGTTCCACCATGGCGTCGGTGAGCTGGATTTCGCCGCCGGTACCGGCCGCCTGCTTTTCCAGGAGGTCGAAGATTTCAGGCTGCAGGATGTAGCGCCCGGTGATCGTCAAGTTGGAGGGCGCGTCCGCCGCCTTCGGCTTCTCAACCATCTTGGTGATGGCGAATGCCTTGCCTTTGGTCTCGCCGACGCCGACCACGCCGTACATGTGGATGCGCTCCTTCGGCACTTCCTCGACGGCGAGGATGTTGACCTTGGCGTCGAGCGCGTTCGCCGCCTCGATCATCTGGGCGAGACAGCCGGGCTTGTGCTGCACCAGCACGTCGGGCAGCAGCAGGGCGAACGGCTCATGGCCGACCAGTTCGCGCGCGCACCAGACGGCGTGTCCTAGGCCGAGTGGAGACTGCTGACGGGTAAAGCTGACGGTGCCGGCTTCCGGCAATGCTTCCGACAGTGATGCGAGTTCGGCCTTCTTGCCGCGCTCGGTCAAGGTGAGTTCGAGCTCGAACTGGCGGTCGAAGTGGTCCTCGATCACGCCCTTGTTGCGGCCGGTGACAAAAATCAGATGCTCGATGCCGGCCTCGTAAGCCTCGTCGACCACGTGCTGGATCAGCGGCCGGTCGACCACCGGGAGCATTTCCTTCGGCATGGCCTTGGTGGCCGGCAGGAAGCGGGTTCCCAGGCCGGCGACCGGGAATATGGCTTTGCGGATGCGCGTCATGCGAGACCTAATCGCTGTTATTGGAGCTTTAATCGGTTCGGCCGAGCACAAAGCATGGCGGCAGACGCGGGTCCAGATGCCGAATGCTAGACTATTAACGCCGTCGAAACGATATCCGGGGCACCCATAGGGGTGACGGGGGCGATCAGCTGAGATGCGGCATGGCATTGCGAATGATCCACCGCTGTGGCGTGGCCGTGGCCCTGATCGCGGCCGTCGGCGGCGCCGCCGCGGCGCAGACGCGTGACCCCCGCTATTCCGGCATCACCGGGTCGATCCCACCGGCCGTCGCCACGGCGCCGGGCTGGAGCGGCGAATCGGGCTCCTCCGGCGATCCGCGCATGACTGCAGAGGCGATCCGCGCGGCGGCGGCGGATTTCCAGGGCTGCTTGCAACGCCTGTGGCCGCTTGCCGCCCGGCGCGGCATCTCGCGCGATGTCTACGCGGCCTATACCGCGCAGCTCACGCCGGACCTGCACATCATGGATCTGCTCGACGCGCAGCCGGAATTCACCAAGTCGCTGTGGGACTATCTCGATCAGCTGGTGAACGGCGAGCGCATCGCCCAGGGCCGCGCGTTGCTCGAACGCTATCGCTCCACGTTCGATGCCGTCGAGCGCACCTATGGCGTCGACCGTTATGTCATCGCCGCGATCTGGGGCGTCGAGACCAATTACGGCACGCTCGGCGGTGACCGCCCGGTGATCCGTTCGACCGCTACGCTCGCCTGTATCGGCCGTCGGCAGAATTACTTCCGTGAGGAATTTCTGTCGGCGCTGGAAATCCTCCAGCGCGGCGACGTTCGGCCCGACCGCCTGGTCGGCTCCTGGGCCGGCGCTTTTGGTCCGACCCAGTTCATGCCGACCGCATTCAAGCGTTACGCGGTGGATTTCGACCGCGACGGCCGCCGCGACGTGGTCGACTCGATTCCCGACATTATCGCCTCGACGGCCAACAACCTGAAGAAGGACGGTTGGGTCATGGGGCAGACCTGGGGCTACGAGGTCGTCGTGCCGGCGACCTTCAATTTCATGCTCGCCGATCATGCACGCTCGATGCCGATCCGCGAATGGGAGCGCGCCGGAATCACGCGCGCCGGCGACAAGCCGTTCCCGCGCCCGGACGACCGCGCGTTCCTGCTGATTCCGGCCGGCGTGCAGGGGCCCGGCTTCCTCATGCTGGCGAATTTCCGCGTCATCATGCGCTACAACCCCGCCGAGGCCTATGCGCTGGCGATCGGTCACTTGGCCGACCGGCTGCGCGGGGCGCCGCCCTTCGTGCAGCCCTGGCCGCGTTACGAGCGCGTGCTATCGCGCGGCGAGCGGCTCGAGCTGCAACAACTGCTGGAGCGCCGCGGTTATGATGTGGGCGAGCCGGACGGGCAGCTCGGCGCCAAGACCAGGGCCGCGGTACGCGATTTCCAGGCGCGGATCGGGCGTGTTCCCGACGGCTTTGCCTCGATTGGCATCCTCGACCAGTTGCGGTCGCATTAGGCCCTGGCGGAACCGCCACCTTCGAGTTGACATGATTTGCGCGCATTTGACCTGGGCGCGGGTCAAGGCCCTCTTCGCGGCCGGCCTTTTCGCTTGTAGATTAAGACCTTGGGCGGTCGCATGGTCTGGAAAATCCGATTTTCGCATTGGCTCGTCGGCGCGGTCATTCTGGCCGTGGCCGAGTGCGCGAGCGTTGCCGCCATCGATCTCGCGCTCACCCAGCCGGCCCAGGCGCAGCGCGCCGATGACCGCTATCCGTTCCTGAGCCGCCAGCGCCAGCAGGGCGGTTTTTTCGGCGGCTTCTTCGGGGGCGGCTACAATCCACGGCCCTATCCGGGCGAGTACCCGCCGCAACAACCGCAATACCAATCGGAGTCCTCGCACGCGCCGGCGGCGCACAAGCCGGATCCGAACGCGCCGGCGCCGACGACCTCGATCGTCGTGATGGGCGACGGCATGGCGGACTGGCTCGCCTATGGCCTGGAAGACGCGTTCTCGGATTCGCCGGAAGTCGCCATCGTCCGCAAGAACAAGGTTCATTCCGGGCTGTTGCGTTACGAGGCGAAGGGCGACCTCGACTGGTGGCACGTCGCGCGCGACCTGCTGGCGCAGGAGAAGCCGAATTACGTGGTCATGATGCTCGGCGTCAGCGACCGGCAGAACATCCGCGAACGCGATCTCGAAAAGGAGGCCGACAAGGACGTCAAGGACGAGCAAGACAAGAAGAACGCCGACCAGAACGCCCAAACCAAGGATCAGGCCGACGATCAGGATCAAGGCAGGATCATTGCGCCCGAGCCGCAACGCGGGCGCAGCGCCAACGGCATTATCGAGTTCCGCAGCGATAAATGGGCCGAGGTTTATTCCAAGCGCATCGACGACACGATCGCCGCGCTCAAGAGCAAAGGCGTGCCGGTCTTCTGGGTCGGCCTGCCGGCGATTCGCGGCACCAAGTCGACCGCCGACGCCAGCTATCTCAACGATCTCTATCGCGCCCGCGCCGAGCGCGCCGGTGTGAACTATATCGACGTATGGGACGGCTTCGTCGACGAGGCCGGCAAGTATTCGAATTTCGGCCCCGATTACGAAGGGCAGATGCGACGGCTGCGCTCGGGCGACGGCGTCTATTTCACCAAGTCCGGCGCGCGCAAGCTTGCGCACTATGTCGAGCGCGAAATCCGCCGCTACATGAGCAATCGCGTGCCGGTCGCGTTCCCCGCCTTGCCGGTTGGGCCGGTGCCGGAAACCAAATCGAAGGTGCGGCCGGTCGCGGGCCCGGTCGTGCCATTGACCGTGACACCGGGAAATTCCGAGGAATTGTTGGGCGGCGGCGGCAGTCAGCCGGTGCACGCCGATGTGACCGCCGATCGCGTCCTGGTCAAGGGCGAGCCAGTGCCGGCGCCGCCCGGGCGCGCCGACGATTTCGTCTGGCCGCCGGGCAGCGATGCCAAGGCCGTCGCGCCGGCCGCCAACGCGGCGGCGCCGCCCGTGGCGGCAGCGGTGGCGGAACCGAAGGCGGTTGCGCGAACCGAACCCATCGCGGTGGTGAAGCCGCCTGAAGCGCCGAAATCCGGCGGCGGGCCGAAAATATTGCAGACGACGGGCGTCAAGCCGCGGCACGTTGAACAACGCGTGGAGACCAAGCGCGCGCCGCAAGGCGGTGTGCCGCGCCCGCCGGCGGATATTCCGCAATCGCGCTTGAACGGCTGGTTCCGCTAAATCAACGCGGCAGCGTCGTCGATCCCATCAGGAATTTGTCGACCGCGTGCGCGCATTGGCGGCCCTCGCGAATTGCCCAGACCACCAGCGACTGGCCGCGGCGCATGTCGCCCGCGGCAAAGACTTTGGGTACTGAAGTCAAATAGGCATTGGTGTCGGCCGAGACATTGCCGCGCTGATCGAGCGCGACGCCGAGTGCCTTGAGCATGCCTTCGTGCAGCGGATGCACGAAGCCCATGGCGAGCAGAATAAGGTCCGCCTCGATCTCGAATTCCGTACCCGCGACCGGCTGGAACTTGGCGTCGGCATGCACGCAATGCAGCTTTTTGACGTGGCCGTTCTCGCCCGAGAACTTCTGCGTGAGCACGGCAAATTCGCGGGTGACGCCTTCCTCGTGGCTGGACGAAATGCGCAACTTGAGCGGCCAATCCGGCCACACCAGCATCTTGTTCTCGTGCTCGGGCGGCTCCGGCATGATCTCGAAATTGGTCACCGACACCGCGCCCTGGCGGATCGAGGTGCCGATGCAGTCGGAGCCGGTATCGCCGCCGCCGATCACCACGACTTTCTTGCCGGTCGCCAGAATCGGCTCGACCTCGCCCAAGGGCTCGTTGCTCACCCGCCGGTTCTGCTGTGGCAGAAACTCCATGGCGAAGTGAATGCCCTTGAGCTCGCGGCCGGGCACCGGCAGATCGCGCGGCTTCTCGGCGCCGCCGGCGAGCACGACGGCGTCGTGCTCCTTGAGCAGCTTGTCGACCGGCACATTGACGCCGATGTCGGCGCCGTAATGGAACTGGACGCCCTCCGCCGTCATCTGCTCGACGCGGCGGTCGACGTGGATCTTCTCCATCTTGAAGTCGGGAATGCCGTAACGCAGCAGCCCGCCGGCTTTGGCCCAACGCTCGAACACATGCACCTCGTGTCCGGCGCGCGCGAGCTGCTGCGCGCAGGCAAGGCCTGAAGGCCCGGAGCCGACGACGGCGACCTTCTTGCCGGTCTTGTGCGCCGGCACTTCGGGTTTAAGCCCCTGCGCGATGGCGCGGTCGGCGATCTCGCATTCGATGCTTTTGATGGTGACCGGGTTGTCGTCGATGTTGAGCGTGCAGGACGCCTCGCACGGCGCCGGACAGACGCGGCCGGTGAAATCCGGAAAATTGTTGGTCGAATGCAGATTGCGCGCGGCCTCATCCCAATGACCGCGGTAGACGAGATCGTTCCAGTCCGGAATCTGGTTGTTGACCGGACAACCGGTCGGCGCGCCGGTGATGCGGCTGGTGCCATGGCAATAAGGCACCCCGCAATCCATGCAGCGCGCCGCCTGGTCGCGGATGTCCTTTTCCGCGAGCGGCAGCACGAATTCGTGCCAATGCTTGATGCGCTCGGCGACCGGCGCGTAGTGACGGTCGTTGCGATCGATCTCGAGAAAGCCGGTGACCTTGCCCATGCTACTCCGCGGCCTGCATGGTGGCTGCCTTTTCCTTTGCCATCTCGGCAAGCGCGCGGCGGTATTCGACCGGCATCACTTTACGGAACAAGGGGCGATATCGTTGCCAGTCGGCAAGGATTTCGGCCGCCCGTTTGGAATTGGTGTAGCGCGCATGGTTGGCGATCAACACGCGCAGCCGCTCGGCATCCTTGGCCGTCAGGTCCGACATCACGTCGACGCGGCCATGCGATTCGAGATCCGCGTAATGACCGAACTCCGTCTCGGCGATCTCTTCTTCCTGGGGCACCGGTTCGAGCTCGACCATCGCCATGTTACAGCGGGATTTGAACGTGCCGTCCTCGTCGAGGACATAGGCGATGCCGCCCGACATGCCGGCGGCGAAGTTGCGCCCGGTATAGCCGAGCACTACGACAATGCCGCCGGTCATGTATTCACAGCAATGGTCGCCGGCGCCCTCGATGACGGCGATGGCGCCGGAATTGCGCACGGCAAAGCGCTCGCCGGCGACGCCGCGGAAATAACATTCGCCCTCGGTCGCTCCGTACAGCACGGTGTTGCCGACGATGATCGATTCCTCCGGCACGATGCCGGAATCCGCCGGCGGCCGGATGATGATGCGGCCGCCCGACAGGCCCTTGCCGACATAGTCGTTGGCGTCGCCGTCGAGTTCGAAGGTGATGCCGCGCGCAAGCCAGGCACCGAAGCTCTGGCCGGCGGTGCCGGTGAAGCGCACATGGATGGTGCTGTCGGGTAGCCCCTCATGGCCGTAGCGCTTGGCGACCTCGCCGGACAGCATTCCACCGCAGGTGCGGTCGATATTGCGGATGAAGGCTTGCAGGCGCACCGGCGCGCCGCGGTCGAGCGCGGCCTGCGACTCGGCGATCAGCTTGCGGTCGAGGATGTCGCTGATCTTGTGATCCTGCGCCTCGCATTTGTAGATGGCGGTGTTCGGCGCCGCTTTCGGCTTGGTGAACAGCTTGGAGAAATCGAGGCCCTTGGCCTTCCAGTGCTCCACCAGCCGGCGCTGGTCGAGCATCTGCATCTGCCCGACCATTTCGTTGAAGGTGCGGTAGCCGAGCGCCGCCATGATCTCGCGCACTTCCTCGGCGACGAAGAAGAAATAATTGATCACGTGCTCGGGCTGGCCCTTGAAGCGCTTGCGCAGCACCGGGTCCTGCGTCGCGACGCCGACCGGGCAGGTGTTGAGATGGCACTTGCGCATCATGATGCAGCCGACCGCGATCAGCGGCGCGGTGGCGAAGCCGAATTCGTCGGCGCCGAGCAAGGCTCCCACCACGACATCGCGGCCGGTGCGGATGCCGCCGTCGACTTGCACCGCGATGCGCCCGCGGAGGCGGTTGATCACCAGCGTCTGATGCGTCTCGGCGAGGCCGATCTCCCAGGGCGAGCCGGCGTGCTTGATCGAGGTGAGTGGACTCGCGCCGGTGCCGCCCTCGAAGCCGGCGATGGTGACGTGGTCGGCGCGCGCCTTGGAGACGCCGGCGGCGACCGTGCCGACGCCGACTTCGGAGACGAGCTTCACCGACACGTCGCCGGACGGGTTGGCGTTCTTCAGGTCGAAGATGAGTTGCGCCAGGTCTTCGATCGAATAGATGTCGTGGTGCGGCGGCGGCGAGATCAGGCCGACGCCGGGCGTCGAGTGGCGCACCTTGGCGATGGTCTTGTCGACCTTGTGGCCTGGCAACTGGCCGCCTTCGCCGGGCTTGGCGCCCTGCGCCATCTTGATCTGCATCACGTCGGAGTTGACGAGATATTCGGCGGTGACGCCGAAGCGGCCCGAAGCGACCTGCTTGATGGCGGAGCGCATCGAGTCGCCGTTCGGCAGCGGCTTGAAGCGGTCGGCTTCCTCGCCGCCTTCGCCGGTATTCGACTTGCCGCCGATGCGGTTCATGGCGATGGCGAGCGTGGTGTGCGCCTCGCGCGAGATCGAGCCGAACGACATGGCGCCGGTGGAGAACCGCCGCACGATGGTTTTGGCCGGCTCGACCTCCCCGATCGGCACCGGCTTGCGCCCCTCGTCCTCCGCCGACTTGACGCGGAACAGGCCGCGGATGGTGAGCAGCCGTTCGTTTTGCTCGTTCACGATCTTGGCGAAGGCGCGGTAATGATCCTGCGAATTGCCGCGCACCGCGTGCTGCAGGCTGCGGACCGTCTCGGCGGTCCACACGTGATCCTCGCCGCGCACGCGCACGGCGTAGTCGCCGCCGACGTCGAGCATCGACGCGTAGATCGGCGAATCGCCGAAGGCGGCGCGATGGCGGCGCACCGCCTCTTCGGCAACTTCGGCGAGGCTGACGCCTTCGATACGCGTGTGCGTGCCGGTGAAGTACTTGTCGACGAAGTCCTGCCGCAGGCCGACGGCGTCGAAAATCTGCGCGCCGCAATAGGACTGATAGGTGGAGATGCCCATCTTGGACATCACCTTGAGCAGGCCCTTGTCGATCGACTTGATGTAGCGCTTGACGATATCTTTCTCGTCGAGCTTTTGCGGCAGCTCGTCCTTCATGGCGATCAGCGTCTCGAAGGCGAGGTACGGATTGATCGCTTCGGCACCATAGCCGGCGAGGCAGGCGAAATGATGTACCTCGCGCGGCTCGCCGGTCTCCACGACCAGGCCGACCGAGGTGCGCAGGCCGTTGCGGATGAGATGATGATGCACGGCCGCGGTCGCGAGCAGCACCGGGATCGGAATGCGGTCGGCGCCGGCCATGCGGTCGGACAGGATGATGATGTTGCAGCCGGCACGCACCTCTTCTTCGGCGCGCTCGCACAAAGCCTCGAGCGCCCAGCCCATGCCGTCGGCGCCGTGCTCGGCCGGGAAGGTGATGTCGAAGGTGTGCGACTTGAAGTGATCGCCGCTCATCTGCGAGATCGAGCGGATCTTCTCCAGATCGGCATTGGTGAGGATCGGCTGGCGCACCTCCAGCCGCTTCTTGGTCGACATGCCCTCGAGATCGAACAGGTTCGGCCGCGGCCCAATGATGGAGACGAGGCTCATCACGAGCTCTTCGCGGATCGGATCGATCGGCGGGTTGGTGACCTGCGCGAAGTTTTGCTTGAAATAGGTGAACAGCGGCTTCGGCTTGTCCGACAGCGCCGAGATCGGCGTATCGTTGCCCATGGAGCCGACCGCTTCCTCGCCGGTGGTGGCCATCGGCGTCATCAGGAACTTCAAGTCTTCCTGCGTGTAACCGAAGGCCTGCTGGCGATCGAGCAGCGACAGATTGGAGATCGGCGCCTCGTTGGCCGTTTCCGGCAGTTCCTCGAGCACGATCTGCGTGCGGGCGAGCCACTCCTTATAGGGATGGCTCTTCGCCAGCGTCGCTTTCAATTCCTCGTCGGGAATGAGGCGGCCTTGGTCGAGATCGACCAGCAGCATCTTACCCGGCTGCAGCCGCCACTTCTTGACGATGTCCTTTTCCGCGATTGGCAGCACGCCCATCTCCGACGCCATCACGATGCGGTCGTCGCGCGTGAGCAGATAGCGCGCCGGACGCAGGCCGTTGCGGTCGAGCGTGGCGCCGATCTGCCGGCCGTTGGTGAACGCGATGGCCGCGGGGCCATCCCACGGCTCCATCAGCGCGGCGTTGTATTCGTAGAACGCACGTCGCTCCTCGTTCATGAGCGGGTTGCCCGCCCACGCCTCGGGAATCATCATCATCACCGCGTGCGCGAGCGGATAGCCGCCTTGCGTCAGGAACTCGAGCGCGTTGTCGAAGCAGGCGGTGTCGGACTGGCCCTCGTAGGAGATCGGCCACAGCTTGCTGATGTCGGCGCCGAACAGCGGCGAGGACACCGATGCCTGGCGCGCCGCCATCCAGTTGTTGTTGCCGCGCAGCGTGTTGATCTCGCCGTTATGCGCGATGTAGCGGTACGGGTGCGCCAGCGACCAGGTCGGGAACGTGTTGGTCGAGAAGCGCTGGTGCACCAGCGCCAGCGCGCTCTCGAAATCCGGATCGTGCAGGTCCGGATAATAGGTGCCGAGCTGGTCGGCGAGGAACATGCCCTTGTAGATCACCGTGCGGCAGGAGATCGACACGGGGTAATAGCTCGCCACGCGCCGCTCGCGCTTCTTGTAGATCGCGCGGGAGATCGACTTGCGCAGCATATAGAGCCGGCGCTCGAATTCGTCCTCGCTCAGCTTCTTCTTGCCTTGGCCGATGAACACCTGCTGATGCGCCGGCTCTGTCGGAATGACCGACTCGCCGAGCGTCGAATTGTCGGACGGCACGTCGCGCCAGCCGATCAGCTTGAGCCCCTCGCGCTTGATCATCTCGGCATAGATGTCGCGGATGATCTGCCGCCAATTCGTCTCGCGCGGCATGAACAACTGGCCGATGGCGTATTGCCCCGGCTCGGGCAGCTTGAAGCCGAGCTCGGCCGCCTTCTTGGCGAAGAATTTGTGCGGGATCTGCACCAGGATGCCGGCGCCGTCGCCCATGCGCGGGTCGGCACCGACCGCGCCGCGGTGCTCGAGGTTACAGAGAATGCGCAAGCCGTCGTCGACGATCTGGTGCGACTTGCGACCCTTGATGTCGGCGATGAAGCCGACGCCGCAGGAGTCCTTGTCGAGTGCCGGATCGTAGAGACCCTGCGCTTCCGGCATGCCGGTATTGTGCAAAGACACAGCGTCGAGGGGATGCACCGCGCTCCCGCGTTCCTCAATTCGTGCGCTGCTCTTGCCCTTGGTCATCTCGTTCTGCCTCGCCGCCACCGACTGGTCCTGGCGCACTCACCTCGTCCGCAGGCCATTCGGCACCGCGGCCAAAACGCAACTGATCGCGAGAATGGCAGCCTTGATCAGCCGTTGCCGCCTTGGCTGCTCCCGTTGGGCGCCACCAGCATCAGCCCCCCATGCAAAGGCCGGTACCGTGTTCGCCAGCGATTAGGACAGTATTGCTGTCCTAATAGACAATGCCAAATTTTGCACCGCCACACAAGGCTGGTCCACGCCGAAATCGGTCGGACCTCTCGCTTTGTCGCGGCGACGCCGTCTTAGCAAGCAAGAAGAGGACCACGCGCGGGGCGCGGACGCAATGCCGTTGCGCCGTTGACGCTGTGGCAAGTTGCGAGGCCAGTTAACCGCTTAAGGCTGATGCCGGGAACCGTGGCTGAGCCGCAGTTCTCCCTGGTGCTGAAAAATAAGACAACTGCTGCGTTTCTGACGCGGCGGCGCGGTCCGCCGAGTCCGACAAACGAAAGCGCCCCGGACATGCCGGGGCGCCATCTGTCGGAAAAGGATTTGACGTTAGGCCGCAGCCTTGGTGTCGACCACCTGCGCCTTGGCATTGCCAGCGCCGATCGGGATCTGGCGCGGCTTCTTCGCCTCGGGGATCTCGCGCACGAGATCGACGTGCAGCAATCCGTTCTCGAGGCTGGCGTTCTTGACCTGGACATGGTCGGCAAGCTGGAAGACGCGCTCAAACGCGCGCGCGGCGATGCCCTGATAGAGTACTTGGCCGCTCTCCTCTTCCTTGGTCTGCTTGGAGCCCTTGATCGTCAGCGTGTTCTCTTTCGCTTCGATCGAAAGGTCCTTCTCGCCAAAGCCGGCAACCGCGACGGTGACGCGGTAGGCGTTTTCGCCGGTGCGCTCGATGTTGTAGGGCGGGTAGCCCGGGGCGGATTCAAATCCGTCCAGCATCGAGAACAGCCGGTCAAAGCCGACGGTGGAACGATAGAGGGGAGCAAGATCAAACGTACGCATGGCATATCCTCCTTGAGTTGAGCGACATGCGGGCGGTCCACCGTAGGGCCGGACCGAACACCCGAGCGCAGCCGGAATGGCCTGCGCAGAATTGATATGGGAAGGTGTTTTTGGCCTCGCAAGAGGCCCCGGCCTATGGACGTAAGCTATTGAAATAGCTAGATTTTAATGCATTGCCGGCAGTATGATTGAGCCGGTTTCAGGCCCTGCTATAAGGCGCGGAGCCAGCGCGCGCCGCGCTCATTTTCGGGCTCCATGAAACTGGTCTCCAATCCCGCCAATCCGGTGCCCGAGAATGTGGTGACCGGCAGCATTCAAACCCCGGATGGGATCACCTTGCGTTTTGCGCGTTGGGCGCCGCCGCCCGGACGCAAGGGCACGGTGGTCGTGCTGCAAGGCCGCGCCGAATACATCGAGAAATATTTTGAGACGGTGCGGGACCTGCGCGCGCGCGGCTTTGCCGTGGCCACGTTTGATTGGCGCGGGCAGGGCCTGTCGGACCGTGCGCTTTCCGACCGCCTCAAGGGGCATGTGCGAAATTTTTCCGAATATGCCACCGACCTCGCGGCGATCATGGAGCAGGTGGTGCTGCCCGATTGCCCCCCGCCGATCTTTGCGCTCGGCCATTCCATGGGCGCCGCGATCGGCATCCGCGCCTGCCATGACGGCAACCGCTGGTTCGACCGCATGGTGCTGTCCGCGCCGATGATCGCGTTGCGCCCGGGCAAACTCACCGTGATGGCGGGACCGCTGGCGCGCACGATGCGGGTCCTCGGCCGCGGCTCCGGCTATGTGCCGACCGGCGACGGCAAGCCGATCGGGGCCGAGGATTTCATCGGCAACATGCTCACCTCCGATCCGGTACGCTACGCGCGCAACATGGCGGTGCTCGAAGCCGCGCCGGAGCTCGGCGTCGGCGCCCCGACCGTTGCCTGGGCCGATGCCGCGTTGCGCCTGATGAAGCGCTTTGCCGCGCCGAGTTACGCCGGCCACATCCGCCAGCCGATCTTGTTGGTGGCGGCCGGGCGCGACGAGGTGGTCTCCACGCCGGCGATCGAGACTTTCGGGATGAATCTCCTGGCCGGCCGCCATCTCATCATTTCAGGCGCCAAGCACGAAATCCTGCAGGAGCAGGATCATTTTCGCGCCCAGCTCTGGGCGGCCTTTGACGCGTTCGTGCCGGGCACGCCGCGGTACTAGAGCGCGCTCGCGTCATCGAGTTCGGCGGCAACGGATTGTCCGCTAAACTTTTAGCGTCTCCAGTGCGGCCGCATGCACGCGCGCATCGCCGGCGACCACGATGCGGCCGCCGCTTTGCGCCGGACCGTTCTCCCAGGTGGTGACGATGCCGCCGGCGCCGGTGATGATCGGGATCAGGGGGACAATGTCGTGCGGCTTGATCTCGGTCTCCACGACCAGGTCGATTAGCCCCGCCGCCAACATGCAATAGGCGTAGCAGTCGCCGCCGTAGCGCGAGAGCTTGACCTTGTCTTCGAGCCGGACGAAGGCGGCACGGTCGGTGTCATTCATCAGCAGTGGGCTGGTGGTTGACAAGATCGCGGCGTCGAGCGACGCGCAGGCGCGCACGTGCAGGTTGCGGTTGCCGGCTGGGCCGCGGTAGCGCGCCGCGCCGCCGTCGCCCGAGAATTTTTCGTGCGTGAAGGGTTGGTTCATCATGCCGAAAACCGGCTCGCCGAAGCGCATCAGGCCGATCAGCGTGCCCCAGGCGACCATCCCGGTGATGAAGGATTTGGTGCCGTCGATCGGATCGAGCACCCAGACGTATTCGGCGTCGCTGCGGTCGGCGCCGTATTCTTCGCCGATAACGCCGTGGTCGGGAAAGTTCGTGCGGATGAGCGCGCGCATGGCCTGCTCGGCGGCGCGATCCGCCGCAGTGACCGGATCGAAACCGCCGGCCTTCTTGTTGTCGACCGCCAGCGCGGTGCGAAAGAACGGCAGGATCGTCTCGCCGGAAACGGCAGCGAGCTGGTCGACGAAATTGCTGAAATCGATGGCCGTCATGCTGCCTGCTTTGCGCGTCGCCCCGACCTATCGAAGTGTTGGTCGCTCGGCAACCGTGGCCGCGATCGCGTCGGGTCTTACGTGTTCACGATGACAGCGGATTGAGGAGCGCAATTTTCCATCTGGGGACGCCACTGTGAGCGAAATTTTCTGCTGCAGTGCAGAGAGCGCTCGCCTGATTGTTTCGCATAGCCAAAAGGGGATTGGCTGAATCTGGTACGCAGGTATGCAAAATTCACATGAGAAATAGGGTTTCCGGCCTTGATTTTTGTGCGTCGCGGTGTAATTTATTGCAATGCGGTAGCGAGAGCTACCGTTGCCCTCCTTGGGCGTTTCCTCCCTAGACTTGGGCCGCTTGCAAACGCGAGCGGCCCTTTTTTTATTCGGCGGCGGCGCGATAGGGCCGCAGCTCGTCGAGGGGAATCTCGCCTAGCCGCCGCGCCAGCGTTTCCATATCGACGGCCAGCTGGCCAAAGGTGCCGGAGCGTACGTAGCGGCGCTCATCCATGTACAGCGCGCGGTTGATCTCGAGCTGGATGGCATGCAGCCCGGCGGCCGGATTGCCGTAATGCTCGGTGATGAAGCCGCCGGCATAGGGCTTGTTGCGGCTCACCGTGTAGCCGAGCGCGCGCAGCGCGCGTTCCACGGTTTCGGCGACGACGCCGACGCAGCTCGTGCCGTAGCGGTCGCCGAGCACGAATTCCGGCCGCGGCCGCTCGTCCTTGTGACCAGCGGTCGAGGGCATCGAGTGGCAATCGATCAGCACGGCCGCGCCAAAGTCGCGGTGCAGCCGCGAAAACAGCCGCCGCAACGCGCGGTGATAGGGCTTGTACAGGCTCTCGATCCGCCGCAGCGCGTCGTCGACCGGAATGCGCTGATCATAGATTTCCTGCGCGTCGCCGACCACCCGGGCCACGGTGCCGAGACCCCCGGCCACCCGCATCGAGCGGGTATTGGCGAACGAGGGCAGGCGGCCCTCGAACATGCGCGGATCGAGCTCATAGGGCTCGCGGTTGACGTCCACGAAGCAGCGGGGAAAATGGGCCCGCATCAGTGGAAAACCGTGCTTGACCACCCCTTCCACCAATTCGTCGACGAAGCTGTCCTCCGACCGGCGCAAAGTGGCGATATCGAGCCGAGAGACGCCGAGGAACTGGCGCGGGTAGGTCGAGCCGCTATGCGGCGAGTTGAACAGCACCGGCGCCGTCACCACGACCGGCTCCAGCACCTCGAACGGCGGGTCTAGCTCGTCGTGGATTTCACTCATGGATGGCCATTTCGGTCGCGGGTAGTATCGTGGTGGGCCCGGCCCAACCGGTCCCGCAATAACGGTCTATTGTCAATGTATCGCAAGGCTATGCCAAGCTATGCTTTTGGTTCACGCGTTATTTACCTGGCGTAAGTCTTATGGGGCGGTAGGGGCCCCCGGACGGGCGGCCGGGACGGGGCGTTAGGGTACCATGTCAAAGATCCTCCTGGCGGAAGACGACACCGATATGCGGCGCTTTCTGGTCAAGGCGCTGCAGAACGCGGGGTTCGACGTGACCTCCTATGACAACGGCCTGTCCGCCTACCAGCGGCTGCGCGAGGAGCCGTTCGAGCTTCTGCTCACCGATATCGTGATGCCGGAGATGGACGGCATCGAGCTTGCCCGCCGTGCCGCCGAGCTCGACCCCGACATCAAGATCATGTTCATCACCGGCTTTGCCGCGGTCGCGCTCAACGCCGATTCGACCGCGCCCAAGCACGCCAAGGTCTTGTCCAAGCCGATCCATCTGCGCGATCTGGTCAACGAAGTGCAGAAGCTTCTGGCGGCTTGAGGCCGGAGGGACCGCCCGGCGGGCCGCTTGCCTCGCCAGATCGGAGCCGATAAGACCAAATCCGGTAAAGGGCGCGTAGCTCAGCGGAAGAGCACTACCTTGACATGGTAGGGGTCACAGGTTCGATCCCTGTCGCGCCCACCACCCATTCACGTTTTCAACCGACCTGCGGAGACTTGGAAGAATTGCCCGCCATTCATCGGGCCTGAGCAGAAATCGCGCCACCAAAATAAACTACAAAAGTAATTTCAGCGACGAAAGTGTTTGCAGTTTCATTCTGAACCGGCGCGCCATTTAACCGGCGTCGAGGCTTCGTTACTACGCCTCGCATTTTGATCGCGAAATAGTTTGCAGACCCAGTCGGGTGCCCTCATTGCGGCGGCCGGAAAGCCTTGCAGCGCGCCGGGTCAGTGTCGATGCGCGCGGCCCCGATCAGGTCGAGGCAATAGGGGATCGCCGGGAACACCGCCTGCATGGTCATGCGGATGGAGGCCGGACGCCCGGGCAGGTTGACGATCAGCGTCGAGCCGCGGATGCCCGCGGTCTGCCGCGACAGAATCGCGGTGGGCACCTGCTTCAGGCTCTCCATGCGCATCAGTTCGCCGAAGCCGGGCATCAGCCGCGTGCAGGCGGCGATCGTGCCTTCCGGCGTCAGATCGCGCGGCGCCGGGCCGGTGCCGCCGGTGGTG
Organism: Pseudolabrys sp.; assembly: GCA_035501975.1. Lineage (GTDB taxonomy): Bacteria > Pseudomonadota > Alphaproteobacteria > Rhizobiales > Xanthobacteraceae > Pseudolabrys. The sequence continues at coordinate 18,210 of DATJVE010000063.1, forward strand.
AAGATCAACGCGCAGCGCTCGCGGTCGGCGAGCTCGATCAGCGTGTCGCGCACGCTGTCGATCCCGTCGGGGATCAGCCGGCGCACCGAGCGCCATGGTGTCGTCAGCACCTCGCGCAGGAAATCCTCGATCGCCGGTCCGCTGACGTCGTTGTAGGTCCCGGCACTGGCGCGGTCCGACACGGTGACGATGCCAATGGCGGCGGTTTGGCTTTCGGTCATGGCGGTCCTTACGTTCAGCCGGCGGGCGACAATTGCGCGGGCCGCGCCGCGCGCGACGGCCGCACCGAGTCGTGGCACCAGGCGAGTACCGCGTCGATATCCGTCGGCAGGTCGCTCGCCAGATGCCCGTGGAATTGCGCCCACGCTTCGGCGTAGGACGCGCGCACCGCGGTCAGCACCGGAATGCCGGCCTCCATGGCGCGCGCAAAGGCCGGGCGCAAGCCGCCGCCTTCCGCTTCGGCTTTGCCGAACCGGTTGAGGATCAACAGCTCGACATTGTCCTGCGACGCGCGGTCGAACAGCACGACGAATTCGGCAATCCCCTGCGCGTCGAGCCGGCACCCTTCCGCCTGCGAGCCAAGGTCCTGCGAAATCTGGAAGCGTTTGCGCGTGGCGATGTCGACCAGATTCATGGCCGCGCAGCGGCTATCTCCGCCCGGCGCGTTTTCTTGCAGTGCACCGCCGAGCCGGACGTGCTCCGCGCGCAGCTGGCCGGCGACGCGGCCGAGGAATTCGTCGATGGGGAAGCCGGCTTCGTAGACGACGGCCGCGAGCCGCCCGCCGTTCGATGTCGTCATCTCGTTGCTCCAGCGAGCGGATTCCCCGCGCTATCGGTCGATTCCTCGCGCCAGCGCGCCCCGGCTGCCTTGAAATTAGTCAAGTCCCGGTTTCCGGCGCCCTGCTATGCATCCATTATAAAATTAATGTGTACGATGGGGGAATCCTATGAGGGCAATGCAACGCGTTGCGGCGACTGCCGTAATTGGTCTTTGCGCCGTGCTCGGCGCTGGGCTGCAAGCCTCCGCGCAAATCAAAGTCGGTGCCGTCCTGTCGGTGACGGGTCCGGCGTCGTTTCTCGGCGATCCGGAAAAGCGGACGCTGGAGATCTACGTCGATGAAATCAACGCCAAAGGCGGCGTGAACGGCCAGAAACTGCAATTGATCGTCTACGACGACGCCGGCAACGCCAACAACGCGCGCACCTTCGCCACCCGCCTGGTCGAAGAAGACAAAATCGACGCCATGGTCGGCGGCAGCACCACCGGCTCCACGCTGGCGATGATGCCGGTGTTCGAAGACGCCAAAATCCCATTCATCTCGTTGGCCGGCGCCGTTCAGATCATCCAGCCGGTGCGCAAATGGGTGTTCAAGACGCCGCACACCGACACCATGGCTTGCGAGAAGATTTTCGCCGATCTCAAGCAGCGTAATCTAACGACGGTCGCCTTGATTTCTGGCACCGATGCCTTCGGCAAATCGATGCGCGACCAGTGCGTCGCGGTCGCGCCCAAGGCCGGTATCAAGATCGCACACGAGGAAAGCTACGGACCGCGCGACAGCGACATGACGCCGCAGCTCACCAATATCCGCAACGCCGCCGGCGTGCAGGCGGTGGTCAATCCGGGCTTCGGCCAGGGCCCGGCGATCGTGACCCGCAATTATCGCCAGCTCGCCATCAAGCTGCCGCTCTACCAAAGCCACGGCGTCGCCTCCAAGCAGTTCATCGAGCTTGCCGGTCCGGCGGCCGAGGGCGTGCGGCTGCCGGCCGCGGCGCTGCTGATTGCCGACAAGCTGCCGGCCAGCGATCCGCAGAAGCCAGTCGTGGTCAATTACACGCGCACCTATCAGCAGAAGACCGGGCAGGCGGTCTCCACCTTCGGCGGTCATGCCTATGACGGGCTGATGATCCTGGTGCAGGCGATGCAGCGTGCCAAGAGCGCCGACAAAGCCAAGGTCCGTGACGAGATCGAGAAGACCAAGGGGTATATCGGCACCGGCGGCATCGTGAACATGTCGCCGACCGACCATTTGGGTCTCGACCTGTCGGCGTTCCACATGCTGGAGATCAAGAACGGCGACTGGACGCTGGTGCCCGGGACCTGAGATAACGAACGGGCAAGCTCGCTGGGGCTTGTCCGTTTCGCCTTGCTGGTATCGAACTCAAGCGCCGAGAGGCCTTCGCCGCGATGGCCGAGCTGCTGCAATTCGTGTTCTCGGGGCTGACCGTGGGCGCCATCTACGCGCTGGTCGCGCTCGGCTTCACGCTGATCTACAACGCCTCCGACATCATCAATTTCGCGCAAGGCGAGTTCGTCATGCTCGGCGGCATGACGACGGTGTTCGCGGCGCTCGCCGGCGTGCCCTTGCCGCTCGCCGCGCTGATCGCCGTCGCCGTCACGACCGGCGTTGGCCTCGCGCTGCACCGCTTCGCCATCGAGCCGGCGCGCGGGGCAAGCCCGGTGGTGCTGATCATGATCACTATCGGCGCTTCGGTGTTTCTGCGCGGCGTGGCGCAGATCGTCTTCGACAAGCGCTTCCATAGTCTGCCCTCGCTGTTCGGCAACGATCCGATCCGGTTCGCCGGCGCGGCCATCCTGCCGCAAAGCCTGGTCGTGCTCGCCGGAGTGGCGGCCATCGTCGTCCTGCTGTGGCTGTTCATTGAGCGCACCTTGCTCGGCAAGGCGGTGATCGCGACCGCCGCCAACCGGCTGGCGGCGCGGCTGACCGGCGTCAACACGCGCCGTATCGTCGATTTCTCGTTTGCGGTTTCCGCGGCGATCGGCGCCATCGCCGGCATCCTGATCACGCCGATCGCATTGACCAGTTACGACGTCGGCACCTTGCTGGCGCTCAAGGGTTTCGCGGCGGCGATGCTTGGCGGCATCGGCAGCCCGCTCGGCGCCGTGGTCGGCGGCTTGCTGATCGGCATGATCGAGGCGCTGAGCGCGGGTTATATCTCGTCGAGCTACAAAGACGCTGCTGCCTTCCTGATCATCCTCATCGTCCTCGTCGCCATGCCGCAGGGCCTGTTCGGCCGCGTCAAGGTCGAGCGGGTATGAGCGTGCGCGCGCTGCTCGATACGCGGCTGCTGCCTGTGCTCGTGGTCGCGGCAATCGTCATTGTGCTGCCGCTGTTTTTCCCCTCGGCCTATTATTATCGCATCGGCGCGCTGGTATTCATTTTCGCGCTGGCGGTGGTCGGCCTCAATCTGCTGATGGGCTTTGCCGGCCAGGTCAGCCTCGGTCATGCCGGCTTCCTCGGCATCGGCGCCTATGCGGTCGCCATCGGCCCGGTGCATTTCGGCATGCCGTCGTGGCTGTGCCTGTTCGCCGGCGCCGTCGTCTCGGGCGCGGTCGCCTTCGCGGTCGGTCGGCCGATCCTCAAGCTCAAGGGCCACTATCTTGCCGTCGCCACGCTCGGCTTCGGCTTGCTGGTCGCCATCGTGTTGACCAACGAGGCGAACTGGACCGGCGGTCCCGACGGCATGAACGTGCCGGCGCTGACGCTGTTCGGCTGGCGCGTGCATGGCTCGGACGTTTGGTACTGGATCGCCGGCGCGACCTTCGTCGGCGGCTTTCTGCTGGCGCTCAATCTGATGGACAGCCCGACCGGCCGCGCGCTGCAGGCCATCCATGACAGCGAAATCGCCGCCCGCGTGCTCGGCATCGACGTGGCGCGCAAGAAGCTCGTCATCTTCATTATTTCCGCCGTCTACGCATCGGTCGCCGGGTCGTTTCTCGCTTTGTTCAACGGTTTGATAACGCCGGACGCGGCGGGATTTCTCGGCTCGATCGAACTGGTCGCCATGGTCGTGTTAGGCGGCATGGGCTCGATCGTCGGCTCGCTGGTGGGCGCGGCCGTGCTGGTCGTGCTGCCGCAGGCGCTCACGGTTTTCCACGAATATGAGCAGGCGCTGCTTGGCCTGATCGTGATGGTATTCATGATATTCCTGCGCCAGGGCATCGTGCCGTCCGCTGCGCTCGTGCTGCGCGGGTGGCGCAAATGATGATCCTCGAGGCCGACCGGCTGTCGATCACCTTTGGCGGCGTGCGCGCAATCGATGGCGTCAGCATTGCGATCGCGTCCGGCCAGGTGTTCTCGATCATCGGGCCCAACGGGTCGGGCAAGACCACGCTGATCAATCTCGTCTCCAGCATCTACACGCCGCTCGACGGCGCCATCCGCCTCGCCGGCGAAACGGTGACCGGGCTGGCGCCCGACCAACTCGCGCGGCGGGGGCTATCGCGGACGTTTCAGAATCTGCAGATTTTTTCGCGCATGTCGGTTCTGGAAAACGTGATGGTCGGCCGCCACCGCCACGAGCGCACCGGCATCCTCGCCGACCTTGTGCATTGGCCGTCAGTCGCGCGGCAGAATCATGCAACCCGCGTGGCGGCGCGCGCGGCGCTGGCCCGCGTCGGCCTCACCGACGCCGGCGAGCGGCCGGCGGGTTCGCTCGCTTATGGCGCGCTCAAGCGGCTGGAAATCGCCCGCGCGCTGGCGAGCGAGCCGAAATTGCTGCTGCTCGACGAGCCGGCCGCCGGCTGCAATCCGGTCGAGACCCAGGAGCTCGATCAGGTCATCCGCTCGCTGGTGAAGGACGGCATCACGGTGGTGCTGGTCGAGCACGACATGCGGCTGGTGATGAATATCTCCGACCGCGTGCATGTCCTGGCCAGAGGCAAGACGCTGGCCGAAGGCACGCCGCAACAGGTGCGGTCGAACGCGGAGGTGATCGAAGCCTATCTCGGCGTCCACGGCTCGCAGGAGGCCGCGCATGCTCTCGCTTGAGCAGCTTAAGAGCGCCTACGGCCGCATCGAAGTGCTGCACGGCGTCACGCTTGGTGTCGGCGCCGGCGAGATCGTCACGCTGATCGGCGCCAATGGCGCCGGCAAGACCACATTGATGCATGCTATTTCCGGGGTGCAGCCGATCACCGGCGGCGCGATCAAGTTCAACGGTGTGCCGATCGAGAAGCGCCCCGCACATGAGCGGGTGGCGCTTGGCATTGCGCAGGTGCCAGAAGGCCGGCAGGTGTTCGCGCCGCTGTCCGTGCTCGACAACCTCAAGCTCGGCGCCTGGTCGCGCCGCTCGGCGGATATGGAACCGGCGCTGGCGCGGGTTTGCGACCTGTTCCCGATGCTCGCCGCGATGCTGGACACGCCGGCCGGCGCACTGTCCGGCGGCCAACAGCAGATGCTGGCGATCGGCCGCGCGCTGATGGCGCAGCCGCGGCTGCTGTTGCTGGACGAGCCGTCGATGGGGCTCGCGCCCAATCTGGTCGACCAATTGCTCGCGGTGATCCGCGCGCTGCGCGACGACGGCCTGACCATTCTGCTGGTCGAACAGAACGCGCGCGCCGCGCTCGCCATCGCCGACCGCGCCTACGTGCTGGAGACGGGGCGCGTGACGCTGAGCGGGCGGGCCGCCGACATCCAGGCCGATGCCCGCGTCCGCGAGGCCTACTTGGGGATCTAAAAACGCCGATGGACTGACGTTAGTCAAGCCGATGGCGTGGTGATCGTCAGAGCAGGCCGGAGCGAGTTCAAGCGGGCCGTCCGGCTAAGCTCCGAACAACAGTGCGCCCGCGAGCCACGCAAGCCAGATCGCCGGTGCGAAGAACAGCCCGAACGGCAGACGGGATGTTGCCGTCACGCTGCGGCCACCGAAAAAACGCCAAGTACCGTAGGCTCCGAGCGCGGCGAGCGCGGCGATCTCGATCGCAACCGGGATCATCGTCCAGTCGAGCCAGGCACCCGCGACGAAGGCGAGCTTGACGTCGCCGAGGCCGAGGCCCTCCCGCCCGCGCAGTCGCCGGTAGAGGACGCGCAGCCCCAGGAAAAACAGCATGCAGAGAACGCCGCGCAGTGCGGCCGCGGCGACGCTGTCGACTATCGGCGCCGCCGTCGTCACGGCCACATAAACGAGGGCGAGGGCGAGCGCCGCGGCAGTCAACTCGTCGGGAATGATGAAGCTGCGATAGTCGATGACCGCGATCGCCAGCATCAACAGCGCCAGCACGGCGCCGAGCGCGCCGCCAATTCCGGGGGCTGCCCAAACGCTTGCCGCCGCGGCCGCAAGACCGGCGGCGCCGACGGCGACGTCGGCCAAGTGCATCTGTTTCATCGCGGTGGGCGCGTTTGCCGAGCGAAACCGCATCAGCGGGCGCTGAGTGGCAGCGCGCCCGAGGGATGTTTCGGCGACACTTCGCCGATGCGGCTCTTGAGCTTGGCGCGTAATTCTTCCGCCACCAGATGGGCGTCGACCGCATCGCGGATGATTTGCGGTCGGATGAAGATGATGAGCTCGGTGCGGTCAATCGTCTTGTTCTGGTGCGAGAAGGCATCGCCCAGATAGCTGGGCAATTGATCGAGCCCGGGAATGCCGTTGCGCGTCTTGTTCTGCGTTTCGCTGATCAGACCGGCCAGCAGCACGGTTTGGCCGTCGGCAACCGACAACGTGCTCTTGACTTTGCGCTCGGAAATGGTCGGCGTCAGAGTGCCGGTCGAGTTGGTGTTGGAGACCGCGCTGATCTCCTGCTCGATGTCGAGCCGTACCGTGTTGTTGAAACCGACGCGCGGCGTCACGCGCAGGATGATCCCGGTGTTCTGGTAATTGATGGTGTTGACCACAGCGTTGTTCGCGCTGAGCACGGTCGCCGTGCCGGTGGTGATCGGGACCTGGTCGCCGACCTGCAGCGTCGCCACGCCGTTGTCGGTCACCACGAGCGAGGGATTCGACAGCACCTTGACGTCGGTGACGCTGTGCAAGGCGTCGAGGATGACCTGCGGCGAGTTCTCGGAGCCGATTAGGATATTGAAACCGGGCAGCACGCGGCTGAGCACGGCGCTGCCGATCGTGTTGACCGCCGAGCCGGTGTCCGGCGGTGCGCCGACATTGGTGCTCTTGAGGAAAAACTGCACGCCGTAGGTCAGGCTGTCGTTGAGCGTGACCTCGGCGATGGTCGCGTCGAAGGCGACTTGCAGTTGCGGCCGGTCGATCTGCCGCAGCGCGCCTTCGATGATCTTGTAGTTTTCCTCGTCGGCATAGATCAGCAGGGAATTGTTGACGACGTCGGCGGTGATGCGGATGCCCGGCAGGATCGGCCCGTTTCCTGACGTCGCGCCCGTGCGCGGGGTGGCGAGCGTCCGTGCCGTGCCCGCGCCCCCCGGCGCGGCGGCGGCGAGCTGCTGGGCGATCGACGGGCCGCCGGTGAGCCGCTCGGCCGGGGTCAGCGGAGCGCCGCCGCCGGGTATGCTCGAGCTGACCGTCATGCCGCCGCCCGGGGCGAGCTGGTTCGAGGTCGAGTCGATCGAAGCGGACTGCGCCCCGCCGAACATTTCGTTCAGGATCTCCGCGAGATGCTTCGCTTCGCCGTAGCGGACGCGATAGACCTTCACGCCGGTCGAGGACATCTCCGAATTGTCGAGCCGGCGGATCCAGCTCTGCGCGGTCTTCAGCAAAGCCGGCTTGTTGGTGGCGACGAGAATGGCGTTCAGGCGGCCGATCGGCTGCAATTTGATCAGATCGTGGTTGAGGCCGCCGTCCCCGGTATCCATGATCTTTTCGATTTCGGAAATGATCGGCTCCGGCGTGCTGTGATGCACCGGGAAGATGCCGACAGTCTGCCCGCGCATCCAATCGGTATCGAAATTCAGCACGGTCTCGACCGCGCTGCGCCGCTCCGGCCCGGTGCCCTGGATCAGGATCATGTTGCGCCCGGCGTCGACGCGGATCGCGCCTTGCTTGGCGGCAAAGTTGTCGAGCAGCTTGGTGATCGTTGCCGCCGAGACGTAGCGCAGCGGCACGACGCTCACGCCGTAGCCGGCCTGCGGCGCGCGCCCGTCGGCGGCGATGTCGATGCGGCCGTTGGCGATCGCTTCGTTGAGCGGGACCAGCCGATAGGTGTCGGCATTGCGGACCAGCGCGATGTTGCTCACGCGCAGCGCGTTCTCCAGCACGTAGAGCACGTCGCTCTTGGGCACCGGCCGTCCCGAGGAGAGCGTGACGGTTCCCTGCGCGCGCGGATCGATGATGTAGCCGACTCCGAGAATGTCGCCGAGAATGACCTTGGCGACGGTCGCAACCGGCGCATTTTCGAAGCTGAGATCGTAGCCGTCGCCGCTCGCGGCCGGCTCCGCGCCCTGCAGCGCCACGCCGTTCGCACCGATCGCGCCGTCGCCTGACGCGTTGTAGATCATGTCGTGCGCTTCGTGGCCGCGCGCGACCGTGGCGGGCCCCTGCGGCTGCGGGAAGCGCGGCAGCAGATCGAGCGATTGCACTTGATCGTGGATGTTGGGCGACTCGGTCTTCGGACCGCCGGGGATGAACTTGCTGCACGCCGCGAGCAGCGCGCCGGCCGCAATAAAGGCAAGCGCCACCACTCCGAGACGCTCCGGACGACAGCGACGCACTATACGCACGATGTTACGCACTGGCCCCGCCCGCACACACTCCTCACCGCGTCGGCCCAAACGAGCGACGCTGCCCCGTAAGCTCTTATTATTTGACAATTTTTTCGAATAATCGATACTTATACTGCTGCGTGTCAAGCATAATTTGCAGCCGGTGACGACGAGTTTCCGCGTTTAGTTGCGGGCGTATCGATGTCGACAAATATGCCGGAAGATTTTGCCAAGTATTTGGTCAGCAAAAACTACATTGCTGGCGATTTGATTGCGAAACTCGATTTACCAAATTCGCAGAATGCTGGGCAGACGTTGCGGCGGTTGTGGGAGCTGACCGACCTGTCGGCCGGCGACTTCGCCGACGAGATCGCGCGTTTCCACGGCCTGCCGCGCATGAGCCTGGCGCAACTCATGCAGGCGACGGCGCTGGTGGGGAAATTCTCCCGCCGGTTTCTGCGCGAGATGGCGGTGTTTCCCTACGAAGCGTCGAATGGGCAGTTTTGCCTGGCGGTCGCCGATCCCAATGATGCGGCGCCGGTGCGCGCCGCCGAAATCGTGCTTGGCGGCCGCGTCGGCGTCGCCATCGCCTCGTTCGAGGATATCGCCACCGTGCTGGGCGCGCGAATCGGCGCCGACGAAACGGCGTTGCCGGATGTTCCCGGCATCGCAACGGCGCAGGGCGACGACGACATCGAAAACCTGCGCGATCTGGCGAGCGGCGCGCCGATCGTGCGCGCGGTCAACGACCTTCTCGAGAAGGCGATCGAACTGCGCGCGAGCGACATCCACATCGAGCCGTTCCGCAACGGGCTGGTCGTGCGCATGCGCGTCGATGGCTTGCTGCGCGCCGTCCCGTCCCCCGCGGGCGCGCTGCCGCAGGCGCTGGTTTCGCGCATCAAGATTCTCTCCGGTTTGAACATCGCCGAGCGGCGGCTGCCACAGGACGGCGCCGCGCGGCTGCGCGTCGCCCGCTCGGAGATCGACATCCGCGTCGCCACCATGCCGACCCAACACGGGGAGTCGGCGGTGGTCCGCCTGCTGCCGCGCGATCGCGGCCTGCTCGAATTCGCCAGGCTCGGCCTGTCCGACAAGGACGAAGCGCGGATGAGGCATCTCTTGTCGCTGCCGCATGGCATGATCGTCATCACCGGCCCGACCGGCAGCGGCAAGACGACGACGCTGGCGACCATGCTATCGCTGCTCAACACGCCGACCCGCAAGATCCTGACCATCGAGGACCCGGTCGAGTACGAACTCAGCGGCGTCAACCAGTCGCAGGTAAAGCCCTCGATCGGGTTGACCTTCGCCACCGCCTTGCGCGCCTTTGTGCGCCAGGACCCCGACGTGATCATGGTCGGCGAAATCCGCGACGCCGAGACCGCCAATATCGCGATCCACGCCGCGCTCACCGGCCATCTGGTGCTCACGACCTTGCACACCGAGACCGCCGCCGCGGCGTTGCCGCGCCTGCTCGACCTCGGCGTCGAAGGCTTTCTGCTCAAGTCGACCTTGCGCGCGACCATCGCGCAACGGCTGGTGCGCATCCTCTGCGACCGTTGCAAGACGCGCAAAAATCTCGCAGCCGAAGATTTTGCCGACGACCCGCGCTTTGCCGCGCTCGGCTTCAAGCCCGGCGACACGGTCTACGAGCCGCATGGCTGCGACCGTTGCGGCGGCACCGGTTATCGCGGGCGCAGCGGCATTTTCGAAATCATCGAGATGACCGGGGCGGTGCGCGACCTGATCACCGAGCACACCGATTCCGAAGTCATCCATCGCGCCGCGGTCGACGCCGGTATGATGACCATGGTGGAGGACGCGATCGTCAAATGCCGCAACGGCCTGACCTCGGCGGCCGAGGTGCTGCGCGTGACCACGGTCGGAGCCTGACGTGCCAAGCTTCCGCTACCGAGCGCTGACGCAAACCGGCGAACTGGTGAGCGGCTCGATCACGGCGCCGAGCAAGTCGGAAGTCGCCACTCGCATCGAATATCTCGGTCTGGTTCCGGTCGAAACCGTCAGCGAAGCGCGTGGCGCCGAATCAGCCCGGCTGACCATCTCGCTGTTCGCGCAGCCGCGCGCCGAGGACGTGACGGTTTTCACCCGCGATCTGGCGCTGCTGCTCAAGGCCGGCGCCCGCATCGACGACGCGCTCGATCTTTTGTCCGCCGACATCGACGTCGGGCGGCTGCGTCCGGTGGTGGCGCAAATCCGCGGCCGCGTGCTGGCGGGCGAAAGCCTGTCGGAAGCGCTCGCGCATCATCCGGCCCTGTTCCCGCCGATGTATGTCGCGCTGGTGCGCGTCGGCGAGACGTCCGGCGCGCTCGATCACGTGCTCGACGTGCTCGGCAAGGAACGCAGCCGCAGCGAGACCATGCGCCGCAAGGTGATGGACGCCCTGCGTTATCCGGCCTTCGTGCTGTTCGCCGCCAGCTGCGTGCTGTCGTTTTTCCTGTTGTTCGTGTTGCCGCAATTCGCCGCGGTATTGCAGGATTTCCACGCCAAGCTCGATCCCGTCGTCGCCGCGCTGTTCGGCCTGTCCAAGTTCGCCAGCGCGCATCTGGAGGTGATCGAAGCGGCAGCTATCGTCTTGATCGTGTGCGCCTGGCTTGTTTTGCGCCGCGCGGCGGTGCGGGCGAGAATCGCCGGCCTGCTGATGCGGCTGCCGGTCTTGCGGTCGGTGGCGCGGTTGAACCGGACTGCCTTATTTTGCCGGAACCTTGGAATTCTGTTGGGCAGCGGCGTTGCGCTGCCAATGACACTGCGCATTCTTGTCGATATGCTCGGCCCGAGCGACAATGTGGACATCTGGAGCAAGGCCGTCGACCGGGTCCGCCACGGCGGGAAGCTGTCGGATGCGCTCGCCGACTCCACTTTGCTGCCTGCGATGGCGATCCGCATGTTGCGCATCGGCGAGGAAACCGGTCAGTTGCCGCTGCTTGCTGGCAACGTCGCCGAGTTCTACGAGGCGAAGCTGCAGCGCAGCCTCGACCGCATCGTCGGCGTCACTGGCCCGTTTGCGATCATTGTCATCAGCACGATCGTCGGCGGGCTGATCGTGTCGGTGATGACCGCGCTTCTGTCGGTTACCCAGATCATTGAATAGAAAGCGAGCCGCGATGATCCTCGACCGCGAAAACATCAAGAGACGCATGCGCGGGCAGGGCGGCTTCACGCTGATCGAGATCCTGGTGGTGATCGCGATCATCGCGCTGATCGTGAGCCTGGTCGGCCCGCGTGTGTTGAACTATCTGGGCGAGTCGAAGGTCAAAGCGGCGAAAATCCAGATCCAGAGCCTCGGCAGCGCGCTCGATTTGTTCAATCTCGACGCCGGCCGTTACCCGACCACCGCGGAAGGCTTGACGGCGCTGGTGCAGTCCCCCGGCACGATTCCGAATTGGAACGGCCCCTATCTCAAAGGCGGGTTGGTGCCGAACGATCCGTGGGGGAAGCCTTATGTTTATCGTTCGCCAGGGGAGCACGGTCCCTATGACATCATGTCATACGGCTCGGATGGGCAAGAAGGCGGCACGGGAACGGCCGCCGATATCACCAGCTGGGCCCGCTGAACGCACTGCCGGCGAGGGCGGTTTTACCCTCATCGAGGTCGTGTGCGTTCTCGCCATCATCGCGCTGCTTGCCTCCATTCTGTTGCCGGAAATTCCGCGCGGCACGTCGCGCCCACGGCTGGAAGCCTATGCGCTGGAGATCGCCACCGTCCTCGCCGGCGACCGCAATGCCGCCATCCGCCGCCACGCCGCGATCGCCACCGAAATCGACGCGCTCGACCGCTCAGTGCGCTCGGGCGCGTCGGACCGCGCCATTCGCGTGCCGGGCGACGTGCAATTCGACGCGGCGCTGGCGAGCCGCTGCAATCAGCGCGAGGCCGGCTCGATGATCGTGTTCTTCGCCTCCGG
>DATJVE010000064.1:0-2954 GCA_035501975.1 Pseudolabrys sp.
ACGGCGTTCAACCAGTTCGGCATCAGCGATAACGGATAGATGGCGTTGCTGGCGAAGAAAATCGGCATGGTCAGGACCTGGCCGATCCCCATGAAGCGCTCGCGTGTCTTGACGATGCACGCGATGATCAGCGACAGCGTGGAAAACAGCGCCGACCCGAGCACGATGGCGGCGGCGACGCCGAGGATATTGAGGGGATGCAGATCGATGCCGACGCCGATTAGCATGGCAAGCCCATAGACGATCAGCGCTTGCGACAGAGCGCGCACGCCGGCGGACAGCGCCTTGCCGAGCACCAGCGCCGAACGCGGCGCCGGACTGACGAGATAACGCTGCAGGACTCCGAGATCGCGTTCCCAGATCGCGGATATTCCATAGAAAATCGCCACGAACAAAGCGCTCTGCGCGAGAATTCCGGCGGCGAGGAAATCGAGATAAGGAATATTGCCCGGCGCGACGCCGCGGACGCGGGCCATGACCTCGCCGAACAGCATCAACCACAAGACCGGCTGCACCGCGCGGGTCAGCAGCTCGAGCGGATCGTGATAGAGCTTCTGCACCTCGGCCGCGGCCACCGCCATGGTCTGGGTCGCATAGTCGCCGAGCGCCTGCCCGAACGACCGGTCAGCCATGCTCACTGGCTGCGCGGCGGTCTCGCCTGACATCGCGATAGCTTCCCTTGGTTTCGGTTTCGCCTGTTGCGGTGGTAAGCCCGATGAAGACGTCGTCGAGCGTGGCATCGGGACCGACATGCGCCTTCAATTCGGCGGGCGTGCCGACGGCGACAATGCGGCCGCGGTCGATGAGCGCAATGCGGTCGCAGGACTTGTCGACTTCATCCATGTGATGCGAGGTCACGACCATCGTGCGATGGAACCTGTCCCGGAGGTCGAGCACGCGCTCCCACACCGTCTCGCGCGCGGCGGGATCGAGCCCGACCGTGGGTTCGTCGAGAAACAGCATCGGCGGCCGGTGCAACAGGCTTTGCGCGATCTCGAGCCGCCGGATCATGCCGCCGGAATAGTGCCCGGCAAGATGATGCGCGACCTCGGCAAGTCCCATCCGCGCCAGCGCCCGCGAAACGCGGTCCTTTCGCTCGCGCCGGGGAACGCCGTAGAGGCGCGCCGACAGCAGCATGTTTTCGTATCCGGTGAGCGAACCGTCGGCCGACAACAGCTGCGGGACATAGCCGATTTGTCGGCGCACGTCGGCGGGTTGGCTGACGATATCGTAGCCGGCAATCGTCGCCGATCCGGACGTCGGCGGCAGCAGCGTCGTCAGCATTTTGATCAGCGTGCTCTTGCCCGCGCCGTTCGGGCCGATGAGGCCGAAAATCTCGCCGCGATAGATGCTCAGCGTGACGCTGTCGACGGCGGTGAGATCGCCGAATGTCCGGGTGAGCGCGGACGTCTGCAGCACGATATCGGGTCGCGCGATATTCGTCTTGTCGTCCGGCATGAGCACAAATCCCCGCGCGCCCCGGTGCGACGAATATACCAGAACGCGGGGCGTTGTCGGCGGCGAAACGCTTACGCGTCGACCCAATGGATGTCGGCCGCTTTTCTGGGAACCGGCGGCGGCCCGGCTTTCGGATGCCCGACGATGATCGGAGCGACCGGCGTATAATTTTCCGGGAGTTTCAGCGCCGCTTTTCCTTCAGGCGTGACCAGCCATTTCTGCGCGAAGCCGATCCAGCAGGTCCCCAATCCGGCGGCGCGCGCCGCCAGCATCAGGTTCTCGGCCGCCAGCGAACAGTTTTCGACCGCCCACGGGCTTTCCGCCGCGCTCGAGATCAGGATGAGCACCGGCGCGTGATAGAAAATATTGAAGGCCGGATTGCTCAGCCGTTCCTGAAAATGCGGCAACAAAGCCGCCGGCGAGGTCCGCAGCATATGCGCCTTCGCTTCGGCCGAGATGCGGGCGAGAACGGCCTGGTCGCGCACCACGCAGAATGACCACGGCTGTTGATTGACCGCGCTCGGCGCCTGAATGGCGGCGTCGATCAATTCGCGGATGGTTTTTTCATCGACCGGCTCGGCGGTATATTCGCGCACGGCGCGCCGCGTGTAGATTGCTTCCCGGAGGTCCATGACCGACCTGCCTTGCTTTTTTCGGATCGGCGCATTGTAGGCAGGCAGCGGATCGATGCATTGATCCTGGTCAACTCCTCACACATCCACCTTCAGCGCCGCGATAAACGCCTCCTGCGGGATGTCGACCTTGCCGAACTGGCGCATGCGCTTTTTGCCTTCCTTCTGCTTATCCAAAAGCTTTCGCTTTCTTGTGGCGTCGCCGCCGTAGCACTTGGCGGTGACGTCCTTGCGGAAGGCGCGCACGGTCTCGCGCGCGATGATCTTGCCGCCGATCGCCGCCTGGATCGGCACCTGGAACATGTGCGGCGGGATCAGCTCTTTGAGCTTTTCCGCCATCGACTGAAGCGGTCGTCAGACGTCGACCTTCAGCGCGGCGATGAAGGCTTCCTGCGGGATTTCCACCTTGCCGAACTGGCGCATGCGCTTCTTGCCTTCCTTCTGTTTGTCCAGAAGCTTGCGCTTGCGGGTGACGTCGCCGCCGTAGCACTTCGCGGTCACGTCCTTGCGGAACGCGCGAACGGTCTCGCGGGCAATGATCTTGCCGCCGACCGCCGCCTGGATCGGCACCTGGAACATGTGCGGCGGAATCAGCTCTTTGAGCTTCTCGGCCATGGCACGGCCGCGCTGCTCGGCGCGGGTGCGATGCACCAGCATCGCCAGCGCATCGACCGGATCGGCGTTGACCAGAATCTGCATCTTCACCAGGTCGGACGGCTTATAATCGGTGAGCTGATAGTCGAATGAGGCATAGCCTTTCGACACCGATTTCAGCCGGTCGTAGAAATCGAACACCACCTCGTTGAGCGGCAGGTCGTATTTGACCATGGCGCGGTTGCCGACATAGGTCAGCTCGACCTGGAT
>DATJVE010000065.1:0-58844 GCA_035501975.1 Pseudolabrys sp.
CGGCGAGCAGGATCGCGTCGTGCCCGACGCGATGGCCTTTGAGCGGCTGGCGCAGCCGCAAGCGGCCGCCAAGGACCGCGTCTTCGCTGGTTTCGAGGACGTCAGTCGTCATCCGGACGCAGCTCCTTGCCGAGACCGGCATCTTGCAGGATTTGCCGCGCATTGCGCTCGTAGCCTTCCGCGACCAGGATGCGCCGCGGCAGCATACCGAGCGAGCCTTCCAGCACGCTCATGTTCTGGTCGAGCACCATGTGCCGGATGCCGGCGCCGTCGAGCAGCGCCACCACGGCTGAGATCAGAACCATGTCGTTGGTGCGAACAATCTCGCGCAAGGGTTATCGTCCCTGTTGCCTCGCCGCTGCGGATTTTATAAGGCACTGTTCTCCTTGTCTTGTCTCCTTGTCTTGCCAAACCGCGCGACGATGACAACGCAAAATCCGACGCCTGGGCATCTGCGTCTATGGGCGGCACTGCGCGGCGATCCCGCGGCGGAGCCTTTTCAGCGCTTGGTACCGTTCAGTTGGCGCGGGGAACTGCTCGTCATCCTCTTCGGCATGCTGCTGTCGTTCTCCGTCGCCGGCTTCTGGAACCCTTATTGGCGCAATGCCGACATGGATTTCTGGGTCGTCTATAACGCGTTCCTGCTCAACGTCCCGATGCCGCAGGAGTGGTTCGATCATCCAGCCTACCTGACGATCCTGCTGCTGAGCTACTGGCTGCGCGCGTTGCACGCCCTCGGCATCGTCAAGGTTATATCGTTCAACGCATTGCCGCCGGTGAGCGATGCCGCCGCATTTGCCCAGGCCTGGACGGCGGCGACCCGGGCCGGCCGCGTGCTGTCGCTCCTCTATGCCACGAGCTTTGTCGTCGCATTCGCCTATCTGCTGCGGGCATTCATCCGCGACTGGCGCGTCGCCGCGTTCGGGGCGTTCCTGCTCGCCTTTTCCGGCGGCATGGCCATGGAGATGCGCATCACCCGCACCGAATTGTTGCCGGCGGCTTTCTTCAGTTGCGCGTTATTGATGCTGCTCGTAGTCGCGCAGCGCGGGGAACGCTGGTGGCGGCCGCTGCTGGTCGGCGGCGCCAGCCTGCTGATCACGCTGGCGATGCTTAACAAGATCCAGTTCTTTTTCCTGATCTGTGCGCTGCCCATATTGCTTCTGCCATTCGGCCTGCGCGATACGCGGCGCGGGTTTTGGCACGAGCCGCGTCGGGCTTGGCCGCTGCTTGTTCTTATGTTGGCGGCAACGACGGTCGCAATCTTGCTCGCCAAGACGATTGTCGTCGAAGGCTTTTTCGGACACGGCGAAACGACGGTCGCCCGGCCGACGCTGGAATTCGGCGCGACCTTTTATTGGCCGGCCATGGCGCTTTGGCTCGGCCTCGGCATGATCGCGTTCGCGTGGCTATGGCGCGTCACCGCCGTGGAAACGCTTGCGGCAATGGCGTGCGCCGTCGCCGGCTGCATGATCGGATTGCTGGCGCTCGATATCCGCTATCATCCCAACGACGTCTTGGTGGTCTTCCATCCGCTCGAATACATGCTTGCCTGGGCGGCGGCCTCCGAGGCCGCGCTCGCCCACGGGCTCGGCCCGCGCCTGCAGTTCCTCGCCGAAGCCATCGTCGGCGTGATTGCCCGGCGCACGTTTTTCCTATCGTCATCGCCGCGCCCGACCATTTTTCTCGAATGGTTCGTCATCGCGGCAACGATCGTCGCCATCCGCCGCCGCGAATGGCGCCTGGTGCTGCAAGTCGCCGTCTTGATGCTCACCGATTGGGGCATCGATACGTTGAACATGGCACGCGGACTGAAGCAGGAATACTTCCTGATGACCGATCCGCTCGCCATCATCGCCGCCGCGCTTCTCGTCGTCAAAATGGCGGATCTGCAGCGACAGCGCTGGACCTATCCGGTCGGCGCGGCGCTCATCGTTGCGCACATCCTGGTGAGTCAGGCCGAGCCGGTGAAGCACGTGTTCAGGACGGAAGGCCCCGATGTGCTGTGCGGGCTCTATGGCAACGCCAAACGCGTCGAGCACCTGCCGATTTGCAAAACGCTGCCGAACGGCTCGTAGCGCGATCACCCGCGCCGGCGTTCATCGCCCGGCGCGCGATGCGCAAGGAAGGCAAGCAGCTTCATCTCGCGCCGCCCGCGCGTCACCGTGTCGAGCACCAGCCCGATGGCGATCGATAGAACGCCCACGATCATCAGTCCCGTCGACAGGATCGCGGTCGGATAGCGCGGCACCAGCCCGGTTTCCAAAAACGTCACAAAAATTGGGATGGCGAGACCGACGGAAATGATAGCCAGCATTGCCCCGATGGCGCCGAAAAACGGCAATGGCCGCTCGGCACGATAGAGCCGAAGAATGGTGCGCAAGATGCGCAAACCATCGCTCCAGGTGTTGAGCTTGGACGCCGAGCCTTTCGGACGCGCGTAATAGGGCGTGTCGACCTCCGCCACCGCGAGACCCAGTTCGAGCGCGTGGATCGTCAGCTCGGTCTCGATCTCAAAGCCCCCCGAGAGCACCGGAAACGATTTCACGAAACGGCGCGAGAACACCCGGTAGCCCGACAGCATGTCGTTGAAGCTCGAGCCGAACACCATGGCGACGAAGGAGGTCAGTAGCCAATTACCGGTACGGTGACCGGTGCGGTAGGCCGCCTCGTCGCGGTCGACGCGATTCGCAACCACCATGTCGAGCCGCTCGTCGAGCAGCTGCTCGATCATGGGAGCGGCGCTCGGCGCATCGTAAGTGGCGTCGCCATCCACCAGCACATAGATGTCCGCCTCCACGTCGGTGAACATGCGGCGCACCACATAGCCCTTGCCCTGGCGCTTTTCCCGATAGACTTCGGCGCCGGCGGCACGCGCCGCCGCCGCGGTATTGTCGGTCGAATTGTTGTCGAACACGAAGACCGTGGCATTCGGCAACGCGGCGCGGAAGTCCATCACGACCTTCGCAACCGCCACTTCTTCGTTGAAGCAGGGCACCAGGACGGCGATGGAATAGTGGCTCAGGTCGCCGGAACCATGTGCCGCCGACGTGGAGTTGCGTTTCGCCAATGGATATCCCCCTGAGCCCTTGGCCAGCGTGCCGCATTGCGGTCAATGGCAATTTAACGCACTTGCCCCGTTAACACAGCGTTTCTATGCTCGCCCGCCGCCACGACCCCCGGAGACAGATTTTGGCCGTCATCGTCCCCTTCGAAAGCCCGCAAGGCGCTTCGCTTACCCAACTCGCCGATCTCGTGGCACCCGACATGGAGCGCGTCAACACGACGATCCTGGCGCGCACCGGCTCCGAAGTCACCATGATCCCGGAGGTCGCCAACCACCTCATCTCATCGGGCGGCAAGCGGCTGCGGCCAATGCTGACGCTGGCCATGGCCAAGCTCGCCGGCTACACCGGCGACGGCCATATCAAATTCGCTGCCGCCGTCGAATTCATGCATACGGCGACGCTGCTGCACGACGACGTGGTCGACGAAAGCGACATGCGCCGCGGCAAGCTCGCCGCCCGCATGCTGTGGGGCAACGAGGCGAGCGTCCTGGTCGGCGATTTCCTGCTCGGCCAGGCGTTCAAGATGATGGTCGAGGTCGGCAATCTGCACGCGCTCGATATCCTGTCCTCGGCCGCCGCGGTGATCGCCGAAGGCGAAGTGATGCAGCTCGGCGCCGCCAAGAACACGGCCACCAACGAGGACGAATACATGGCGGTGATCCGCGCCAAGACCGCGGAATTGTTCGCCGCCGCCTGCGAAGTCGGCCCGGCGCTGGCCAACAAGGACAAGGCCGAGCTCGCCGCCTGCCGTTCTTTCGGCATGAACCTGGGTATCGCTTTTCAATTGATCGACGACGCACTCGACTACGGCGGCAAGTCGGCCAAGCTCGGCAAGAACGTCGGCGACGACTTCCGCGAGGGCAAGATCACCCTGCCGGTCGTGCTGTCATTCCGCCGTGGCACCGAAAGCGAACGCGCGTTCTGGAACCGCACGCTCGGCGAGGGCGAGATCCGCGACGGCGACCTCGACACCGCGCTGGCGCTGATGGCCAAGCATCACGCCATCGAGGACACGGTCGGCCGCGCGCGCCACTACGGCGCGATAGCGACGGACGCGCTGGCGCTGGTGCCGCCGTCTGCGATCAAGACGTCGCTCGAAGAGGCGGTCGCCTTCTGCATCGCGCGCGCGCATTAGACGCTAGTAGGGCCGATAGCCGGTCTTCGGATCGCGTTCCAACTGCAGGCGGATGTAGGGGTCGGGATCCTGCCCCTGGTAGCGGCCATAGGCATAGACCGGCGGCGCGCAGCCGTTGGGCTCCGGCGCCGGGTTGAACAAGAAGCCGTACAGGCCGACCTCGCGCGGCGGGTTGACACAATGGCGGACGACTTTGTGATGGTGGCGAACGCGCGCGAGCGCCGGATCGGCCGCGGCAACGGCAAAGCCAGTGGCCACGACAAGGCCAATCATCCCGATCAATTTCATGCTGCTCTCCTGCCGGCGCTGCCTAGCCGCAAATCGCCATGCGCGCAACGGTTCCGCGCGAAGACGGCAAATTCGAGGGCGATTCTCGTCTAGCGCAGCGTGGCGGACTGAACCCACCAATCTTTATGGTCGGCCTGCAACAGGGGGGCCGCGGCCGCGGCTTCTTCGACCGAGGCGAACAGCGCAAAACAGGTCGGGCCGGAGCCCGACATGCGCGCGAGGCGCGCACCCGGCAAGCCGCGCAAGGCGTTCAGCACGTCGGCGATGACCGGCACGCAGGCGATGGCCGGCCCGGTGAGGTCGTTTCCGTTCGCACCGAGCCACTTAATCAAGGCCGCGAATTCGCGCGGTACCTCTGCGGGCGACGCTGTACTGAACTTGCCGGCGAGCCTGGCAAACACGTCGCGCGTCGCCAATGGTACACTCGGATTGACCAGGAGCGCGGGAAGCCTCGGCAAATCGAGCGGCGGTGACAGCTCCTCGCCGACACCGCGCATGATGCACGCGCGCGAGGCGAGGCAAACCGGCACGTCGGCGCCGACGCCGAGCGCAACTTCGCGCACGCGCTGGTCGGCAAAGTCGACACGACCGAAGATTTGCCGATTGCCGTGGACCAGCAGGCGCAATGCCGCCGCCGCGTCGGCCGAGCCGCCGCCGATGCCGGCGGCGACCGGCAATTCCTTGGTCAGCAGGAAACGGCCGAGCCGCAAGCCGGGAACCCGCGCGGCGAACGCAGCCGCCGCCTTGAGCACCAGATTGTCGGCCGGTGCGCCACAGGCCGCGGCGTAAGAGCCCTCGATCTCCAGATTGAGCGGAAGACCGGTCTCGAGCTGCAACGCATCGCCGATATCGGCGAAAGCGACCAGGCTTTCCAGTTCGTGGTAGCCGTCGGCGCGGCGGCCGACGACGCGCAACGTCAGATTGACCTTGGCGTGCGCCGCGTCGACCAGAGAAGCTGTAACGACCGCCATCGAGCGAGACGCTAGCCGCCGTCGCCGCTTTTCTTGCCGGCCTTGGCCTGTGACGAGGTCTCGTCCGGCAGGCCGTTCTTCAACTTGGCTTCGATCTTCGGCAGGTCTTCCGGATCGGGCTTGAGATCGCGGGCATGCGCCCACTGGAAATGCGCCTCGAGCGTGCGCCCGACCCGCCAATAGGCGTCGCCGAGGTGATCGTTGATGGTCGGGTCTTCCGGCTTGAGTTCGATCGCGCGCTCGAGCTGCTTGACCGCCTCCTCGTAATTGCCGAGCCGGAAATAGGCCCAGCCGAGCGAGTCGACGATATAGCCGTCGTCCGGCCGCTGCTGCACCGCGCGCTTGATCATGTCCATGCCCTCGTCGAGGTGCACGCCCTGATCGATCCAGGAATAGCCGAGGTAGTTGAGCACGTGCGGCTGCTCGGGGAACAGCTCGAGCGCCTTCTTGAGATCGGCTTCCGCCTTCGGCCACTGATGCGAGCGCTCGTAGCAGATGCCGCGGAAATAGAAGAGCACCCAGTTGCCTTTTTCCGGATGCGGCACCAGCGCGACGCCCTTGGAATAGACATCGGCGCATTCGGCGAACTTCTTGTGCCCGCGCTGGACGTTGCCGAGCGCCATGATCGCCTCGAGATCGTCCGGATGCTCCTTGATCAGCGCATCGAGATGCTTCTCCGCCTCCTCCGGGCGGTCGAGCGAGTCGAGATTGGACGCCATCTGGATCGCGGCGTTGCGGTGCAAGGGCGAGCTCGCCGGGATGCGCTCATAGGCCTTGATCGCCAGCTCCGGCTTCTTCAGCGATTCATAAAGGTCGGCGAGCGAAAGCAGCGCCAGCGGATGGTTGTTCTCGAGGAACAGCGCCAGCTGCAGATAGACCAGGCCGAGATCCTCGCCGCCGCGGCGGCCGAGCGAGGCGCCAAGCCCGTAGAGCGCTTCGGCCCCGCCCGCCTGCGCGGTGCCGACCAGCGGCGGCAATTTCTCGCCGGCCTCGAGCTTGTTCATGGCGTCGACCACCAGCGGGTGACGCGGCAGCGCCTTGTCGAACTCCTCGAACACGGCGAGCGCTTCCTTGGCGGAGGCGTTGCGCGACAGCCAGCTGCCATAAGCCTCGACGACGCGCAGCGCCGTCGGATCGAGTTTGTAGGCGTGCTCGAAGCGTTTTCCCGCTTCGTTTTTATTGCCGGCGAAATCAAGAATCATGCCGGCGTGCAGCTCCTTGAAGATCGCGTACCAATCCGGCCCGGTCAGCCGGTCGATGGCCGCAACCGCGCCCTTCGAGTCGCCGGCGCCGGCCAGCGACCAGGCCGACAGCAGCGTCGCGGTCAGATCGGTGATCGGGCCGCGAATCGACTGCGCCAAGGCGCGGCGCGCGGCAGGATATTGCTTGTGCTTGAGCGCGTGCACGCCGAGCACCAGCTGGGCGACGCGGTCGTTCTTGTCGGCCTGCACGATGCGCTCTGCGTATCGCATGGCGTTGTCGATATCGCCGCCGACCACCAGCGACAGGAAGGTGCGGTCGAGCAGATCGCCATTCTTCGGATCGTGCTTGAGCGCAACCCCGTAATAGGCCGCAGCCGCGGCGGCGTCGCGCATCTGGCCAGCGTGGCGCGCGGCGAGATAACTGCCCGCGGCGGTCATGCCGGAAAGGTCCGGCTGGGTCGGCCCCTGGGCGGACAGCTTGATCGGCGCCGCCAGCAGGAAAACAGCAAGCGCGGTGCCAAGCGCGCACCGGGCGAAGCTCGAAGACGTCACGGGCTTGTGCTCCAATGAGGCGGGTGGCGCGGATTGTGCTCAAACCGCCGAAGTTGAGCCGAGAATGGCCTTTTTGCGCCGCCGCCGCAAGAACTTGGGTCGCGGCGCCCGAAACTCAGGTTGAAAACCCCCATGTGGCAGTATCGTGGCCGCAACGGCGGACGGCTATCACATATTCGGATAATTCGGTCCGCCGCCGCCTTCGGGTGGAACCCAAGTAATGTTCTGATTCGGATCCTTGATGTCGCAGGTTTTGCAGTGGACGCAATTCTGCGCGTTGATGACGTACTTCGGCACGCCACCCTCCTCGACCCATTCGTAGACGCTGGCCGGGCAATAGCGCGCCGAAGGCCCGGCGAACTTGTCGTGCTCCGACGTCTTCTGCAGGCTCATGTCCTTGACGCGCAGATGCACCGGCTGATCTTCCTCGTGATTGGTGTTCGACAGGAACACCGAGGATAGCCGGTCGAAGGTGACCTTGCCGTCCGGCTTCGGGTAGACGATCGGCGTGCATTCGGAGGCGGGCTTGAGCGTCGCGTAATCCGGCTTGCCGTGGCTCATGGTACCGAACAGCGAGAAGCCCAGCGTGTTGCACCACATGTCGAGGCCGCCGAGCGAGATGCCGATAAAGGTGCCGAGCTTCGACCATAGCGGCTTGGCGTTGCGCACCCTCCACAGATCCTTGCCGATCGGCGACGTGCGCCAGGCGGCGTCGTAATCGGCAAGCTCGTCGTGGCTTCGCCCGCCCGATAGCGCGGCGGCGGCCGCTTCAGCTGCGAACATGCCCGATAACATGGCGTTGTGGCTGCCTTTGATGCGCGGCACGTTCATGAATCCGGCATCGCAGCCGATCAACGCGCCGCCGGGGAATGTAAGCTTGGGCACCGACTGATAGCCGCCCTCGGTCAAGGCGCGCGCGCCATAGGCGAGGCGCTTGCCGCCGGCAAAGGTGTCGCGCACCAGCGGATGCGTCTTGAAGCGCTGGAATTCCTCGAACGGCGACAGATACGGATTGGTGTAGTTGAGGTGCAGCACGAAGCCGACCGACACCAGGTTGTCGTCGAAGTGGTACATGAACGAGCCGCCGCCGGTGCGCCCGTCGAGCGGCCAGCCGAACGAATGCTGCACCAGGCCCTTGCGGTGCTTGTCCGGCGCGACTTGCCACAGTTCTTTGAGGCCGATCCCGAACTTCTGCGGATCGCGGCCTTCGCCGAGCGCAAATTTGGCGATCAGCTGCTTACCAAGATTGCCGCGCGCGCCTTCCGCGAACAGCGTGTATTTTGCGCGCAGCTCCATGCCGCGCGTGAATGAATCCTTCGGCTCGCCGGTCTTGCCGATCCCCATGTCGCCGGTGGCGACGCCGGCGACGGCGCCGTTGTCGTCGTAGAGCACTTCGGCGGCGGCAAAGCCCGGATAAATCTCGACGCCGAGCGCCTCCGCCTTGGTGGCGAGCCAGCGGCAGACGCTACCGAGCGAAACGATGAAGTTGCCGTGGTTGTTCATCAGCGGCGGCATGGCGAAATTCGGCAGCCGGATGCCGCCACTGGCGGAGAGCCAATAAAAGCGGTCGTCGCTTACCGCCGTGGTGATCGGCGTCTCTTCGCCGCGCCACTCCGGCAACAACTTGTCGATGCCGACCGGATCGATCACCGCGCCGGAGAGGATATGGGCGCCGACCTCGGAGCCCTTCTCGACGATGACGACCGAGATGTCGGGATTGATCTGTTTGAGGCGGATGGCGGCCGCCAAGCCTGCCGGGCCGGCGCCGACAATCACCACGTCGAATTCCATCGCCTCGCGGGCGGGTAGCTCGGCCATATGGGTCTCCTCGCTCCCGATATTCCACTTTTGCACAGCGGGGGCAATCGCGCGGCTGCCATGCTAAAGTCCGGCCCATGCCGCCGCACCCCGCAAAAGCCGCCAGCGACCTGCTTGACTTCTATGCCGAGGCCGGCGTCGACGCGCTGGTCGGCGAGGCGCCGGTCGATCGCTTTGCGCCGGCCGATGCGCCGACGCCGCCGCCCCGCGCGCCGCAACCGGCTCCTCTGCCGTTCGACCTCGAATTCAAGGGCAGCGCCGGTCCGCCCGCCGCACCGCCGGCCCCCGAGGAAGCCATCATGGCCGCGCGCGCGGCGGCGCGCACCGCCCGAACGCTCGACGAGCTGCGCGCCATTCTCGACAAGTTCGACGGTTGCGCGCTCAAGGCGACCGCGACGCAACTGGTTTTCGCTGATGGCAATAGCCAGGCGCGCGTGATGTTCGTCGGTGAAGCGCCCGGCCGCGACGAAGACCTCGAAGGCCTGCCCTTCGTCGGCCGCTCCGGCAAGCTGCTCGACCGCATGCTGGCGGCAATCGGGCTCGACCGCACCAAGGTCTACATCGCCAATATCGTGCCCTGGCGGCCGCCCGGCAACCGCACGCCGACGCCGCAGGAATCGCAGATCTGCCTGCCCTTCATCCGCCGGCAGATCGAGTTGGCCGATCCCGACATTCTCGTCTGTCTCGGCGGCCCATCGGCGCAAACGCTGCTCGGCCTCAAGGAAGGCATCACCAAGACGCGCGGACGCTGGTACACGTTCGACACCGGCAAACGCGAGATCCGCGCCATGCCGACATTCCACCCCGCCTTCCTTTTGCGCAGCCCGCTGCAGAAGCGTTTCGCCTGGCGGGATTTTTTGGCGATCAAGAAGGCTTTGACGAATTAGTATCAACGACGGGGGCGACGATGCAGGAACTTGAAGTCACTTGGGGGCGGACGATTAGCATCTGGTGGCTGTTCATGTGGCGCAGTTTGCTGGGCGCCTTGGTCTTCGGTTTTGCAATCGGCGCGGCGATCGGGTTTTTCGTCGCCATCCTTGGTCTACCGCGTGAAATCATTACTATCGCATCGCCGCTGCTCGGTGCCGTGATCGGCATTCTTTGGGGCGTCATGGTGATGCGGATGGCGCTGCGGAAGCTCTATTCCGACTTCCGCATCGTCCTGGTGCCGCGGGTCTGAGACCGCGGAGCGGCGCTCACTGCAGCATCGTCCCCGTTTCGACAAATCGCTTGTGCCAGGACAGCGATTCACCCAGCCGCGAGGGTGCGTGCTGACCGTATGAATCCTCCTTTGCGCGCCGGAAATAGTCGGCGAGCAACGGCCGGTAGTCGGGATGCGCGCAGTTCTCAATGACCACCTTCGCCCGCTGTTTGGGCGAGAGGCCGCGCAGGTCGGCGAGCCCCTGCTCGGTCACCAGCACCTGAACGTCCTGGGTGATGTGGTCGACATGGCTTGCCTGCGGCACGATCGCGGAAATCCTGCCGCCTTTGGCGGTCGACGGCGTCGTGAAGATCGACACATAGGCGTTGCGGGCGAAATCGCCGGAGCCGCCGATACCGTTCTGGATGCGCGATCCCATCACATGCGTGGAGTTGACGTTGCCGTAGATGTCGGCCTCGATCAGCCCGTTCATGGCGATGCAGTCGAGACGGCGGATCAATTCCGGATGGTTGCTGATTTCCTGCGGGCGCAGAATCATCTTGCGGCGGAATTTGTGCATGTCGGCGTTGAGCTCGGCGGCGGCGTTGGGACTCAATGAGAACGCCGTGGCGGAGGCAAAGCGGATCTTTTCGGCCGCGATCAGTTTCAGCATCCCGTCCTGGATCACCTCGGTATAAGCGGTCAGATTGTCGAACGGACCGTCGATGAGGCCGCCGAGCACGGCGTTCGCGATGTTGCCGACGCCGGACTGCAGCGGCAGCAGTGAAGCGGGCAGCCGTCCTTTCGCCACCTCGTGACGGAAGAATTCCAGGAGATGCCCGGCGATCGCGGCGGCGGCCCGGTCCGGTGGCGCAAACGGAAGATTGCGGTCGGGCGCATGCGTCTCGACAACGGCGACGATCTTGTCGGGATCGACGTGGAAGTATCGCTCGCCGATACGGTCGTCCGGCTGCGTCAGCGGGATGGGCACCCGGTGCGGCGGCAGCGCGGTGCCGTAGTAGATGTCGTGCATTCCCTCCAGCGCTTCGTTCTGCCAGGCATTGACCTCGAGGATCACCTTCTGTGCGCGCTCGAGCCAGGTCTTATTGTTGCCGACCGAGGATGAGGGAATGAGTCTGCCGTCCGGCCGGATGCCGGTGACTTCGATGACCGCCGCGTCGAGCGGGCCGAGGAAGCCCTGCCAGGCCATCGGCGCGACCTGGCTCAAGTGCATGTCGAAATATTCCATGTCGCCGCGATTGATTCTTTCGCGGACGTCCGGATCGGAATTGTACGGCAGGCGGTATTCGATGCCGTTCGCCTTGGCGAGCGCGCCATCGAGCTCGGGTCCGGTCGACGCGCCGGTCCAGATGCGGACACGGAACGAATTACCGGCCTCGTGCTCGGCCTCGATGCGGGCCGCGAGCGCGAGCGGCACGGCTTTCGGATAGCCCGAGCCGGTGAAGCCGCTCATCCCGATCGTATCGTGCGGTCTGATCAGCGCCGCCGCGGCTTCGGCGCTCATGACCTTGCGGCGCAGATTATCGCAGTCGATTCGAGATCGATGCATCGAGCCCCTACCGTGTTTTTTGATTCAATCAGACGCACCGAGATCGGCCGCGGCGGAGAAAGCGTCGATTGCGCGCGCGCGGCCTTGATCTAGGTCAAGCGCAAGCCGGCGCGCGACCACGACGGTATGCCATAACCGATGGAAGCGACGGTCTGGTTAGCGATAGGCTACCAAAATCGCGCCCACTGCGATCAGCGCGATGCCGAGCCAGTTCGGCGCGGTGAGTCGCTCGCCAAGAAAGATCACCCCGAAGATCGCCACCAGCACCACCGACAATTTGTCGATCGGCGCGACCTTGGCCGCCTCGCCGAGCTTCAACGCGCGGAAATAACATAGCCACGACGCGCCGGTGCCGAGCCCCGACAGCACCAGGAACAGATAGGTGCGTCCGGAAATCTTGTCGGGCGCCTGGAACTGCCCGGTCACCGCCAGCAGAAAGCCAAGCGTGACGATGACCACGATGGTGCGGATGAATGTCGCGAGATCCGAATTGACGTTCTCGACGCCGATTTTGGCAAAGATGGCGGTGAGCGCGGCGAACAGCGCGGACAGCACCGCCCAAATTTGCCAGGAGGAGAGCGCGTTCATCCGGAGACCGCGAATTTGATCGCGAACAGCGCCGCCAGCACCAGAACCGCGGGCGAGGCCTCCTTGACCTTGCCGGAGATCAGCTTGGCGAGCGCGTAGGTGATGAAGCCGAGGCCGATGCCGGTGGCGATCGAATAGGTCAGCGGCATGGTGATCGCCGTCACCACCGCGGGCGCGTATTCGGTGATGTCCTCCCAGTCGATTTCTGACAGCCCGCGCGCCATCACGCAGGCGACGTAAAGCAGCGCCGCCGAGGTGGCGTAAGCCGGGATCATGCCAGCGAGCGGCGCGAACAACAGCGCCAGCAGGAAGAAGATCGACACGAACGCCGCGGTCAGGCCGGTGCGGCCGCCGGCGGAGACGCCGGCCGCGCTCTCGATGTAGCTCGTCGTGGTCGAGGTACCGATTGCCGCGCCGAACATGGCGGCAAAACTATCGGAAATCAGCGCCTCCTTCATGCGCGCGAGCTTGCCGTCCTTCATCAGTCCGGTGCGATGGGTGACGCCGATCAGCGTGCCGGCGTTATCGAACACGTCGATGAACAAAATCGAGAAGATAACGATCAGGAAGGTGCCTTCGAACACGCGCGAGAAGTCGAGCTGCAGCAGCGTCGGCTTGATCGACGGCGGCAGCGACACGATGCCGGAATAATGCGCGAGCCCGAAAGGGATGCCGATCGCGGTCACCGCAAGAATGCCGATCAGCGTGCCGCCGATCACGCGCCGGAAGTTAAGCGCGATAATCAGCACGAAGCCGAGCAGCATCAGAATTGCCGCCGGGTTCTTCAGATCGCCCATGGTCACCAGCGTCGCCGGCTGCGCCACCACCACCTTCGCCTCCTCCAGCGCGATGATGCCGAGAAACAGCCCGACGCCGGCGGAAACCGCGAGCTTCAAGTTCTGCGGGATCGACTCGATGACGTATTGGCGGATGCGGAACACCGAAATCAAAAAAAACAGCACGCCGGAGCAGAACACGGCGGCGAGCGCCTGTTGCCACGTGTATTTGTAGGTGAGCACCACGGTGAAGGCGAAGAAGGCGTTGATGCCCATGCCGGGCGCGAGCGCGATCGGATAATTGGCGTAGAGCGCCATCACCATGGTGCTCACCGCCGCGGCAACGCAGGTGGCGACGAACACGGCGCCTTGGTCCATCCCGGTCTTGCTCAGGATCGCCGGGTTGACGAACACGATGTAGACCATGGTGAGGAACGTGGTCAGGCCGGCGATGAATTCGGTGCGGACGTTGGTGCCCTGCTCGGTGAGCCCGAAATATTTGTCCAGCCGCTCGGCAAAGCCGCCTTCGCTTGCCGTCTTCGCCTCGCTCTTGACCTCGTTGGCCATGGGACCCCCTCCGCCGGCTGCCTGAAACGGCAAGCCTAGCCGGTACCGCCGCCGCCTGCAGTCTGATTATCGATGCTGTGGAAACCCGCGCCGGGGTTGTTCCCGCGGCAACGCCTAGTGTTGCGCGCCTTGCGGCCGCTCCACCGCCCAGCCGAGCCGGATCAGCGGCAAGAGGCCCTGGATCGCGCGCGGGAACGAGCGCGGCACTTCCGGCACCATGTCCGGAAACTCCGCCTTCAGCTGCGGCGGGGCGTTGCGGGTGTTGTCGGTCACCGGCCAGACCAAGAGGCCGCCTTGGGCGCGGATATCGGCGGCGCTCGCCCAGGGGCTGCGCTGCGGCGCCCAGTCGAAATAGACATGCGGCCGGCTGGGGCTGCCGAGCGCGATCAGCGGCGCGAATAGCGGGTCGCCGGTCACGTAAGCGAGCGGCTTGCCAGTGCGGCGCTGGAAGCTGTCGGCAAAGAACGTGGCCTCGGCCTTGGCCGGCTGCGTGATCTTGAAATCGACCGAGGCCATCCACGGCAGCAGCACGATGCCGAGCACGATCACCGCGGGCGGCGCCACCAAGAGGCCGAGCCAGGTGAACGACACCATGCGCTCGCGATAAAGCGGCACCTGGTCGCCGGCCGCCATCACCACCGCGAGGCCGGAGAGCACAACCAATGGCGCGACGCGATCGAGCGGGCCAATGCGGCCGCTGACGAAGACGACGGCGATCGCGGTCGCCATCGGCATCAGCGCGAAGAAGTAGACGAACAGCCGCGCGAACAGCTCGACCGGGTTGCGGTCGATCAGCGGCGCGCGCTCCTTGCGCCGGCGCGGGTAGCCGGTGGCGAAGGCAACCAAGACGCCGAGGCCGAGATGCGTCGCCACCAGCCCAAGGCAGAGCCGGACGGCGGGCGACAGCCGGCCCACCGCGGCGCTGTCGTTGATCCCCGCGAGCACGAGATCGTAAGCGCCCTTGAGCCAAGCCAAATGCGGAAAGATCACGATGAGGAACGGCAGCACCGCGATCCACGGCTCGGGATGCAGCAGCGCGGCGCGCCCGCGCCGGGTCGCCATCGTGAACACGAGCATCAGCGCGATGAGGATCAGCCCGACATAGTTCGCAAGCAGCAGCAGGCCGAGATCGAGCGCCAGCAGAAACCACGAGCCGCGGTCGCCTTCGCCGACCGCGCGCCAATAATACAGCAGCGCGAGCGCCCACAGCGGCGCCGAAAGAATCGCCGGGCCGAAGTCCGGGCTCGGCACCGCGTAGGCGGCGATGCCGACCATCAACAGCACCGCGAGCACCGCGTGCCGCGTGCCGACGATGCGGCGGCCGAGCGAAAACACCGCCCAATAGGTGACGACGATGCAGGCTTGCGCCAACGCATAGAGCCCGAAGGCGCCGCCGATGCGATAGGCGAGCTCGCCGAGCCAGAACGACAGCGGCGGCCCGAGATAGCTGCCGAGCACGAATTCGTGGCCGATGGCGAGCAACAACGGAACCTCGCCGGGCGGCGCCGAGTAGAACAGCGCCGGCATCAGCATCCACAGCGCGGCTTGGGTGAGCGCCACGGTCCAAAACACCACCGCCGGGCGCCCGCGCAGGAATTCAATGATCAGGGAGACGTAATGCATCGGCCCGGTTCTAATCGCTCCCCAGAAAGGGGAGGGTCGATCGCGCGAAGCGCGATCGCGGTGGGGTTGCGCCGGCGATATCCCCAGCGGCCCGCACCCGGCTCGCTTCCGCTCGCCACCCTCACCCGCAAGCGGGGGAGGGATGAAAGCGGAAGCAGGAATAAAGAACGCGCGCTAAAGAGGCAACAACTCGGCGACGACCTCGTCGGAAGCCCCGCCCAGCGCGGCGAGCTTTTCCGCCACCGGCGCGAAGGATTTGCGGTGGTGGATGGTCGGTCCGAGCCGGGCGAGCGCCTCGAAATGCTCGGGCACGGAGTAGCCCATGTGGCGCTCGAAGCCGTAGCCGGGATGCTCGAGGCCGAGCCGCACCATCAGCCGGTCGCGGGTGACCTTGGCGACGATCGAGGCCGCCGCGACCGATAAGACCAGCGCGTCGCCTGACACCACGGCCTCGCAGTCGCAGCCGCAATCGATCTTGATGTTGCCGTCGACGAAGACGAGCTTGGGCGCAACCGGCAGCGCCTTCACCGCGCGCGCCAGAGCCCACAGCGAGGCGCGCAGGATGTTGTCGCGGTCGATGCGCTCGACCGCGCCGAAGGCGACCGCGACCTGCGCGCTGGCGCAGATCTTCCCGTAGAGCTTCTCGCGCGCCTCGGCGTCGAGCTTCTTGGAGTCGTTCAAGCCGCGCGGGATGCGTTGCGGGTCGAGAATGACGGCCGCCGCCACCACCGGGCCGGCCAGCGGTCCCCTGCCCGCCTCGTCGCAGCCGGCGACCGGGAAGACGCCTTTCGCCAGCGCGCGCCGTTCGCGCCGGAAACTCGGGCGCAGCACGGGCTCGATCAAAGGTAGGCGCTGCGCGGCGCTCAGCTTAATCGCCGGCTTGGCGGGCTTTTTCTTTTGCTTGCGCTTGGTGGCCATACCGCCGATGAGTGCGCGGCGAGGCCCGACAAGTCAATGACGCTGGCCGAGGTTGTGGATGGCCGGGATAGCCCGGCGATGACACATCAGAACAAGTTCAGCTGCTCTGTCGCCGGCTTGGGATGGCGGAAGTGCTCCGTGGAGAGCACCGACTTAGCCGCATTGAGCCCGAGCTTTTCGCAGGCCACCTCGAAACGGCGGCCGATCAGATAGGCATAAGGCCCGGTGCCCTTCATGCGCTTCCCCCACGTTGAGTCGTAGTCTTTGCCGCCGCGGCTCTCGCGGATCAGCTTGAAAACGTGTTCATCACGATGCGGGAAGTTCGCCTTGAGCCATTCGCGGAACAGGTCGCGCACCTCGAGCGGCAGGCGCAACAGCACGTAGCCCGCTTCCTTCACGCCGGCGGCCGCGGCGGCGTCAAGAATGCGCTCGATCTCCATGTCGTTGAGGGCCGGGATCACCGGCGCCACCATCACCGTCGTCGGCACGCCGACCTGCGCGAGGCGCCGCAGCGTCTCCAGCCGCCGCATCGGCGTCGCCGCGCGCGGCTCCATCTTGCGCGCCAATTCAGGATCGAGCGTCGTCACCGACAGCGCCACCTTGGCAAGCTTGCGCGCGGCCATGCGGGCGAGGATGTCGAGGTCGCGCAGGACCAGCGCCGACTTGGTGACGATGCCGACCGGATGGCCGGCCCGGTCGAGCACTTCGAGGATGCGGCGCATCACCTTGTAGCGCCGCTCGATCGGTTGATAGGGATCGGTATTGGTGCCGATGGCGATCACCTTCGGCTCGTAGCCGGGCGCCGACAATTCCTTTTCCAGCAGTTCGGCGGCTTCCGGCTTCACGAACAATTTCGATTCGAAATCGAGCCCGGGCGACAGCCCGAGATAGGCGTGGGTCGGCCGCGCGAAGCAGTAGACGCAGCCGTGCTCGCAGCCGCGATAGGGATTGATCGAACGGTCGAAGCCGATGTCGGGCGAGTCGTTGCGGGTGATGATCTTGCGGGTGACGTCGGCCGTCACCGTGGTCTTGAACGGCGGCAGTTCGTCGAGCGAACGCCAGCCGTCGTCGAAGGCGATGCGCGCCAGCGGCTCATAGCGGCCCGAGGCGTTGCTGTGCGCGCCGCGGCCGCGCCGTCGCTCGTGTTCGACCACGACACCGAGCAGTTCGGTCGCGTCGTCGACAACGACGCCCGCCGGAGCGGAGGGCAGCTCCTTGTCCGGCGGGCGTCTCAGGGCTGCGGTGTTTCGAGCCATGGCGATAACTTAATGGCCGAATGTGAACATAACAAGAACATTATTAAGAGGCCTCAAATTCAAAGCGGTTTTGGCCCCGATCTCGTGGCCTGGTCGACAAACGCCACACGATATGGGGGCAACATATCCACAGGTTCGCGGTTCCAGGCCTGGGCGATCTTTGCCGCGCACGAATCGGCTACCGCTGCGCCGGCTTTGGCCCTGATTGGCCATCTCAAAGTGTGGTGCCACGGACACACACCCACCGCATTTGGCACTGCAAAACGTGCCCTCACCCTCTGGGACAATTGACGAACACCTTTCGTGAGGCATTTACTTGCCGACAGGTTCCGCATTTAGCTGGGGAGCAAAGCTATGCGCCGTCTCGTCCTTGCACTGCTCGCATCCATTGCAGTCGTCGGCACCGCCGCAGCGGCGGATATGCCGGTCAAGGCGCCGGTCTACAAAGCGCCGGTCGTCGCGCCGCCATACAATTGGACCGGCTTCTATGTCGGTCTCAACGCCGGCGGCAGCTGGGGAAGTCAGGAGAACGATCTCGTTACCGTTCCCGGCGGCGTAACGCTCTTGTCGAATTCCGACAATCTGGACGGTTTCATCGGCGGCGGTCAGATCGGCTACAACTGGCAGATCAATCAGTTCGTCCTCGGCGTCGAGGCCGACTTCCAGGGATCCGGCCAAAAGGCCGACGGGAGTTTTCTGATCCCGTTTATCCCCGCCATTGTCGCTCCAGCCGTTCCCGGCCTGACAGCTAACTATACGGACAAGCTTGAGTGGTTCGGCACCGTGCGCGCCCGCGCCGGTTACACTTGGGATCGCTGGCTCGCATACGTGACCGGCGGCTGGGCCTTTGGCCATGGCACCCTCAGCGGAACCGGCACCACCACGCCGGCGGGCACCGTTCTCGCCTTCAGCACGTCGCAGGATTACAGCGGCTGGACCATCGGCGGCGGCCTCGAATGGGCATTCGCCGATCACTGGAGCGCCAAGGCCGAATATCTGTACATCGACTTCGGCAACGGTCCGACGGTGGTTGTCAATACGGCTGGCTCGCTGGCGATCGCCAGCGGCAGGATGACCGACAACATCGCGCGCCTGGGCGTGAACTACCACTTCTAATACCGCGCGTTGTATCCGACGAAGACGAGGCCGCCTTCGGGCGGCCTTTGTATTTTTACGCAGCCGATAGTGCCTTCAGTTCAGGCGGATCGCTATAAATCGCCCGTGATAGAATGCCGTTTCATGCTGAGCGCGATCATTGCCACCCACGAATCGGAAAAGGCCCTGGTGCCGACGCTGGCGGCGTTGGTGCCGGGCGTCACCGCTGGCCTGCTCGGCGAAGTGATCGTCGCCGATGCGGGTTCGAGCGACGCCACCGCCGAAGTAGCCGAAGTCGCCGGCTGCCGTTTCATGGTGTCGAGCGAGCCGCTCGGCGTGCGGCTGAAGGCGGCGGCGGCGGCGACGCGCGCGCCCTGGCTGATGTTCCTGCGCGCCGGCTGCGTGCCGGAGACCGGCTGGGAGACCGCCGCCGAACGTTTCATCGAGGCGAGCGACCGGCTCGACCAGGCGCGCGCGGCGGTGTTTCGCCCGCCCGGCGTCGCCGATCTGCTGCGTCCGGGCCTTGCCGAATTGTTCGCGCTGATGCGCGTCATTCTCGGCGGCGGGGCGAAGCCGGAGCATGGCTTGCTCATTGCGCGCCGGCATTACGAGCACCTCGGCGGCCATCCCGACGTCGCCAATGCCGACGCCGCCATCTTGCGGCGGATCGGCCGGCGGCGGCTCGCCATGCTGACGACCGGCGCGCGGCCGGCGCGGTAACCGCCATTCCGGGTTGCGCGAAGGCGCGAACGCGGAATCCAGAGCCACAATAAAAGCCCCGCGTTGGACCCCGGATTCCGGGTCCGGCTCTTCGGCCGTCCCGGAATGACAAATCCATATACTTGACTTTGTCAACTAATCGGCCGATGCTGGCCGCATGGCCAAAACACTCCAGCAACGTATCGGCGCCGTGCGCCGCTTCAACCGTTTCTACACGCGGCAGATCGGCGTGCTGCGCCGCAACTATCTCGGCAGCCCCTACTCGCTCGGCGAAATGCGCGTGCTCTACGAATTGGCGCATGGCGGCGCGCGGACCGCGAGCGACATCGGCCGCGCGCTCGATCTCGACGCCGGTTACCTCTCGCGCGTGCTACGCAATTTCGAGAGGCGCGGGCTGCTCGCGCGCAAGCCCTCGGAGAAGGATGCGCGGCAAAGCCATCTCACTTTGACCGCACGCGGCCGCAAGGTCTTTGCGCCGTTCGAAAAGCGTTCGCAGGACAACGTCGGCGCCCTGATCGGCGGCCTCGGCGCCGACGAGCAGAAGCGTCTGGTCGCGGCCATGGCAACGATCGAGACCCTGCTCGGCGCCAAGCCCGCAGCGAATCGCGCCTACAGCCTTCGCGCGCCGCGGCACGGCGATTTTGGCTGGATGGTGTCCCGCCACGCCGAGCTCTATGCGCAGGAATATAACTGGGGCGCGCCGTTCGAGGGCCTCTGCGCGCAGATCGTTGCCGATTTCGTCAACAACTTCGATCCCAAGCTGGAGCGCTGCTGGATCGCCGAGATGAACGGCGAGAATGTCGGCTGCGTCATGCTGGTGAAGGACGCGCCCGGCGTGGCGCGGCTGCGCCTGCTGCTGGTCGAGCCGAAGGCGCGGGGCTTGGGCCTCGGCCAGCGGCTGGTCAACGAATGCGTCAAGTTCGCGCGCGAGGCGGGCTACCGCCGCGTCACGTTATGGACGCACAGCATTCTCGCCGCGGCGCGCCGCATCTACGAGAAGGCCGGCTTCGCCCTGACCTCGAGCGAGAGGAAACGCAGCTGGGGTCAGGACGTGGTCGCCGAGTATTGGGACCTGACGTTATGACCGGATGGCCGCCCGAGCTCGGCGCGCGGACGGTGATCGCTCACATGACGAATGCACGGCGCCTGCGCGCGCAAGCGCGGCGCGACGTGTCGCTGCCGTTGTTAGCCGCGGTTTGGCGCTACGTCGTCGCGTCTTTCGCCTTCGGCCGCCGCAGGTGCTCGTCGAGCCGCGGCAGGATTTCCACGAAATTGCACGGCCGGTAGCGGTAATCGAGCTGGTGCACCAGGATCTCGTCCCAGGCGTCGGCGCAGGCGCCGGGCGAGCCGGGCAGACAGAAAATATACGTGGCGTTGGCGACGCCGGCGGTGGCGCGCGTCTGGATCGCCGAGGTGCCGATCTTCTTTTGGCTCACCAAGAGGAACATCGTCGAGAAGCTGTCCATCTTCTTCTCGAACAGCGGCTCGACCGCCTCCGGCGTCACGTCGCGCCCGGTGAAGCCGGTGCCGCCGGTGGTGATCACCACGTCGATGAACTCGTCGGCGATCCAGGTCCGCACATGCTGGCGGATCGCCTCGATGTCGTCCTTGACGATGGCGCGCTCGGCGAGCGTATGGCCGGCGGCGCGGATGCGCTCGGCGAGCGTGTTACCGGATTTGTCGTCGGCGCGCTGGCGCGTGTCGGATACGGTCAACACCGCGATCTTGAGCGGGACGAATTGTTTGCTGGAGTCGATACCGGGCATGTCTTCACTCCGTCATGCCCGGCCTTGTGCCGGGCATCCACGTCTTTTCTACGGCGCAATAAAACAAGGCGCGGATGGCAACGGAAGTCGGGCTTGCCCGACTTTCGCATTAATGCGTGCCTTGATATTGCCGCTGCGGCGGAAATTATCGCAACGCATTCAATGCCCCTCCGGTATTTGCGTTTCGAACATCGCGCAGGCTCGTTCGCGTCCAATTCGAGCGGTTCCGCGGCCGCGGCGCGGCGCGTTAAGCCCCGGTTAAATAGGCAGAATTTGCCGGGTTGAAAGCGCATTTCATAAACCGAATTTTCACCTTGAGCGGACATGATGCAGGCCTGTCGGTTGTAGGTCCCGCGTCGCCGACCGCGTCGTCCTTGAGTCAGAGTTCTGAGTCATGGTTGTGTCGCGTCGCGGGGCGCCCTCAGGGGCGCCCCGTGGAGTTTCAGAGCCTGCGCAGCACCGCGTTCTGATCGGCGACTGCGTCGCCGAGATGAACAAGCTGCCGGCGGCCTGCGTCGATCTCGTCTTCGCCGACCCGCCCTACAATCTGCAGCTCGCCAGCGACCTGAAGCGCCCGGACGATTCGCACGTCGACGCCGTCACCGACGACTGGGACAAGTTCGCGAGCTTTGCCGCCTACGACGCCTTCACCAAAGCCTGGCTCGCCGCCTGCCGCCGCGTGTTGAAGCCGGCCGGCACCATCTGGGTGATCGGCTCCTACCACAACATCTTCCGCGTCGGCACAATCATGCAGGATCTCGGCTTCTGGATCCTCAACGACGTGATCTGGCGCAAGTTGAACCCGATGCCGAATTTCCGCGGCCGCCGTTTCACCAACGCGCACGAGACGCTGATCTGGGCCTCGCGCGACGCCAACGCCAAAGGCTACACCTTCAATTACGAGGCGCTCAAAGCCGGCAATGAAGACGTGCAGATGCGTTCGGACTGGACCTTCCCGCTCTGCACCGGCGAGGAGCGCCTGAAAGGCGCAGACGGCAAGAAGCTGCACCCGACGCAGAAGCCGGAAGCGCTGCTCGCCCGCGTCATCCTGTCGTCGTCGCGCCCGGACGATCTGGTGCTCGACCCGTTCAACGGCACCGGCACCACCGGCGCGGTGGCGAAGAAGCTCGGCCGCCGCTTCATCGGCATCGAGCGCGAAACGAAATACGCCAAGGCCGCGGAAAAGCGCATCGCCGATGTCGAGGTCGTGCCCTCGCCGTCGATTGCGCCTTTCGTGACCGCGCGCGAGGCGCCGCGCGTTCCCTTTTCAGCCTTGATCGAGCGTGGGCTGGTGACGCCCGGCGCCAAGCTCACCGACGCCAAGAAGCGGCACAAGGCGCTGGTGCGCGCCGACGGCGCGGTGTCGCTTGGCGAGACCGTCGGCTCGATCCATCGCATCGGCGCGCTGGCGCAAGGCTTGGAAGCCTGCAACGGCTGGACCTTCTGGCATGTCGAGACGCCGAAGGGCCTCAAGCTGATCGACGAACTGCGCGCCGTGGTGCGTTCGGAGATGGCGGAAGCCGCCGAGTAGTCGGCCTCACGCTTTCGCGGCCAGAGCCTCATCCAACATTTCAAGCGCGCGTTTGGCGAAGGCAATCATATTCGCCTGCCGGTCGGCGCTGCCGGTTTCCAAAGTCACCGCCCGCTCGATCGGCCCCACGACGGCAATGCAGGTGTGGCCGGCGGCATCGCCGTAGCGGTTGCCGGTCGGCCCGGTGGCGCCGGTTTCGCCGAGGCCCCAGGTCGCGCTGTGCCGCTCGCGCACGCGGCGCGCGATCAATAGCGAATAGGCTTCAGTCGCGGGCCGCAATCCCTGCATGTCGGCGTCGCCGAGGCCGAGCAGCGCCAAGCGCGCCGCCTTGGTATAGGCCACCGCGCCGCCGAGAAAATACGCCGACGCGCCGGGCACGGCGAGCAGAGCCGCCGCGATCAGCCCACCGGTCGAGGATTCGGTCACCGCGATGGTCTCGCGCCGTTCGATCAGGCGCGCGGCGATTTTTTCCGCAAGCGGCAGCAGCTCTCGCATCTCAGTCTCCCTGGCCAATCTGACACAAAACGCGAAAGACACCGACATCGGCTCGCGCAAAATCCTTTGCCAGGCGCGCGCCGAGCGACTCGGCTTCGCCTTGCCGCAGCGCGTCGACCATCAGGCAGGCTTTGATCTTCTTGTCGCCGCCGCGCAGCTTTTCTTCCATCGACAGCGGCTGGCCGGCGCGATCGACTGCGCTCCAGATTTCGCACGACGCGACGCCCGCGTCTTGCACCAGCGTATCGGCCAGCGCCACCAGCGCGTTCATGTCCGGCGCATCGTTGAAGCGCACCGTGACCGCATAAGCGCCGCGGAACGCGCCAAGCCGCAGCGTGCGGCGGCAGATGGTACGGTTCATGTTGATGAAAATCTCCGACATCACCTTGCGCGTCAGCGGCGTCGGGTTGTCGAGTCGCGCCAGATAGGGCTTGGAAACGAGCACGGCCGGAGACTCGACCAGATAGAAATTGAAATAGCCGCACGAGCCGGAAATCGCCTGATGCCGCCGGCCGAACAGGAAGCCGGGGACGGCGAGCCGTTCCTGCAGATGCTCGCCCTGAAACCAAGCCTCGAACTCGGCCTCGCGGCCGGCGACGCAATCGTTGAAGATCGCCAGGATGCCTTTGTCCGCCATGACTCACTCTCGCTCGAGCGCATGCGCAAGCACCTTGCGCATGACATTGGGCAGCGCCTCGCCGGGCAAGTCATCGATCGTCACCCAGCGCGCGCCTTTTGGCGCCGGCGTCGCGCGGGGCACCTGCGCGGCGAACACAGTCAGTTCGAGCGGGAAATGCGTGAAGACATGGTGCACCGTGCCGGGCAGCCTGCGCCACTTGGCGCCTTTCATTCGCGGCGCGCTGCGCAATGCCTGCGTCGCATCGAAATCGTGCGACCAAGCGCTGCCCGGCACCTCGGTCATGCCGCCGAGCAGCCCTTTCTCCGGACGTTTGCGCAACAGCACACGGCCATCGGCGCGCACGGCGACGAAGGCCGCGCCGAGCCGCAGCCTGCCTTCGCGCTTGCGCGCCTTGCGCGGAAACGTCTCCTGGTCGCCGCGCGCATGG
The DNA here is from genome assembly GCA_035501975.1 of Pseudolabrys sp. GTDB lineage: Bacteria > Pseudomonadota > Alphaproteobacteria > Rhizobiales > Xanthobacteraceae > Pseudolabrys. The sequence continues at coordinate 24,145 of DATJVE010000065.1, forward strand.
GCGAGACACGACTCGTTCAATGGACACAGAGCGCAGGCCGGCCGCTTGGGCGAGCAGATGGTGGCGCCGAGATCCATCAAACCTTGCGCGAAATCGCCGGCGCGGCGCGCCGGCAGCAGCGACGCCGCCAGCCGTTTGATCTCGGGCTTGGCCGCCGGCAATTCATCCTCAACAGCAAAGAGCCGCGCCACCACGCGCTCGACATTGCCGTCGACCGGCATCGCCGCCGCGTCGAAGGCGATCGCCGCGACCGCCGCCGCCGTGTAGTCGCCAATGCCGGGCAGCGCGCGTAACGCGTCTAAACTTTCCGGGAAAATTCCGCCGTGGCGCACGACCACCGCCTTGGCGCAGGCGTGCAGATTGCGCGCGCGCGCGTAATAGCCGAGCCCGGCCCAGGCGCGCAACACGTCGTCGAGGCTGGCGTCGGCGAGCGCTTCGACCGTCGCCCAGCGCGCCAGGAACTTGGCGTAATAGGGCGCGACCGCGCGCACCGTCGTCTGCTGCAGCATGATTTCCGACAGCCACACCCGGTATGGGTCCGGCTTTTGCCCGCGCCGCGCCCGCCACGGCAGCACGCGGGCATGGCGGTCGTACCAAGCCAACAAATCGGCGGGATCTGGCGCCAAGGCTTTCTTCCGCCGCGGCAACCGGGCTGCTACGCTCATGGTGCTACGCTCATGGCACCGACGATGGCACAGGAACACGGGTGAAATGAACAAGCCCTCGCGCAGTTTTCCCCGGCCGCTGGCGGAGTTCACCGCGGCGACCTTGAGCGACGGCCTCAAGGCGCAGGGCTTCGCCTCGGCCGAGCTCATTTGCCGCTGGGCCGAGATCGCCGGCCCCGAGATCGCCGCCCACAGCGAACCGATGAAGATCAACTGGCCGCGCGCGAGCGACGACACCGCGCCGCAACCGGCCACTTTAGTGCTGCGGGTCGAGGGCCCGGCGGCGCTGGAAATCCAGCATCTGTCGGCGGTGATCCTCGAGCGGGTCAACCGCTTCTTCGGCTGGCAAGCCATCGGCCGCATCGCTTTGCGGCAGGCGCCGCTGCGTCGGCGCGAGCCGCCGAGCCCGCCACCGCCCCCCGATCCGGAAACCGCCGCCCGCATCGCCGCCGGTATGCCGGCCATCGAGGACGAGGATTTGCGGCAGGCGCTGGCGCGACTTGGCGCGTGCATCAAACAAAAGTGAGGCCTGCCGCTCCCTTGGCATGGCGGCGCGCCATTGCCACAATTGTGCTATGGAACGGACGCTAGTTTCCGCACGTTTTCTTCACACGCCCACGGAGTTTCAGTTGCAGATCACCCGCCGCGAGCTTTGCCAGAGCACCGCCGCCATCGCACTCGCCACCGCCTTCCTCGGCGCCTCCGCGCTGCCGCCATTCTCGGCGCAGGCGCAGGCAGACAATGTTGCGGTTTCCGACCTCATGAAACCGGACGCGCAGCCCGACATCGCCTTGGGCGACGACAAGGCGCCGGTCACCATGGTCGAATACGCCTCGATGACCTGCCCGCACTGCGCGCATTTTGAAGAGACGACGTTTCCGGAACTGAAGAAGCGCTACATCGATACCGGCAAGGTGCGCTTCATCCTGCGCGACTTCCCGCTCGACAATCTTGCCGGCGCCGTCTTCGTGCTGGCGCATTGCGCGGCCAAAGGCGACAAGGACAAATATTATTCCTTGATCGAGACGCTGTTCCGCGCGCAGCGCACCTGGGCGGTGGAAAAACCGATCCCGCCGCTGATGGCGATCGCCAAGCAGGCCGGCCTCGGCGAGCAGGAATTCAACGCCTGCCTGACGAATCAGAAGGCCTGGGACGCCATGGAAAGTGTGCGCCAGCGCGCCATGAAGGTGTTCAAGGTCGAGTCGACCCCGACATTTTTCATCAATGGGACGCGGGTCACCGGCGCCGTCACGATCGAGGAATTCGCCAAGGTCATCGACCCCTATCTCAAGGGCGGATAAGGGTTTTTTGGCGCGGAGCAGGAGCCGCCCGGGGGCCAGAGCGGCCACGCGGCGAGCGAAAGGTCTGGAAAACGCCACTTCCCCTCCGCTGCCCTGTTGCTCAGACGAGCGCGGCGATTCATTCTCCGGCCAATACGGCATAAGCCAGACAGCTTTCGGGGCTATCCCCCGGACAGGATTACGATTCTGCCAAACCAAGACCGCGCGGGACGCAAAGGGCTTTGCCCTTTTTGGGATGAGGCCTGACCTATGAAATTGACGCGGCTGCGCCTGCTCGGCTTCAAGTCGTTTGTCGAGCCGACCGATTTCCTGATCGAGCCGGGATTGACCGGCGTGGTCGGGCCGAACGGCTGCGGCAAATCCAATCTGGTCGAAGCGCTGCGCTGGGTGATGGGCGAGTCGTCCTACAAGTCGATGCGCGCCTCGTCCATGGACGACGTGATCTTCTCCGGCACCAACAATCGCCCGGCGCGCAACAACGCGGAAGTCGCGATCTCAATCGACAATTCCACGCGCTCGGCGCCGTCAGCATTCAACGACGACGACAAGATCGACATCGCCCGCCGCATCGAGCGCGAGGCCGGCTCCACCTACCGCATCAACGGCCGCGAGGTGCGCGCGCGCGACGTGCAGATTCTGTTCGCCGACGCCTCGACCGGCGCACGCTCGCCGGCGCTGGTGCATCAAGGGCGCATCGGCGAGATCATCCAGGCCAAGCCGGAACAGCGCCGGCGCGTGCTGGAGGAAGCCGCCGGCGTCGCCGGCCTGCATGCGCGGCGCCACGAGGCCGAGCTGCGGCTCAAGGCGGCGGAAACCAATTTGCTGCGCATCGAGGACGTGATCGGCCAGTTGGCCGCGCAGGTCGACGGGCTGAAGAAGCAGGCGCGCCAGGCGATCCGTTATCGCACCGTGTCGGCGCAAGTGCGCAAGTCAGAAGCAATGCTCTACCACTTGCGCTGGACCGCCGCGACCGCCGAGGTCGCCGAGGCCGAGCACGCCAAGGACGTCTGTGTGCGCGAAGTCGCCGCCCGCGTTGGCGCGGAAGCGGAAGCCTCCAAGCGCCAGGCGCTCGCCTCCGCCGCGCTGCCCGAACTGCGCGAGGCCGAGGCGCGCGCCGGCGCCGCGCTGCACCGGCTCAACGTCGCGCTGGCCGATCTCGACCGCGAGGAGGCACGCGCCAAGGACCGCATCGCCGAGCTCGACCTGCGCCTGCTGCAGTTCGCCGCCGACGGCGAACGCGAAAAGAAGCTCGCCGCCGACGCGGAAGCCGCGCTCGAACGGCTCGCCGCCGAGGAAGAGACGCTGCGCAAGGAGGCGGCGGAAAGCGCCGGCCGCCGCAGCGGCGTCGACGCCAAGGTGGCGGCGGCCGATGGCGAACTCTCCGCCGCCGAGAAGATTTTCACCGATCTCACCACAGCGCTCGCCGACCTGACCGCGCAGCGCAACCGCTTCGAAAACGCCGCGCGCGAACAAAGCGAGCGCATCGCGCGCATCGCCGCGGAGATCGGGGAAATCGAGCGCGAACTGGCGACGTTGAGCGCGACCTCGGCTCCGCTCACCGCCGCGGTCGAAGGCGCGCAGGCGGCGCTGACCGAGGCGGAAGCCGCCGCGGTCGCCGCCGAGGCCGCCCGCCACAACGCGCGCGCCGATCTCGAAACCGCGCGCGGCGCGTTGAGCGAATCGGAAAAGCGCGTGCATCGGCTGGAGACCGAAGCCAAGACGCTCGGCCAGATGCTGTCGCTGGAGACGCGCAACCTCTGGCCGCCGGTGATCGACCACGTCTCGGTCGACAAGGGCTACGAAAAGGCGCTGGGCGCCGCCCTTGGCGACGATCTCGACGCGCCGGTCGATGCCTCGGCGCCGATGCACTGGTCGAAAGTCGCCGCCGGCAGGGACGATCCGGTACTGCCGGAGGGCGTGCAGCCGCTGGCGCGTTTCGTCAAAGCGCCGGAGCAGTTGGCGCGCCGGCTGGCGCAAGTCGGCTTGGTCGACCGCGAAACCGGCGCCAAGCTTGCCGCCACGCTAAAGACCGGCCAACGGCTGGTCTCGCGCGAAGGCGATCTCTGGCGCTGGGACGGCTATGTCGCGGCCGCGCATGCCCCGACCGGCGCGGCGCGGCGCTTGGCGCAGCGCAGCCGCCTGACCGAGATCGACGCCGAGCTCGCCGACGCCCGCGCCGAAGTCGACGGCAAGCGCGCCGCGCTCGAGGCCGCGCAATCCGCCTTCGATGCCGCCGGCCACGCCGAAAGCGAGACGCGCGCGCGCGAGCGCGACCTCAATCGCCAAGCGGCGCGGCTGTCGGCGCTCGCCGAAGCGCGCACGCGGCTGACCGCGAGCCGCGACGAGGCGAGCGCCGCCAAGGCGGACGCCGAGCGCGCGCTCGGTTCGCTTGCGCCGGCGGCCGAGCTCGAAGGCAAGCTCGCCGCCGTGCACGACGATATTGCTGGCAAGCGCGCTACGCTTGCCGAAGTGCGCGCCGAGCAGCAGGCGATCGTGCGCGAGGCGGAACTGGCCGACCGCCGGCTTGCCGCGCTCGCCACCGACCGGGCCGGCTGGATCGGCCGCCGCGACGGCGCGCACAATCAGATTGCCACCCTTAATCAGCGCATTGCCGAGGCCAAGCGCGACCGCGTCGAACTGGAAAACGCGCCGCAGGTTTTCGCCGAGAAACGCCAAGTGCTCATCGGCGAGGTCGCCAAAGCGGAAGCCGAGCGGCGCGCCTGCGCCGACCGCCTCGCCGCGGCCGAAGCCGCGCTCGCCGAAGCCGACCGCGATGCCCGCGCCGCCCTGGAAGCGGCAAGTGCTGCGCGCGAAGAGCTCGCCCGCGCCGAAGAGCGCTTCGAGGGCGCCAAGCGCCGCCTCACCGATATCGGCCGCGAGATCCACGACATGCTGGAGATCGAGCCGGACAAGGTCGCGGAACTGGCCGAGATCGAAGAGGGCGAGGCGCTGCCCGAACTGACCGAGATCGAAGAAAAGCTGGACCGGCTGCGCCGCGAGCGCGAACGGCTCGGCGCCGTCAATTTGCGCGCCGAAGAGGAACTGCGCGAGGTCGAGGCGCAGCACATTTCGCTCAGCACCGAGCGCGACGATCTGGTGCAGGCGATCGGCAAACTGCGGCAAGGCATCCAAAGCCTCAACCGCGAGGCGCGCGAACGCCTGTTGGCCTCGTTCCAGCAGGTCAATGCCCACTTCCAGCATCTGTTCACGCGGCTGTTCGGCGGCGGCACGGCGGAACTGCAGCTGATCGAAAGCGACGATCCGCTCGAAGCCGGCCTTGAGATCATGGCCAAGCCGCCGGGCAAGAAGCCGTCGACGCTTTCGCTGCTATCGGGCGGCGAGCAGGCGCTGACCGCGCTGGCGCTGATCTTCGCCGTATTCCTCACCAACCCGGCGCCAATCTGCGTGCTCGACGAGGTGGACGCCCCGCTCGACGACCACAACGTCGAGCGTTTCTGCGACCTGCTCGACGAGATGACCAAGTCGACCGATACGCGCTTCGTCATCATCACGCACAACCCGATCACCATGGCGCGCATGAACCGGCTCTACGGCGTGACCATGGCCGAGCGCGGCGTGTCGCAACTGGTGTCGGTCGATCTCGAAGCCGCAGTGCGGTTCCGCGAGGCCGGCTAAGCCGCCTCGACCTTTTCGGGCGCCTTCCGCACCAGCCGCGGCTCGCCGGCAAGCCAAGCGGAAGCCGTCGACCAGACGTGTTCCTTGCCACAGGCCGGACAACGCATGCGTGCGGCGACGTTCGGCAGCTTGCGAAATACGCTCGGCTCGACCTCGATCGCGGTTGAAACCGCGCGGCCGGTCTCGGGGCAGGCGATCATCACAGAGCTCATCATCGGGCCCTCCGACATTTTCGTCCCCACCGCCACCCATGGAACCGGGCAATCGTGACCGGCTCAAGACGGCCGGAGCTTGTCGAATAACGTCTCTGTGATCGAGAAAAAACAGGAACCAATGGCCAATCCCGGCGTTAATTGCGCGTGGATTTCAGTCGGGCGGCTCCCCCCATACCCCCCGAATAGCCGTCTGGCGAAAAGACCTCGGGCTTCGGCCCGGGGTCTTTTTTTGCAACATCATGAGGTTATGCGCTTGTGCACAGGCCGCGGAACCGCCTTGGTCCACCCCTACCCGGTTGCCGTTGGCGGCGGCCTACCCATCTAGGCTAGGCTTGTTCTACCCGAACTTTTTTCAGGAGCCGTTTCCATGTCCACCACCGGCTGGATCGTCATCGGCGTCATTGTCGTGATCGTGATCTGGGCGATCAGCATCTACAACGGCCTCGTCGCCATGCGACAGAGGACCAACCAGGCCTTCGCCGACATCGACGTGCAGCTCAAGCAGCGCCACGACCTGATCCCCAATCTGGTGGAGACGGTGAAAGGCTACGCCGCGCACGAGCGGGGAACTCTGGAGGCGGTCATCCAGGCCCGCAACGCCGCCATCGCCGCGCCCGGGGTCGAGCAGAAAGTGGCGGCGGAAAACATGCTCACCGGCGCGCTACGGCAACTGTTCGCGCTTTCGGAGAATTATCCGAATCTGAAGGCGAACGCGAATTTCCAGCAGCTGCAGAGCGACCTCTCGGACATCGAGAACAAGCTCGCCGCCTCGCGCCGCTTCTTCAACAACGCGGTGCAGGAATACAACACCGGCATCCAGGTGTTCCCGGCCTCACTGTTCGCCGGCATGTTCGGCTTCGCGCAGCGTCCGTTCTTCGACCTCGGCGAGGATCGCGCGCAGCTCGAGCAGGCGCCGAGCGTGAAGTTCTAGCATTGTCATTCCGGGGCGCGGCCGTAGGCCGCGAACCCGGAATCCATAACCCCGGTTTGTGAATATGGATTCCGGGTTCGCTCGCCATAGTGCGTCGAAGATGCGCGTAAACGCGCTTCAGGCTCGCGCCCCGGAATGATGGAAGTCGATCATGGCCGCCTTCGGTCTCTACACGCATATCCAGTCGAACAAGCGCCGCTCGATCGCGCTGCTGATCGGCCTGTTCCTCCTGGTCTATGTGATGGTGTTCGCCGGCGCGCTGCTCGCCGAAGCGCTCACCGCGCGCGGCTACTACGGCAGCCCGCCGGTCGACTATCTGATCCGCGCCGCCGAGTTCGATTTCATCAAGGCGCTGCCCTTTGCCACCGTCGGCACGGTGATCTGGATCTTCATCGCCTACCAGTTCCACCAGTCGATGATCGACGCGGTGACCGGCGCGCGGCCGGTGACGCGGCAGGAGGAGCCGCGGCTCTACAATCTGCTGGAAAATCTCTGCATCTCCCGCGGCATAACCATGCCGACGCTGCGCATCGCCGACGACGAGGCGCTCAACGCTTTCGCCACCGGGCTGAACGAAAAACAATATTCGATCACGGTGACGCACGGGCTGATCGAGGCGCTGAACGATCAGGAAATGGAAGCCGTGCTCGGCCACGAGCTCACCCATATCCGCAACGGCGACGTGCGCATGATGGTGGTCGCCATGGTGATCGCCGGCGTGCTCGGCTTCTTCGGCGAACTGGTGTTCCGCATCTTCTTCCAGAACCTGTTCTGGGGCGGCGGCCGCCGCTCACGCGATGGCGAACGCGGCGGCGGCGCCGGCATCGCCATTGTCATCGCCATCGCCCTGATCGCGCTGGTGTGGATCCTGTCGATCGTCATCCGCTTCGCGCTGTCACGCCAGCGCGAGTATCTGGCCGACGCCGGCTCGGTGGAACTGACCAAGAACCCCGACGCCATGATCTCGGCGCTGCGCAAGATCGAAGGCCGCGGCGAAATCCCCGGCGCCAATTCCGCCGTGATGGAAATGTGCATCGACAATCCGCGCGAGGGCTTCTCCAATATTTTCGACACGCATCCGCCGGTCGAAAAACGCGTCGAGGCGCTGGTGAAATTCGCCGGCGGTCACGATCCCGGGCCGCTGGCGGTCGAGCCGGAAGAGCAGCCGGCGCAGGTCGAGGATCAATCGGCGCGGCAAGGCCCATGGGGCGAACCGCCGGCACAGCCGCCGCAACAAGGTCCGTGGGGGCCGGAGCCTTCTCCTAATGCGCCGAACGAAGGGCCATGGGGACCGCGAGGTGGTTAGCTGTCATGCCCGTGGAGGCGGGCATCCAGTGCGCCGCAGCTCTGGTGATAATTTGACACGCTTGCGATTACTGGATCGTCCGCTTTCGCGGATTCTGACAGCAGCATTTGACGCGTCGCCGGCGGCTTAATGCCCCTCGAACGAGATCAGCGTGCGCACCGGCACGTCGAGCTTGCGCAGGCGCGCGGCGCCGCCGAGCTCCGGCAGGTCGATGACAAAGCAGGCGGCCAGCACGTCGGCGCCGAGCTGGCGTAGCAGCTTCACCGCCGCTTCCGCCGTGCCGCCGGTGGCGATCAGGTCGTCCACCAGCACCACGCGCTCGCCGGCGACCAGCGCGTCGGCGTGCATCTCGATCATGTCCTCGCCGTATTCCAGCGCGTAGGCGACGCTCACTCTTTTATGCGGCAGTTTGCCCTTCTTGCGGATCGGCACGAAGCCGGCCGAGACCTGGTGCGCCACCGCGCCGCCGAGGATGAAACCGCGCGCCTCGATACCGGCGACCTTGTCGATCTTCATGCCGGCCCAAGGCTGCACCAGTTCGTCCACCGCGCGGCGGAAGGCGCGCGCGTTGCCGAGCAGCGTGGTGATGTCGCGGAACATGATCCCGGCCTTGGGGTAATCAGGGATCGAGCGGATGGAATCGCGCAGGTCGAGATCGAGATCGCTTGAGGCCATGATGGGGATTACCGGGGGTGCGTTGTTATGCCACTTTGGCGAACGAAGGCGTGAGACGCAACAGGAGCGCAGGACCGACGATCAGCTTACGGTTTACGCCGATTTGCTACCGTCGACCTACGGCTTTCCCGCCCTTGGCCTACCTGCTATCATTCGTTTGGACGATGGTTTTTTGCTCGGAAGCCGGGACAATCGCTGGTCCGGGGCGTGATTTTTGGGGTGTCGCGTGAGTAGTCCTAATCGGGGTACGGACGGCCGGAAGCTTGAATCCGAAGAGGCGACGAAAGAGAAGAAAGCTCTGGACACCGCCGGCGGGATGGCCGCTTACGCGGCGCCGGCAATGGTCGCGATGCTCATAAGCCAGCGGGCGCAGGCGGCATCGTGACCACGCGCGCTAGCTTAATTGCAGGCTCGGGGGATGCACCGTGAGTGATCATAGTCGTGACGCGGACGATCAAAAGCGTGACGTCGAGCAAAGCACCAATGGCAAGGACGTACTGGGAACCGTAACCCGTATGGCTGCCTATGCAGCGCCGGTCATGGTGGCCATGCTGACCAGCCAGCAGAGCCTGGCAGCGTCGCCGCCGCCGCCGTAAGACCATTTGGACGCGGGACACCGAATATCGTCGACAAGGGGTCGCACGCATCGGCCCGAGCGTCAGCGAACGGCCGCGTCCGTGCGCAGATTTCCGACCGACGGCGGCCTTTTGCTGTTTGAAAGACGCACGCGCCGGCTTTTTGCCTACAACGAAACGGCGCGCGTCGTCTGGGATCTGCTCGCGGCCGAACGGCCGATAAGCGATGCCGCCGCCGAGATTTCGCACCGCTGGGGCGTGGCGCCGTCACGCGCGCGCGCCGACGTGCAAGCGATCCTGTCGCAATGGCGCGCGCAGGGCGTGCTGGCCGGCGGACGATCTTCGCCGGCCGCCGGCCCGGCAACCGTCAAGCCCCTTGCCGGCCGTCGTGTTCGACCCTCGCGCACGGCCGAGCGATGGATTTGCACGTTTCGCGGTGTTGCCATCGCTTTTACCGTCGACAGCGACAAGCTCGCGGCGGCGCGCGCCATGCTGGCCCATCTCGAAACTCCGGCGGCCAAACCGCAGGTGCAAATCAGCGTTATCGCCAACGGGGTCGACGAATTCGTTCTGCGACGCGACGGACGCGAACTTGCGCGCACCGGCGACCTCGCTCTCGTCATGGGCGGGCTGTGGCAAATGGTGCTGGAAAGCGTCTATCCCGAAACCCGTTGGCTGGCGCTCATGCATGGCGCGGCGATGGCCCGCGACGGCAACGGAATCGCACTGTCCGCGCCTTCGGGCAGCGGCAAGAGCACGCTCGCGGCCGGCCTGCTGCGGGCGAAATTCGATTTTCTCGCCGACGATCTCGTCCCCATGTCGGCGCCGGATGGAATGATCGTGCCCTGGCCGCTGCCGCTGAGCATCAAGCCGGGCAGCGCCTCAATCGTCGGCCGCTTTTTCCCGCAGCTTGCCATGGCGCCGCCATATCGCACCAAGGGCATGCAGGCGAGATTGCTCGCCCCACCCGCCAGTGCCTGGGAGCTGCACCCGGTGCCGCTGAAATGGCTCGTGTTTCCGCGCTTCGTCGAGGGCGGCAAACCGGACTGCCGGCGCATCTCCGCCTTCGAGGCCATCGAGCGGCTGTTGCTCGATCGCATTTGGCTCGGCTGCCCACTGCACGAGGCAAACGTCGCCGCCTTTGTCGATATTCTCAACGCCACGCCAGCATTTGCGCTTTCCTATGGGGCGCTCGACGACGGCGTGCGCATGGTAAAGGACATCGTAGCTTGACGCGCTGGGAGGCATTCGAGACCGTTTGCCGTTGCCTGCGCGCAACGCTCCTCGAGCGCGGTGAGCCGCCGCCGCTGAACGACGCATCGCCGGAGCTCATGATCGAAATCAGCAGCTTCCATTACGTCACCCCGGCGCTCGCCTGGGGTCTCAAAAGCCGGCCGGACGTTCCCGCCAAGCTTGGCGAATTTCTCGATGCGATCCTGCTGCTCAACGGCAAACGCAACGCAGGGATGCTCGCGGGACTCACGAAGGCCATCGATGCTCTGAACCGTATCGGCATCGAGCCCATTCCGCTCAAGGGCGCGGCCTATCTGCTCGATGGCATTTATCCTGATCCGTCCGCGCGATTTTTCGGCGACCTCGACATGCTTGTCCCGGCCGAGCGATCCACCGACGCTTTCGCGGCATTGCAAGGCGCCGGCTTTGCCACCAAGCCGGAAGACGTCATCCTGCCGCCCGGACATCACCATTTGCCCATGCTGCATGACCGGGATACGGGAGCCGGCGTCGAGCTCCACACCGACGTTCTGATCAAGCACTTCGATCCCGCCATTACCACCGCGTGGTTTTGCGAACGCGCGCGGCCGGCGCAATTCAATGGGCGATCGATCCGTTTGCCCGATGCCACCCGCAGCGTCGCCCATTGCATCATTCACAGCCAGCTCTTCCACAATCTGAACGACCGCATCGAGCTGCGCCGCTTTCTCGACTCCGCACTCATTCGCACGCGGCATGAAAGTGAGATTGACTGGGACGAGATCGACCATCGCCTGAGCAATCTCAAATTCGGCCAAGGCTTGGCGACCTATCTTATGTTCGCCGAGCACCTGTTCGGCCAAAAAGCGCCGACGCTGAGCCAATCGCCCAAGCCGGATGCCGTCGCCGATTTACGGGCCGTCGAATCGCGCGATCACTTCCAAGCCTGGGCGACCAACATGAAAAAGATTCAGGACAGCCTGCAATCGCAACTCAGCCTGATGACGGCCGAGCGCAACAGCCTGCGGGGCGAGATCGAACGCGCGAATGCCGAGCACGACCGCCTGCAGTCGGAGCTCGGCGCCATGACGACGGCGCGCGCCGCTGCGCAGACCGAGATTGGGCAACTGCGCAGGTCGCGTTCGTGGCGGCTGACGCAGCCTTTGCGTGCGGCCGCGACCGTGGCGCGACGATTGATTGGGCGCTGAGCAATCAACTTGGCTGCGTCAGCCGCGCAGCACCCTGCCTGCCACGGCATCGAGCTTCTTGATGAGTTCGGGGTCGCGCGTCTCGGGCGCGGTGATCAGCGCGGTGTCGAGCGCCCGATCCGATCCAATGGGACACGGCTCGTGCTCACGCGGAAAATCGCGCGCGAGCCGCGCCACCAGCTTTTTGGCGCGCCCGGCATTCTCCAAGAGCACCTTGATGATGTCCTGCACGGTGACGGCATCGTGATCGGGATGCCAACAGTCGAAATCGGTCACCATGGCGACGGTGGCGTAGCAAATCTCCGCCTCGCGCGCGAGCTTGGCTTCCGGCATGTTGGTCATGCCGATCACCGAATAGCCGAGCTGCTTGTAGGTGATGCTTTCCGCGTAAGTGGAGAACTGCGGGCCTTCCATGCACACGTACGTGCCGCCGAATTTCGGCTCGATGCCTTCGAGCAAGGCCGCCTCGCCGAGGCGAGCGCGAAGGCGCGGAGATACCGGGTGCGCCATCGACACGTGCGCCACGCAGCCTTTGCCGAAGAACGAGCTCTCGCGCTTGTAGGTGCGGTCGACGAACTGGTCGACCAGCACAAAGGTGCCGGGCGGCAGTTCCTCCTTGAACGAGCCGCAGGCCGACAGCGAGACGAGGTCGGTCACGCCGGCCCGCTTCAGGACGTCGATATTGGCCCGGTAATTGATGTCGGATGGCGACAGCCGGTGGCCTTTGTCGTGGCGCGACAGGAACACCACCGGCAGGCCGCCGATGTCGCCGATGCGTAAGGCGGCAGACGGCTCGCCCCACGGGCTGGGGATGCGCTGCTCGCGCACGTTCTCCAGTCCCGGCAGATCGTAGATGCCGGAGCCGCCTATGATGCCGAGCACCGATTTGGTCATGGCCGCCTCAACCCATCGTCTCCTCAAAAACGAAGGGGCCCGAAACCGGGCCCCAGCGTCAAGAGGTTATTGTAAAGCTCAGTGCACCGCCGACCACACCTTCTTCTTGGTGAAGTACAGCATACCGGCGAACACCAGCAGGAACACCATTACCTGGAAGCCGATGCGCTTACGCGCGTCGAGGTGCGGCTCGGCCGCCCACATCAGGAAGGCCGCGACGTCCTTGGAATACTGCGCCACGGTCTCCGGCGTGCCGTCGTCATATTTCACCTGCCCGTCCTGCAGCGGCGGCGGCATGGCGATGTTGTGGCCGGGGAAATATTCGTTGTAGTGGCCGGTCGGCGGCAGCTTGAAGCCGGCGGGCGGCGGGTCCTTGAAGCCGTTGACGATGGCGGCGATGTAGTCCGGCCCCTGCTCCTGGTATTGCGTGACGGCGTCGAAGATAAACCAGGGGAAGCCGCGCTGGTAGCCGCGCGCCTTGGCCAGCGTCGACATGTCGGGCGGCGCGGTGCCGCCGTTGGCCGCCTTGGCGGCGAGCTCATTGGCAAAGGGTGGCGGGAAATAGTCCGCCAGGCGGCCGGCTCGCTCGATCTGGTTGCCCTGATCGTCGAGATCCTTGATCTTGTATTCGGCCGCGACCGCCTCGGCCTGCGCCTCGCTGAAGCCCGGGCCGCCGTCGTCCGACAGATTGCGGAACGACAACAATTCGATCGAATGGCAGTTGGAGCAAACCTCGCGGTAGATCTTGAATCCACGCTGGAGCTGCGCCTCGTCGTATTTGCCGAACGGGCCGGCGAACGACCATTTCTGCCGCGGCGGCGGCGCCTGCTCGGTCAATTGCGCGGAGGCGGGCTGCGCGATCGCGACGAGCGAGCCGGCGAGCACAAGGGCAAAGAGCGCGCGCTGCATGTTCATGACCGTCCTCACGCCTTGGCGCCCAAGACCGATTCCGAAATCGAGTTCGGCAACGGCTTGGTCTTCTCGAAGATGCCGAGCAGCGGCAGCACGATCAGGAAAAAGGCGAAGTAGTAGAAGGTGAACACGCGCGCCAGGATCACGTAGATTCCTTCCGGCGGCTTGGAGCCGAGCCAGCCGAGGCCCACCGCGGCGATGACGAACAGCCAGAAGAACTGGCGGTAGAGCGGCCGATAGCGCGCCGAGCGCACTTTCGACGTATCGAGCCACGGCAGGAAGGCGAGGATGCCGATCGACGAGAACAGCGCGATGACGCCGAGCAGCTTGTTCGGGATCGAACGCAGGATCGCGTAGAACGGCAGATAGTACCACTCGGGGACGATCTCGGCCGGCGTCACCGCCGGATTGGCCGGAATGTAGTTGTCGGGGTGGCCGAGATAGTTCGGGATGTAGAACACGAACCAAGCATAGACCAGGCAGAAGCAGACGATGAGGAAGCCGTCCTTCACCGTCGCATAGGGCGTGAACGGCACCGTGTCCTTGTCCGACTTCGGCTCGATGCCGGTCGGGTTGTTCTGCCCGGCGACGTGCAGCGCCCACACGTGCAGCACCACGACGCCGGCGATCACGAACGGCAACAGGTAGTGCAGCGAGTAGAAGCGGTTGAGCGTCGGATTGCCGACCGCGTAGCCGCCCCACAGCCAGGTGACGATGGTGTCGCCGACGACGGGGATGGCGGAGAACAGGTTGGTGATGACGGTCGCCGCCCAGAAGCTCATCTGGCCCCAAACCAGCACGTAGCCCATGAAGCCGGTGGCCATCATCAGCAGGTAGAGAATGACGCCGAGAATCCACAACACCTCACGCGGCTCCTTGTAGGAGCCGTAATACATGCCGCGGAACATGTGGATGTAGACGGCGAGGAAGAACATGGCGGCGCCGTTGGCGTGCAGATAGCGCAACAGCCAGCCGAAATTGACGTCGCGCATGATCGTCTCGACCGACTTGAAGGCGAGGTCGACGTGCGGCGTGTAGTGCATCGCCAGGATGATGCCGGTGATGATCTGCACGCCCAGCATGAACGAGAGGATGCCGCCGAACGTCCACCAGTAGTTCAGGTTGCGCGGCGTCGGATAGGCGATGAACGAGGAATGGATCAGGCCGCCGATCGGCAGGCGCTTCTCGAGCCAGATCAAAGCGCGATTTGTCGGCTGGTAGGTCGAATGTCCGCTCATGGAAAGAACCTTTGAGAACAATCCGTCGCGGATCAGCCGATCCGGATCTTGGTGTCGGAGATGAAGGCGTATGGCGGCAGGAACAGATTCTTCGGCGCCGGCCCTTTGCGGATACGGCCGGCGGTGTCGTATTGCGAGCCGTGGCAAGGGCAGAACCAGCCGTCATACTCGCCCTGGTGGGCAAGCGGGATGCAGCCGAGATGGGTGCAGATGCCGATGACCACCAGCCACTGCTCGTGGCCCTGCTTGACGCGCTCGGAATCGGGCTGCGGATCGGGCAGGCTAGCGACGGGGACGTCCTTGGCCTCCGCGATCTCCTTCGCCGTGCGGTGAAAGATGAAGATCGGCTTGGAGCGCCAGAACACCTTGACGATCTGCCCCTCGGCGATCGGCGCCAGATCGATTTCGACCGGTGCGCCCGCCGCGATGGTCGAGGCGTCGGGATTCATCTGCGTGATCAGCGGCACCAGGACCGCGGCTGCGCCCACGGCGCCGACGGCGCCGGTGGCGATATAGAGAAAGTCGCGGCGCGTGTGCTGCTCCGCCGAAGACACGGTCGTCACTTCTTAGGCCCTCTCCCCCGGCTGGCTTAGTCATCCGCCCGCGGCTTGTGAGCCGAGGAGCAAGTCCTGCGGCGGCGGGGCGAACCGTTGGCGGCAGCCCTGGGCAAGACAGGACGGCGCTGCGGTGGCGTTTTATTGGCACCCTTGCGGTATTTGCGCAAGCCCGCTATCCGCGCAGCGCCCATTAGTCGCATAAACCGTTCGTCTAGAGCGGGTTACCTCGGGCGCCATTTGAAAAAAGCGGCAGGCCGGACGATGCGGATCGCCCTCTACGAGCCGGATATTCCGCAGAACACCGGAACGATTCTGCGGCTGTGCGCCTGTCTCGGGCTCGACGCCCACATTATCGAGCCTGCCGGGTTCCCGGTGACCGACCGCGCCTTCCGCCGCGCCGGCATGGACTATCTCGACAGGGTCGCCCTCACCCGCCATGGCTCGTTCGCGGCTTTCGAGGACTGGCGGCGGGCCGAACGGCTCAAGCTGGTGCTGCTGACCACCGCCGCCGAGCAAAGTTATCTCGACTACGCTTTCCGGGACGACCAGATCGTGCTGTTCGGGCGCGAGAGCGCCGGCGTGCCGGCCGCCGTGCATGCCGCCGCCGATGTTCGCCTGCGCATTCCGATCGCGCAAGGGCTGCGCTCGCTCAACGTGGCGATGGCGGTCGCCATGGTCGCCGGCGAGGCGCTGCGGCAGACGGAAGGCTTTGCCCGGTGATAATATTGCCGGCATGAACCTGGCGAGATCTCTGGCCGTTGCCGCCTTGCCAATGGCGATTCTGCTCGGTGCCGGGAACGCCCACGCCGCGCGCCCGCTGCTGGCCGAATTGCTGGCGCGGGCGCCGGTCGAGGCCGGCGCACCGGTGATGTCGGCGCTCTCGCTCGAAGCCTGCCTGCGCCAGGCGCGCGAACTCGACAAAACCGGCATCGCGATCGATTACGAAATCGCGGAGATCGACCGCGAGACCGCGGAAGCCGTGTTCCTGGAAAACCAGATCAACGCCGAAATTCCCGTTCTCAACGGCTATGACGAGGCCGGCCTCGCCGCCTTCCAGCAGCGCGTGATCCGCCACGAGGAACTGGCGAACAAATTCAAGGCCGAATTCCCGCTGTACCGGCAAAGGCAAAAAGCCTACGACGCCGCGGTTGCCGAATTCGACCGCGACTGTGCCGGTGCGTTCACGGACGCAACTCTAAAAGCCGTCAAAGCGAAACTCGGTTTGAAATGAGCCGCGAATATAGGAGTAAGCCGACGCAATCCGGAGGGGACGCAATGAAACGACGAATAAGCGCAGCGCTGGCAGCCGCGCTGATCCTCGCCCTCGCGGGCAACGCCAACGCCGGCGCCCTACAAAAAACGGCGAAGTCGGCAGTCGATCCTGTCGCCGCGCAGGTGCGCGAGGAAATCTCGCGCTTGCTTCGCTGGCTCGGAAAGGAAAAGCAAGCCCATCCGACGGCGGCAGAGCTGACCCGGCGCACCGCCCACGAAATCGAGAAGCTCCCTATCCATCTTGCGTTTGAGCCGGTGCGCGACTGCTTGAAGAGAGCGCGCGGCAGCGACGAGTTGGAAGATTGCCTGTAGGCCGCGTATAGGAACTCCCGCTGAACAGAAGGATAAAGATCGAACCCCGCCATGGCAGCCGAGCAACTCGATGCGCGCAAAAGCAGCGCCCGCGCCTGGTTCGAGCGCCTGCGCGACGACATCTGCGCGGCTCTCGAAGCGGTCGAGGACGCGCTGCCGCAGGGCGCGCCGCTGGCCGAGCGCGCGGCGGGCCGCTTCACGCGCACGCCGTGGTCGCGCACCGATCACGCCGGCGGCCCCGGCGGCGGCGGCGTCATGTCTCTTATGCGCGGGCGCGTGTTCGAGAAGGTCGGCGTGCACTGCTCGACCGTCTACGGCGAGTTCGCGCCGGAGTTCCGCAAGGAGATTCCCGGCGCCGCCGAGGATCCGCGCTTCTGGGCGTCGGGCATATCGCTGATCGCGCATCCGCAGAATCCGCACGTGCCGGCGGTGCACATGAACACGCGCTTGGTGGTCACCTCGAAGGCCTGGTTCGGCGGCGGCGCCGATTTGACGCCGGTGCTCGATCGCCGGCGCACGCAAAGCGACCCCGACACGCTCGCCTTCCACGCCGCGATGAAGGCGGCCTGCGCCGCGCATCCACAAGTCGCGCCCTACGACAAATACAAAAAATGGTGCGACGACTATTTCTTCCTCAAGCACCGCAACGAGATGCGTGGCATCGGCGGCATCTTCTACGATTATCTGGAAACCGATTGGGATTTGACCTTCGCCTTCACGCAGGACGTCGGCCGCGCCTTCCTTGGCGTCTATCCTCAACTGGTGCGCAAGAATTACACCACGCCCTGGAGCGAAGCCGAGCGCGAGGAGCAGTTGGTGCGCCGCGGCCGCTACGTCGAGTTCAACCTGCTTTACGACCGCGGCACCATCTTCGGCCTGCGCACCGGCGGCAACGTCGAGTCGATCTTGTCCTCGATGCCGCCGGTGGTGAAGTGGCCTTAGCTCCCGGCACATCAAAACAGAAAAATTATCCAGATCGCAATCATAGATTGCGCTGACCTGCTCCCGCGTTGGACACATGGTGGCAGCCATGTCAGACGACGGCGATCGCGCGCAACAGCCGCAGGCAGCGCCGCGGCCCAACCGCGGTTTCTGGGATCGCTGCGACACGATTCTCGGCAACATCAACAAGCGATTCCACTTTTTCGTGAGCCTTCCGGTGGTGACCGCCCTCGGCTCGTTCCTTTACAGCCATGTCGACTACCTGACCGCCTACCAGAACAAGGTCAAAGAGATCGGCGAGCAGCAGATGAAGGCTGCGGAAGATACCTATTCGGACGTTTCGAAAACTTTCTCGCAGGCGATCACGCTGCAGCAACTCTTGTTCTTCAATTACCGCGACGTGGTCCTGGCAGGCACCCAGGGCGACGACAACGGGCTGGAAGCCAAGAACGCGCGCGCGATCTACTCTAAATATGACGAGCTGCGCACCAGTTTGCGCGAGAACATTGACCTGCTTTCGCGCCGCGTCGAGCTCGACCTCGATTGGGCGAGCGACACCAGCCGCGACGCCGCCACGGCAGGCCAGGTCGGCGCCGACCAGATCAGCCGGCTCAAGCTCGGCGCGTATAATTTCGATTGCGACAAGGACAAGAACATGCCGAACTTCGCGAACGGCAAGTCGAGTATTTCGCTGCCGGTGCCGCCGAGCCTGCTGAAGGAAAATCCGGCGGCAGAGTCCCTCGGCATCGACTGGTACAGTGCCAAGCACGAATTGCTGACGCTGTATTTCTGCTTCGATAAAGACCATGGCCGGATCGAAGCAGCACGCCGCTGGGCGGCAAAGAGCCCGGTCGACGACGCCGCCAAGAAAAAGTTTCTCGCGCAAGTTTCGGACATTGGAGACAGTTTCGACCGCGAGGCCGTGCGCCTCGACGCATTTCTGACGTTGGGCGCGCGGCGGATCGAAGCAATCCATGTCAAATTCCGGCCGGGAACCTGGTACTGCCACTTGCCGATCGTTCGCCAGTTGTTCGATGCCTTCAGCAATAAGTGCACGCCGATCCGCACCGCGCAGGCCGACTCACTGTCTTAGCGCGGCCGCCACCATCGCCGCGCCGCCGAGCAGCACCACCGCATCGAGGATCGCGCTGTGCACGTGCAACGGCATGCACTCGACGAAACGGCGCGCGAGGAACGCGCCCGGCAGCGCCACGATGCCGATCAGCAGCGCGAAGGCGATCACCTGCGCGCTCAACACGCCGGCGACCCCGAACACCGACACCTTCGCGATGCCGATGACGATCGAGACCGCGGCGTCGGTGGCGATCACGCCGGCGCCGCCGATGCCGGCCGCCATCAACAGCGACAGCAGGATGACGCCGGAGCCGGCGGTGCCGCCGACCACCGCGCCGTAGCCGAGCGAGGCCAGCGCCAGCCCGCCGTCGCCGACCTTGAAGTCGCGCCGCTTCAAATGCCGGCGCAGCGGCACGCTCAGGATCAGCATGGCGCCGATCACCAGCGCCGCGCCAGCGCTCGACAGGTACGTGTAGCCCCAGGCGCTGAGCACGCAGGTCGGCAGCGCGCAGGCTGTGACGATGGCGGCGCGGCGGAAGTCGGCGTGAGCGCGGAACGCGGTCAGCCGGCTGGCATTGTTGAGCAGCGCCGAGATGGCGATGATCGGCACCAACGGCGCGGGCCCGACGAGCGGCACCAAGACGAGCGGCATCAGCGCGCCGGTGCCGTAACCCGACACGCCGCCGACGATCGATGCAAACAGCGCCACTGCGGCGACCAGCGCGAGCTGCAGAAGCGACACGTGCGCAAAGCCGGAGAGGATGTTCATTTGGGCGAACGTGAGGCGCGCAAAGCGCCGAGGCGGTCCTTCTGTTCCTTACCTCGGTAGGCAGGTCAAGTTACGGGAATGGGGTGCCGGTCTGAACTACCGGTTCTAGACGCTCCATCGCGCCTGCACCGCCGTCACACCAATCGCGTCGAGCTCGTCCGGATCTTCGGTGAAGTCCGCGCCGATCCACGCGTCTTCCGCCGCACCGAGTGCCGGCCCCTTCTCTACGTCGCGCGACATGAAATCCGCGGCCTTGGCGGAAAGTTCCAGCGCTGCGGCAGACTGGCGAGCGCGCCGGACCTGCGTGCCGTAGCTGCGGAGGCTAGTCGGGGCGCGGACCGCATGGCAATCCACGGTCGCCACCGGGGGACTGCAAAAAGCTGAAGTACGACAATCGCTTACCGAGGAACAATGGAGCGCCGGCAGCAAATTATCGCGGAAAATGGCCCCTTTTGCTTGTTGCCCCTTTGCAACATAGGCTGGGATTATGGCTTAGAAACTGCCTTACCTGTTCAATATCGGACCATTGGTCTTGTGCATGTGGCGAGGCATTTCCTATGATTTCGTTAACAAAAAAACTAGTGCGGAACATTTGGAGGCAAGGGCGATGCGTACCAAAATCATGAGTTTGTTGGCCGTGGCATTCAGCCTTGGTGTCGTGCAGGCCGCTTCGGCCGCCGACATGCCGGCCAAAGCGCCGATCGTCAAAGCGCCCCTCGCGGTGCCGTACAATTGGACCGGCTTCTACGTCGGCATCAACGGCGGCGGCGGCTGGGGTCGTTCGTCCCAGACTGATACGGCCGGCACGACCTCCGGAACATATAACCAGAGCGGCGGACTTGTCGGCGGCACGGTTGGCTACAATTGGCAAATGACCAATTGGGTTCTCGGCCTTGAGGCCGACCTGGATTGGGCAAACATCAACGGCACAGTCAGCAACCCCAATTGCACCGTGGTTATTGGCGGCGCCCCGACCTGTTTCACCAACTTGGAGTCGTTCGGAACGTTCCGCGGCCGCGTCGGCTACGCATGGGAGCGTTGGCTCGTATACGCCACAGGCGGCCTCGCTTACGGCTCAATATATACCGGCCAGGACAGCTGCGGTTCGGCCGGGCCTGGCAGCATCGCGACTTGCGGCAGGAAATGGCAATCCGGCTGGACTCTTGGCGGCGGCGTAGAAGCGTTTCTCGCGCCGCGTTGGTCGGCCAAGCTCGAATACCTCTATGCCGATTTCGGCAGTCCGACCATGTATACCGTGTTTATCCCGGTCAGCGCGACCGAGAAGGTCAGCATCGTCCGCGGCGGCTTGAACTACCACTTCTAATCGGATCTTAGCGATCCGTTGACGAAAGCCCCGGGCGTTGCCCGGGGCCTTTTATTTGTCCTGCCGCTCGGCTTTTGGACGCACAGCCGCGCTCGCGATTTTGTCGTGCCCCGCCGCGTCCCCCGGAAACCCGGCCGCGACCGATGCAGCCTCGGCCGCCGCTAGCGCCGCCCCGAGCGCCGGCCCCTTCGTCGCGCGACATGAAATCCGCGGCCTTGGGCGGAAAGTTCCAGCGCTGCGGCAGACTGGCGAGCGCGCCGAACCTGCGTGCCGTAGCTGCGGAGGCGGGTCGGGGCGCCGACCGCATGGCAATCCACGGTCGCCACCGGGGGACTGCAAAAAGCTGAAATACGACAACCGCTTACTGGGGAACAATGGAGCGCCGGCAGCAAATTATCGCGGAAAATGGCCCCTTTTGCTTGTTGCCCCTTTGCACCATAGGCTGGGATTATGGCTTAGAACCTGCCTCACCTGTTTAATATCGGACCATTGGTCTTGTGCATGTGGCGAGGCATTTCCTATGATTTCGTTAACAAAAAAAACTAGTGCGGAACATTTGGAGGCAAGGGCGATGCGTACCAAAATCATGACACTATTGGCTGCGGCATTGGGCCTCGGCTTCGCGCAGGCCGCTTCGGCGGCGGACATGCCGGTCAAGGCAGCTCCGGCTCCAATTGCTCCGGCCGTCTATAATTGGTCGGGCATCTACGGCGGCGTCAACATCGGATGGGGCGGCCAGAGCTCCACTTGGACTTATACGAACCCCGTGCCGGCCACGCCGCCAACAAGCTCGGCGCACGATGTGACCCGCGATGACGGGATCTTCGGCGGCCATATCGGCGTGCAGTATCAGTGGCGGCAACTCGTGCTCGGTGTGGAAGCCGCCCTCAGTACTCCGATGAGCGGAGACTACGGCGTCAGCGGTACCCAGTGCGTCAGCACTGCCGGCAGTATCTGCCAAGTGCAGTTGGGCACGCTGTTGACCGTCGGCGGCCGGGCCGGTTGGGCTTGGGACCGGTGGCTTGCGTTCGTCAGCGGCGGCTGGGCGCAGCTCAACGTCAACTCTCGAGAGCTGACGGCACCGCCAACCGTATTCGACTTCACCGGCGTCAAACAGGACGGCTTCTATATCGGCGGCGGCGTCGAGTACGCGGTGACCAACAACATCATCGCCGGCATCGAATACCAGCACGTGGATGTCGGCAGCGCCTATCACGCCTCGTCGGCCGACGGCTTCGGTCCGTCGCCTCCGGGCGTTAACGGCCGCAACATCAGCGCCACCGAGGACATCGTCCGCGCTCGCGTCAGCCTGAAGTTCGGCGTGCCGGGCATCCTCGGCTCGAATTAGCCGCGGCGCAAATCGGCTGTCAGATATTGATTGCGGGGCACCTGACCGGTGCCCCGCTTTCGTTTGTCATCGCGAGGGGCCGCACCTCAGCGCGCGCGAATAGGCCGCCGACAACACCGGCGGCCTCAACTGGCATCTAATTAGAATCCGAGGCATCAGGTCTTAGGCTGAAGAGCCCCGGGCCCACCGCCCGGGGTTTTTCATTTTAGCTCTGCGGCGGCAACCGCGATGGCGGAGAACTCCTCCGCTTTCTCCGAAAAGCCCGCGGCATGCCGTGCATAACAGTTTCAACGTCGTGCGCCTCGGCGTGAACCACCGGTTCTGGTTCGATCGCGGCGGCCGGCCCCGACAAAGGGTCCCAAACGCGCCTCCTCCGTCACCAAAATGCAACGCAGGCGTGAGTTTCTTGCAATCGAGCTGTCCCACTTTCTTGCCGCCGCCGCCTCTATTGCGGTAGTGTGCAGCAAGCAGCAATTAGTCTTGGCGTGGGGGGTGAACTTGCGTTTGAAGGCTTTGTCGCTCGCGGCAGCGCTATTTGGCATCGGCGGGGTACAAACAGCGTCGGCGGCAGACATGCCGATGAAGGCGCCGCTGCTGGCTCCCGCTTCTGCCTACAACTGGACCGGTCTCTACGTCGGCCTCAACGGCGGCTACGGCGCCGGCACGACGACGGGCGGCATTCACGACGCCTTCTTCCTCGGCAACTTCAACATCAACGGCGGACTGTTCGGCGGACAGATCGGCTACAATTACCAGATCTCGAATCTGGTGCTGGGCGTCGAAGCCGACTGGGACTGGGCCGACATCAACGGCACACAGAGTCTTTTTGGGTCCTCGGTCAGCCAAAAGGTGAAGAACCTTGGGACGGTCCGCGGCCGTATCGGTTATGCCGCCGACCGTTTTCTGGTTTACGCATCCGGCGGCTTTGCCTGGGGTGCGTCGGACATCGCCTTGACTGGGCTCACCACGGAATCCAACACGCTCGATGGCTATGCGCTTGGCGGCGGTCTTGAATATGGCGTCACGCCGAATCTGAGCCTGAAGGCCGAATATCTTTACGCGCACCTCGATCCGAAGAATTACTTCGTGGCGCAGGGCTGCCCCGGACCGTGCGATGCCGGCGCGAACGTCAGCATCTACCGCGTCGGCGCCAATTGGCGATTCCTGGGACAAGGCGGTTCCGCCGCTGCCATGCCGACCGCCGCCGCAGGCCCGTACAATTGGACCGGACTGTATCTCGGTGCCAACGCCGGCTACGGCGCCGGCACGACAAGCGGCGATATCATGCCGGTCTATTTCGCCGGCAATTTCGGCATCTCGGGCGGATTGTTCGGCGGACAGGTCGGCTACAACTATCAGCTGAGCAATATCGTTCTTGGCGTCGAAGCCGACTACGATCACGCGGATATTGGCGGCGATCAAGTTTCCCTTTTTGGCTTCACCAATGGAAAGATCGACAGGCTCGGCTCGGTCCGCGGCCGCGCCGGGTACGCATGGGACCGCTACTTGGTCTACGCGACAGGCGGATGGGCCTGGGGCCACATGCAGTCCGCTCTCGGCCCAGGCGGCTTCGCCGATGCCCACTCGCATACCGGCTACGTGCTCGGTGGTGGCGTGGAATATGGCCTCACGCAGAATCTCAGTCTGAAAGCCGAATACCTCTACACCCACCTGACGCCGGTGGCTTACTACACTGCGGCCGGCTGCCCCGTGAACTGCGACCTCGGCGCGAATGCGAGCACGTTCAGGGTCGGGGCAAACTGGCGCTTCTGGAGCATGGGAAAATAAGTTCGAGCCCGACACAGATGGCGCCTTAACCGACATCGCGGACCCCGGCATTCCGGGGTCCTGTCTTATTATGCAAGCGACTGCGCCGCAGCCACCGCGATGGCGTCAAGTTCTTCGGCATCTTCCGGAAAGCCCGCCGCGATCCACGCCTGCTCCGCCGCGGCAAGCGCCAAGCCGAGCGCCGGCCCCTTCTCCACGCCGCGCGCCATGAAATCCGCGGCCTTCAACGGAAACACCGGCGCGTTCCAGCGCTGCGGCAGGCTCGCCAGCGTGTGCCAGGTCGCCTCGTGCGCGGTCGCCGGCGAGCGCGCCCAGGCGAGCAGCACGCGGTCGGTGAAATGCTGCGCGCGCAGCCGATAGAGCAGCGCGCGCGCCGCCGGCTCGCCCGCCGCCGGCGATATCTGCCGCCAGTGCTCCGCCATCGAGGCGAGCCGCTCGTGCTCGGCATTGGCAAGCCGCAGTTTCTGCCACAGCCGCTCGGCGTCCTCGGCGACCGCGACGGCGAGCGCGCCGAGCCGGCGCACCGCATTGGGCGCCAGCCCCGCCGCCGCCTCGACCTTGGCCATGTTCTCGAACGAGCCGAGATAACTCACCCCGCCGAGCACGCGCAGCAGCAAGCCGGAATCGGCCATGGCGACGAGCGTCGGCACCGCGTGCGGCGCCACCACCAGCTTCATCGTCTCCATGCGCACGCGCTCGCGCGACAGTTGGTCGAGCCCGTCGCGCCCGGCGATGCAGGCGGCAAGCCCCTCGGCGTCGGGACGGCCGCCGTCGCTATAGGCGGCGTGGAAGCGGAAGAAGCGCAGGATGCGCAGATAATCTTCCGCGATGCGCTGTTGCGGATCGCCGATGAAGCGCACGCGGCGTTTCGCCAGATCGGCGAGGCCGCCAACGTAATCGTAGACCGTGCCGTCGCGCGCGGCCGACAGCGCGTTGACGGTGAAGTCGCGCCGCTCGGCGTCTTCCCGCCAGTCGCGCCCGAAGGCGACCTTGGCGTGGCGGCCATAGGTTTCGACGTCGCGGCGCAGCGTGGTCACCTCGAACGGATGCCTGTCGATGACGACGGTGACGGTGCCGTGCTCGATGCCGGTCGGCACCGGCTTGAAGCCGGCGGCGGCAACGCGCCTGACCACCTCCTCCGGCGGCGCCGTGGTGGCGACGTCGATCTCCTCGACGGGCAAGCCGATCAGCGCGTTGCGCACGGCGCCGCCGACCACGCGCGCCACCTCGCCGTCGCGATCGAGCACTTCAAGCAGCCGCGCCAGCGCACCGCCGCTGAGCCATTCGGCGCCGGCGAGGCTGCGCGAGGTTTGCCCGCCCGTCACCTGGTTTGCCCCGGCACGAATTTGCCGTTCTCGATATGCGCCGGCACGTAGGTCGAGCCCGGCGGCGCGCCGGTGAAATGCGCGAAATAGATGAAGCTGCCGACCACCAGCAAGAGCGCGGCGATGGCGAGCCAGGCAAGCCGCGACAGCGGCCAGGATTCCGCGTCCATCACGCCCTCTTTGGTCGCCCACAGGAACACCGCGTAGAGCACGAACGGCGCGACGAACAGGGCGATCTCGGTGAAGCCGATGCGGATCATGGGAGCCTTTTGTCCCTCATCGATATATCCGTTCGTGCAGATTGCGCAGGATACCAGCGGTCACGCCCCAAATGTAGCGCTCGCCGAAAGTGATGGCGTAATAGTGCCGCGTCATGCCCTGCCAATCGCGCGAATGGCGCTGCACGTTGGCTTGATCCATGACAAAACCGAGCGGCACCTCGAAGGTCGCGTCCACCTCGCTGGTGTTGAGCGTCAGCGCAAAGCCTGGCTTCACGCGCGCCAGCACCGGCACGATGCGGTAGCCGAGCGTGGTCATGTAGAGATCGAGATAGCCAAGAGGCTCGACGAAGTCGCGCTTGAGACCGATTTCCTCGTCGGCTTCGCGCAAAGCCGAGGCGAGCGGGCTTTCGTCCGCGGCATCGATCTTGCCGCCGGGAAACGACACCTGCCCGGCATGATCCGGCAGATGCTGCGCGCGCTGCGTCAACAGCACCGTCGGCTCGGGGCGATCGACGATCGGCACCAGCACCGCCGCCGGACGGATCGGCCGCACCGCGGCAATCTTGGCCATCACCGGATCGACGTCGTGATCGCCGCGCTCCGGCGTGACGCTGGCGTCGGTCAAGCCCGGCGGCACCTCGAGCGTAAGCCGCTGGCGCGCGCGCGCAAAGAATTCGTCCGCCGGCATCGCCTGCGCCGCTCCCAGCCCATGCATCAAGCGAACTCCCTGAGCGCGCTCGCCTCCGCCATCGCAAAAAACTCAGGCCCTGAGCAAACGCCGAACATCGCCTTGCCGCCGATCTCGCGCTCCACGCCAAGCTCGACCAGATCGTAGAACAGCGCCCGCGTCACCTTGGCCCAGAGGTCGCGGCGCACGTGCAGATAGGGCTTGAGCCCGTCGGTCGCGGCATCGTGATCGAAGCGAAGCGGATGACCGGGCCCGGCGTCGACGAAGTCGTCGACGTTGGTGCGAAATCGCAGGACATGCCCACCGGAGAAATTAGGAAGAAGAGGATGTTCGGCCTCGATCACCTGCAGTTCCACGGCGAGGAACGGCGCGTCTTCGACGACAATGCCCACCTTCTCCACAGGGGTGACCAGGAAATATTTGTCGCCCTCCCGCTTCAACACCGAGGCGAACAGCTTAACCAGCGCAGGCCGCCCAATCGGGGTCTTTTGATAGAACCAGGTACCATCGGCGGCGATCCGCATGTCGATATCGCCGCAAAACGGCGGATTCCACAGGTGAACCGGCGGCGGACCTTTGCGTTTTTCGCCGCTCAGCGCTGTCACAATTCCTTCCAATCCGGCCTGCCCTGTCTTCGCCATTGTTTCCCTACGTTATTCAGGCCGCCTTTGGCCTGTTCGCAACTTTGTGACTCAACCGTTCAGGCCGCGGAAGATAGCGTAAGCTTGCCCGCAGATTGAGGCAGATTCGGCCCAATTGGCGCAGCAAAGACTCTCCTGGTGCGTTTGTTGCATAGCCGTTAGGCACGGCCAATGGACCCGACAAAAGGAACCGAAAACATGGCGTCGGCAAGCGGCGAAAACCTCGAAAAACTGGAAGATATGATCGTGCGCGCAGCCGAGTCCACGGCCGCCAGCGTGCGCACGGCGAAAGCCGCCATCGGCGCGGTGATCTTCGGCCAGGACGTGGTGATCGAGCGCGCGCTGGTCACCGTACTGTCCGGCGGTCACGCGCTTCTGGTCGGCGTGCCCGGCCTCGCCAAGACCAAGCTGGTCGAGACCATGGGCACCGCACTCGGTCTCGACGCGCGCCGCGTGCAATTCACGCCCGATTTGATGCCGTCCGATATCCTCGGCACCGAGGTGCTGGAAGAAAGTCCGGGCGGCAAGCGCAGCTTCCGCTTCATCGCCGGCCCGGTATTCGCGCAATTGCTGATGGCCGACGAGATCAACCGCGCCAGCCCGCGCACGCAGTCGGCGCTGCTGCAGGCGATGCAGGAGCAGCACGTGACCGTCGCCGGCGCGCGGCACGATCTGCCCAAGCCGTTCCATGTGCTGGCGACGCAAAACCCGCTCGAGCAGGAAGGCACTTATCCCCTGCCCGAGGCGCAGCTCGACCGCTTCCTGATGGAAGTGGACGTGGATTACCCCGACCAGGAGGCCGAACGTAAGATCCTGTTCGACACCACCGGCGCGGAAGAAACCCGCGCCAAGCCGGCGATGACCTCCGACGATCTGATCGCGGCGCAACGGCTGGTGCGCCGCCTGCCGGTCGGCGAGTCGGTGATGGAAGCGATCCTCAAGCTGGTGCGCTCGGCGCGCCCCGGTGCAGAAGCCGGCGATATCGGCAAGCTGATCTCCTGGGGCCCCGGCCCGCGCGCCAGCCAAGCGTTGATGCTGGCGGTGCGCGCCCGCGCGCTGCTCGACGGCCGCTTCGCGCCGTCGGTCGACGACGTGCTCGAACTGGCCGAGCCCGTGCTCAAGCACCGCATGGCGCTGACTTTCGCCGCCCGCGCCGAAGGCGAAACGATTCCGAACGTGATCGGACGGCTCAAAGCGCGCATCGGATAGGCTCAGATGGCCGAGCTTGCACGCAGCGACACAGAGAACGAGGCGGTCCGCGCGGCGGCAGGCACTAGCCAAAAGCTTGCCGCGCGCGTGCCGCGCCTCATTCTGGAAGCGCGCCGCGTCGCCTCGACGCTGATCCACGGCTTGCACGGCCGCCGCCGCGCCGGCCCGGGCGAAAATTTCTGGCAGTACCGCCGCTTCCTCACCGGCGAACCGGCAAACACGGTCGATTGGCGGCGCTCGGCGCGCGACGATCATTTGTATGTGCGCGAACGCGAATGGGAAGCCTCGCACACCATCTGGCTCTGGGCCGACCGCTCGCCCTCGATGGACTTCAACTCGCACCTGACCGAGTGGAGCAAGCTCGACCGCGCGCTGGTCGTAGCTTTCGCGCTGGCCGAGGTGCTGGTCGAAGGCGGCGAGCGCGTCGGCATTCCGGAAATCTTAAGGCCGACGGCGAACCGGGCGATCATCGAAAAGATGGCGCAAGCGATTATCCACGATACCGGCGCGCGGCCGAGCCTGCCGCCCAACTTCTCGCCGGCGCCGTTTTCCGAAGTGCTGCTGCTGTCCGACTTCTGGTCGCCGATTGCCGAGTTTCGCCAGATCATCGGCCAGTTGGCGGCCACCGGCGCGCGCGGTCACGTCGTGCAGGTGGTCGATCCGGCGGAAGAGAGCTTCCCCTACGCCGGCAGAATCGAGTTCATCGAATCCGAAGGCCTCGGCAGCGTGACTGCCGGCCGCGCCGAAACCTGGCGCAACGACTACCAGCGCCTGGTCGCCAACCACCGCGCGGCGCTGCGCGCCGAGTGCGAGCAATTCGGCTGGAGCTTTACCATTCATCGCACCGACCGCGGGCCGACCGAGCTTCTCTTTGCGATCCATGCGCGCATGGGCGCGAGCGCCCACACCCCGACCGTCGCCGCGCGGCACGCGCCGATGAATCGCGAGAGCGCCGCATGATCGGTTCGCTGCCGCTCGGCTTCGCGCAACCGCTGGTGTTGCTCGGCCTGCTCAGCCTGCCGGTGCTGTGGTGGTTGCTGCGGCTGGTGCCGCCGCGGCCGCGCCGCATCGATTTTCCGCCGACCCGGCTGCTGTTCGAGATCGCGCCCAAGGAGGAGACGCCGTCGCGCACGCCGTGGTGGCTGATCCTGTTGCGGCTGGCGCTGGCCGCGCTGCTCATCATCGCCGCCGCTGGGCCCTTGTGGAATCCACCACTCGCCACCACCAACCGCGGCGCGCCGCTTCTGGTGATGCTCGACGACGGCTGGGGCGCGGCCGCCTCATGGGATGCCCGCCTGCGCACCGCCGACGAGATGATCGCGCGCGCCGATGCCGACAATCGCGGCGTCGCGCTCCTGCCGCTGTCGGAGACGGGCCGCGATCTGTCGCTGCAGACCGCCGGCGCCGCGCGCGTGCAGATCAAACAGCTAAAGCCCAAACCCTATACCGTCGACCGCACCGAAGCGCTGCCTCTGCTCGAGCGTTTCCTGAAGAACGCGCCGGACGTCGAGGTGGTCTGGCTGTCGGACGGCGTCGACATGGGCAAAGGCGGCGAATTCATCGCCGGGTTGAAGCGGATCATCGGCAGCCACCCGCTCACCGTCGTCGCCGGCGGGCTGCCCGCCGCGCATGCGCTCGCTGCCGCCGACAACGCGGCCGGCGCGCTGACCGTAAAAGTGTTGCGCGCGCAGGCCGGCAATGCCGATAGTGGCATGGTCAACGCCATCGACCTCAAGGGCCTCACGCTCGGCGAAGCGCCTTTCAAGTTCGTTTCCGACGCGCAGGAAGCCGAAGCAGTGATCGATCTGCCGGTCGAGATCCGAAACGACGTGGCGCGGCTCGACATTGCCGGCGAGCGCTCGGCCGGCAGCGTGCAACTGCTCGACAAGCGCTGGCGCCGGCGCACCATCGGCATCGTCTCGGGGTCGGCCTCCGACCGCTCGCAGCCGCTGATCGGCGCCAACTACTATCTGCAGCGCGCGCTCAGTCCCTACGCCGATATTCGCGTCGCCGAAGGCGCCGCGCCGGCGGAAGCGGTGAAACGCTTCCTCGATCAGCATCTGCCGATGCTGATCCTCGCCGATGTCGGCAACGTCGCCGAGGCGCGCGACCGGCTCGCCAAATGGATCGACAACGGCGGCGTGCTGGTGCGCTTTGCCGGCCCGCATCTTGCCGGCGCCGAAGACGACAACCTGGTGCCGGTGAAATTGCGCCGTGGCGGCCGTATCCTCGGCGGCAGTCTGAGCTGGGAAAAGCCGCAGCCGCTCGCCGCCTTTGCGCGCGAGAGCCCCTTCGCCGGCATGACGGTGCCCAACGACGTGACGGTGAACCGCCAAGTGCTGGCGGAGCCGGATGCGCAGCTTGCCGACCGCACTTGGGCAACGCTCGCCGACGGCACGCCCCTGGTCACCGCGCAACGCTACGGCAAGGGTCTCTTGGTGCTGTTCCACGTCACCGCCGACACCCGCTGGTCCGATCTGCCGCTGTCGGGCACGTTCGTCGATATGCTCCGGCGCATCGTCGCCTTGGCAAACTCGACGGCGACCGCGGAAAACGACACGGCAAACGAGGCCGTCACCGCCAGTCACGCCAACCAGGCGGTGCCGGCCAGCCGCGTGCTCGACGGCTTCGGCGCCTTCTCGCCGCCGCCGCCGACCGCACGCCCGGTGCCAGCCAATTTCAACGCCCGCGCCAGCGCCGATCATCCGCCCGGTTTCTACGGACCACCCGAGGGCCTGCTGGCGGTCAATACGCTTGCGCCCAACGACCGGCCGGTGCCGCTCGACTACGCGCCGCTGAACGCCCGCATCGACGTCTATCGCCACGGCGAGCCGCTCGATCTGCGCGGGCCATTCTTCCTCGCCGCGCTGACGCTGCTGATGCTCGACGCGCTGGTGGTGATCGTGCTGTCCGGCGGCTTGAGCAGCATGTTGCCGCGCCGCCGCGCGGCGACGACACTGCTGGCGGCAGGCCTGCTCGGCGCCTTGGCCATGCATCAGCCGGCGCGGGCGCAACCCGCGCAGCAACCGCCGCCGCTGACCGCGCAGCAGCAGGAATTCGCCATGAAGGCGACGATGCAAACGCATCTCGCCTACATCGTCACCGGCGACGCCGATATCGACGCCGTCAGCAAGTCGGGCCTGCAGGGCCTCACGCTGTTTCTGGCGCAACGGACGGCACTGGAAGCCGGCGAGCCGATCGGCCTCGATCCGGCGCGCGACGAGCTCGCCTTTTTCCCGCTGATCTACTGGCCGATCTCGGCCGATGCGCCGCGGCCTTCGCAGGCCGCGCTCGACCACATCGACGCCTATATGAAGCGCGGCGGCACCGTGCTGTTCGACACGCGCGATGCCATCGACGCGCCGCCCGGCCCGGGCGGCGAGATGCAAGGCCCGGGCATGGTGGCGCTGCGCTCGATCCTCTCCTCGCTCGATATCCCCGAGCTCGAGCCAGTGCCGCGCGATCACGTGCTGACCAAGACATTCTTCCTGCTGCGCGACTTCCCTGGCCGTTTCACCACCGGCCAGCTCTGGGTCGAGGCGCTGCCGCAGGAGCAGGAGGAGGACGTCAACCGGCCGGCGCGCGCCGGCGACGGCGTCTCCTCGATCCTGATCACCTCCAACGATCTCGCCGGCGCCTGGGCGATGCGGCCGGACGGCCAACCGATGCTGCCGCTGGTGCCGGGCGAGCCGCGCCAGCGCGAATTCGCCTTCCGCGCCGGCGTCAACATCGTGATGTACGCGCTCACCGGCAACTACAAAGCCGACCAGGTGCACATCCCCGCGCTGCTCGAGCGGCTGGGGCAATGAAAATGACAGTTACTATTGACAATAGTATATTTCATATTATTACTTACTATCGAGATGCCAGCGATAGGAGCTTGCAATGAGCAAGTATGAACCTTTGCCGCAATTCTTGGGGTCCGTGGGTGGTGGGCTGCACCGCATGAGCTTTAGCGAAATCGAGCGGATCCTTGGCTTCAAACTGCCGAAGAGCGCCTATGAGCATGAGGCCTGGTGGAGCAACAACGCCACCGGCCATTCCCACGCGCGGGCATGGATGAAGTCCGGTTGGCGCACCGAGGCTATCGATCTTGCGGCCCGCAAAGTGACGTTCCAGCGCTCGGGCCCGCCGACCGCAGCGGCAACGGCTTCGACGAAAACAGACCCTTGGGGCTGCATGGCCGGCACGATCACCTTCATGCCCGGCGTCGATTTAACCAAGCCATCCGGAGAGAAATGGAATGCTCCGGAGGGACGGTTACTCAATGAGTGATCTTCTGCTCGATACCTGCGCGCTGCTTTGGCTGGCCAACGGCGCCGACATGACGCCTGAGTCACGCGCCGCGGCCGCAAGCCGAAATCTCCATGTGTCCCCGATCAGCGCGTGGGAGATCGCCAACCTCGTTCGCAAGAGCCGGCTGGCCATCACCCTGCCGGCGGCACGTTGGTTCCGCCAGGCGACCGGTAAGATGGCCGCCGGGATGCCCCAGTTGACGGTCGAGATACTGGCGGACTCCTGCGACCTGCCCGGCTCGCCGCCCGATGACCCGGCCGATCGCATTATCATCGCGACGGCGCGCGAAGCAGACATGACGATCGTGACCCGCGACAAGCAAATTCTCGAATACTCGCGCGCTGGGCACGTACGCGCGTTGGTGTGTTGACGATGAACCTCGGCGTCTCATTCGCCCCACTGGTGCCGGCCTACGTGGTGTGGACCGCGTTCGGCCTGGCGCTGCTGATGTCGGTGCTGCTGCTGCTGGCGCGCAGCCGCGGCGCGGTGCTGCGCGCCATCGCGTTGGCGCTGCTGGTGCTGGCGCTCGCCAACCCTTCCCTCACGCGCGAGGATCGCGATCCGATCCCTTCCGTCGCCGCCGTCATCGTCGACAAGAGCCCGAGCCAGGATTTCGGCGACCGCAATGCGCAGACCGAAGCCGCGCGGGCCACGCTGGTTGAACGGCTCAAGCGCATCCCGGGCCTGGAAGTCCGCGTCGCCGAAGCGGGCGCAGCCGACGGCGAAACCGACGGCACGCGGTTGTTCTCGGCGCTGTCGGCGACGCTCGCCGACGTGCCGCCCGACCGCGTCGCCGGGGCGATCATGATCACCGACGGCCGCGTGCACGACGTGCCGGCCGATGCCGCCGCGCTCGGCTTCAAGGCGCCGGTACACGCGCTGATTACCGGCCACGCCAACGAGATCGACCGCCGCGTGGTGCTTACGCAAACCCCGCGCTTCGGCATCGTCGGGCAGTCGCAGGTGATCGGCTTCCGCGTCGAGGATCAGGGCGCCAACGCCGGCACGGCGCAAGTCACCGTGCGGCGCGACGGCGAAATGCTGGAACAGCGCTTCGTGAACATCGGCACCGAGGTCAAGGTCAAGGTCCCGATCCCGCATGCCGGGCAGAACATCGTCGAGGTCGAGGCCGCGCCGCTCGAAAACGAGCTCACGCACGTCAACAACCGCGCGGTGGTTTCGATCGACGGCGTGCGCGACAAACTGCGCGTGCTGCTCGTTTCCGGCGAGCCGCATGCCGGCGAGCGCACCTGGCGCAATCTGCTGAAGTCCGACGCCTCCGTGGACCTGGTGCATTTCACCATTCTGCGGCCGCCGGAAAAGCAGGACGGCACGCCGATCAACGAGCTGTCGCTGATCGCCTTTCCGACCCGCGAGCTATTCCAGCAGAAGATCTCGGAATTCCAGCTCATCATCTTTGACCGCTACGCGCGGCAAGGCGTGCTGCCGATGATCTATTTCGACAATATCGCGCGCTACGTGCGCGACGGCGGCGCCGTGCTGATCGCCGCAGGCCCGGATTACGCGAGCCCGACCAGCATCTGGCGCACGCCGCTCGACGCCATCCTGCCGGCGGAGCCGAGCGGCGACGTCACCGAGGAGCCGTTCCGCGCCACGCTGACCGAGGCCGGCAAACGCCATCCGGTGACGCGCGGGCTGGAAGGTTCGCAGAGCGACCCGCCGCATTGGAGCCAGTGGTTCCGCCTCGTCGACACCAAGCGCAACACCGGCACCGCCGTGATGCAGGGGCCCGACGGCAAGCCGTTGCTGGTGCTCGCGCGCGAGGGCGAAGGACGCGTCGCGCTGCTGTTGTCCGATCACATCTGGCTGTGGGCGCGCGGCTACGAAGGCGGCGGCCCGCATCTCGACCTGCTGCGGCGGCTGTCGCACTGGCTGATGAAGCAGCCGGAGCTGGAAGAGGAAGCGCTGCGCCTGATCGTCAAGGGCCACAATATCACCGTGCAGCGGCAGACCATGGCCGACAGCGTCAACGACGTGACGCTGACCTCGCCGACTGGCAAAAGCCGCACGCTCAATTTGCAACCGGCCGAGCCGGGCGTTTGGCGATCGGAGGTCACCGCCAACGAGCTCGGACTGTGGCGGGCGACCGACGGCAAACTCACCGCGCTCGTCAATGTGGGGCCGGCCAATCCGCGCGAATTCGCG
>DATJVE010000066.1:0-19315 GCA_035501975.1 Pseudolabrys sp.
ATCGGGCAGAACGTGAATGCCTATCACGGGCAGGACGCCGGCGGCCGTCCGGCGACGCTCGGAAAATTGCTGCGCCGCCTGGCGCAGGTGCCCGGCATCGTGCGGCTGCGCTACACGACGAGCCATCCGCGCGACATGGACGACGACCTGATTGCCGCGCACGGCGACCTGCCGGCGCTGATGCCTTACGTGCATCTGCCGGTGCAGTCCGGCAGCGACCGCATTCTGGCGGCAATGAACCGCCGGCACACGCGGCAGGATTATCTCGACGTGATCGCCCGCCTGCGCGCGAGCAGGCCCGATCTCGCCTTCACCTCCGATTTCATCGTCGGTTTTCCCGGCGAGAGCGAGGCCGACTTCTGCGCCACGCTCGCGCTTGTCGAAGAGGTCGGCTTCGCCACCGCCTATAGCTTCATGTATTCGCCGCGGCCCGGCACGCCGGCGGCCGAATTGGACGGCCAGGTTGCGCCGGGCGAGCAGTCCGAACGGCTGCAGCGCCTGCAGGCGGTGATTACCCGGCAATGGCGCGCTTTCAATGCCGGTTTTGCCGGCAAAAGCCTTGAAGTTCTGCTGGAAAAGCCGGGCCGGCACCCTGGGCAATTGGTCGGCCGCACTCCATATTTGCAGACAGTGCAGGCGATGGCCCCGCCCGCGCTGATCGGGTCGGTAGTCCCGGTCACCGTCACCGAAGTCGGAAGCAACAGCCTGTTCGGTGCGCTCGCCTCTTCTTTTTCACCTCCCTCTGCAGGGAGGTCGCCGGACGAAGCGCAGCGAAGTCTGGCAGCTGGGGGTAACAGCGTTGAAGTTCACCCCACCCCGGCGGCTGCGCCGCCCACCCTCCCCCTCCAGGGGAGGGCGAGAAGCAACGCAGGAGCCTAGGAAACCACTTGCGCACACCGGATTCGCCGATCCCACCCGCCGCCGCTTCGGAAGAAACGGCTACCACCCAGATCGTGCTCGCCTTCGAAGACAACCGGCTCGCCTCCATCCTGTTCGGCCAATACGGACAAAATCTTGCGCTGATCGAGCGCCGCCTCGGCGTCGTTGCCGAGCAGCGCGGCAACCATGTCACCGTCGACGGCTCGCGCGGCGGCTGCGAGCAGGCCCGCCGCGTGCTCGAAGGACTCTATGAGCATATCAAGCGCGGTCATGAATTGAGCCAAGGCGACGTTGAAGGCGCCATCCGCCAGGCGATCGCGCAGGGCTCGCTGTTCGATTACGACCCGGCCAGCGCGCGCCCGGCCTTCGAGGAAATTAACTTACGCAAACGCCCGGTGCGCGCCCGCACCGCCGCGCAGGACGCCTATATCCGCGCGCTCAAGCGCCATCATCTGGTCTTCGGCACCGGCCCCGCCGGCACCGGCAAGACCTGGCTCGCCGTCGCGCAAGCGGTGCAGATGTTCGAGCGCAAGGAGATCGACCGCATCATCCTGTCGCGTCCGGCGGTCGAAGCCGGCGAACGGCTTGGCTTCCTGCCTGGTGACATGCGCGAAAAGGTCGATCCATACTTACGCCCGATCTACGACGCGCTCTATGACCTGATGGATGCGCGCATCGTCGAGCGTGCGCTGCAGGCCGGCGAGATCGAAATTGCGCCGCTCGCTTTCATGCGCGGCCGCACGCTGTCGAACGCTTGCGTCATCCTCGACGAGGCGCAGAACACGACTTCGATGCAGATGAAGATGTTCTTGACCCGCCTGGGCGAGAACAGCCGCATGATCGTCACCGGCGATCCGAGCCAGGTCGACTTGCCGAGCGGGCAAGCGTCGGGGCTTGCCGAAGCGGTGCGGCTGCTCGACGGCATCGAAGGCGTCGGCCACGTTGCTTTCACCCATGAGGACGTGATCCGCCACGAACTGGTCGCCCGCATCGTCGAGGCCTACGACCGCAAGGCAGCCGCGCGCGAGGCCAAAAAATGAATCGCGCGCCGCCCCGACGCGCGGCGACGCCGTCGGTCGACATTCAGGTGCAGTCCCCGCTCTGGCGGGCCGAAACCGCCGCCGAGCAGACCGTGCGCGAGGCAATTGCCGTGGCCGCGGCCGCGCTCTCAACAGGGGCTGGCGAAGTGGCTATCCTGCTCACCGACGATGAGGCGATTCGTGCGCTCAACCGGCAATGGCGCGGTATCGACAAGCCAACCAATGTCTTGTCGTTTCCGGCCGCCAAACCGGGCGTCGGCGTACGCTTCCTGGGCGATATTGTCATCGCCTATGAGACGCTGAAGCGGGAATGCAACGGCGAGGGGCGACCGTTTCTTCATCATCTGGCCCATCTCACGGTGCATGGATTTCTCCACCTCGTCGGCTACGATCACCAGGCCGACGCCGAAGCGGACAAAATGGAAGGGCTCGAAAGCAAGATCATGGCCCGCCTGAAAATGCCCGACCCCTATCTCGAGCGCGATCTCAATTGCGGCGACGCCTGACCGCCATGCCTGACGATCCCACCGGTTCCAAATCCGACACCGCCCACTACGAGCCGCGCAACCTGCCGGTCCCAGTGCCGGCCCCACGTGAAGGCGGCGAAAGCTGGCTGACGCGCGTGTTTCGCTCGCTGTTCGGCCGGCGGCCGAACTCGCGCGCCGATCTGCGCGACGTGCTCGATGCCATGACGCCCGGCGAATCCGGCTTCTCGCCGGAAGAAAGCCGGATGCTCAAGAACATCCTCGGCCTGCGCGAGCGCCGCGTCGGCGACGTCATGATCCCGCGCGCCGACATCATCGCCGTGCAGCAGGACATCAAGCTCGGCGAGCTCGTGCGCATGTTCGAGGGCGCCGCTCATTCGCGGCTCGTCGTCTACAACGACACGCTCGACGACCCGATCGGCATGGTGCACATCCGCGACCTGATCGCCTTCATGACCGCGCGCGCGGCGGTCGATCCGCAGAAGAACGCCAAGCGCAAGAAGCCGCTGCCGGCCGGCCTCGACCTCAAGGCGATCGATCTGTCGATGCCGCTATCCTCGGCCAAGATCGTGCGCGAGATCCTGTTCGTGCCGCCGTCCTCGCGCGTCATCGACCTTCTGGCGCGCATGCAGGCGACGCGCATCCATCTGGCGCTGGTGGTCGACGAATATGGCGGCAGCGACGGCCTGGTTTCCATCGAGGACATCGTCGAGCAGATCGTCGGCGACATCGCCGACGAGCATGACGAAGCCGAGACGCCGCAGATCGTGCGTCAGAACGACAATTCCTACATCGCCGATGCGCGCGCGCATCTCGAGGATGTGGCGGCCACCATCGGTAACGATTTCGATCCTGGCGAAGTGGCGCAGGAAGTCGACACGCTCGGCGGCTATCTGGTCACGCGCGCCGGCCGGCTGCCGCTGCGCGGAGAATTGATCCCCGGCCCCGGCCTGTTCGAATTCGAGGTGCTCGATGCCGATCCGCGCCGCATCAAGCGCGTACGCATCACCAGGCTCAAGCAGCAACGCGACCGGCCGCGCACCGAGCGCAAGCGCGGCGAGCCGGATGCCGTACTCGCCGGCACCACGCCACCGACCTTGCCCATCGACGAACAGCCCGCCGGCAAAGACGGCGGGACATCCGCAGCCGGCACACCCCGTCCGTGATCGTCACCCGCCTCGCTTATGCAGTGGTGCTCGCCCATGGTTGGCAGCGCGCCATCATTGCCTTGCTCGCCGGCGCCGCCTCGGCGCTGGCGCTCGCCCCCTTCAATGCCTGGCCGATCTTGTTCGTGACCTTCCCGGTCATGGTCTGGCTGGTGGACGGCTCCGCCGCCGGACGCTGGAGCGGCGCCTGGAGCGCGGCGCTCGTCGGCTGGTGCTTCGGCTTCGGCTATTTCGTCGCCGGACTTTACTGGATCGGCTATGCTTTCCTGGTCGATGCCAAGACCTTCGGCTGGCTGTTACCGGTCGCCGTCGCCGGCCTGCCGGCCTATCTCGCGCTCTACACCGGCCTGGGGCTTGCCGCGGCGCGGCTGATCTGGGTGCGCGGGGCGACGCGCATCCTGGCGCTCGCCGCCACGCTGACCGGCGCTGAATGGCTGCGCGGCCATCTGCTCACCGGATTCCCCTGGAACACCTTCGGCTATGCGCTGACCGAACCACTGGCGCTGGCGCAAAGCGTCACGCTCACCGGCATCTGGGGGCTCACCTTCCTTTGTATCGCGATCTGCGCCAGCCCCGCCGTGCTCGCCGACGACACGGCGGACACGCCGCACCCCAAGCGTGCGCCGCTTTTCGCTGTTCTCATTCTCGCGGCGTTGATGAGCTACGGCACGGTGCGGCTGTGGCAGCACCCGACCGAATATGTGAGCGGCGTGAAGCTGCGCATCATGCAGCCCAACCTGCAGCAGGACGAGAAATTCAACTACGCCGCCAAGGCGCAGGTCATGGAGCGATACTTGCGCCTGTCCAACCGCGCTACCGGGCCTAACTCCAAGGGCGTGCACGACGCGACGGTGTTGATCTGGCCGGAATCGGCATTCCCCTTCTTCCTCGCGCGCGAGCCGGACGCGCTGACCCAGATCAGCGACCTGCTCAAACCGTCGACCGAATTGATCACAGGCGCGGTGCGCGCGGCGCCCGGCGCTGATGCGAGCAACCCGCGCGCCTATAATTCGGTCTATGTGATCGATCCCGACGGCTCGATCCGCGGCATCTACGACAAGGTGCATCTGGTGCCATTCGGCGAATACCTGCCGTTCCAGCGCATATTGGAGCGGCTTGGCCTGCGGCAGCTCACCAAGCAGGTCGGCGGATTCCTTTCTGGCGATCGCCGCCGCGCCATGGACGTGCCGGGCGCGCCGAAGATGCTGCCGCTGATCTGCTACGAAGCGATCTTCCCCGGCGCGGCGGTGCCGCCGGGCGAGCGGCCGCAATGGCTGGTCAACGTGACCAATGACGGCTGGTTCGGCATCAGCACCGGGCCGTATCAGCATTTACAGCAGGCGCGCGTGCTGGCGATCGCCGAAGGACTGCCGCTCGCGCGCGCGGCCAATACCGGGATCTCCGCGGTGATCGATCCGCTCGGCCGCATCGTCGCCTCGCTGCCGCTCGGCGGCGAGGGGATTCTCGATTCCGCTTTGCCGCGCGCAGTCGGCACGACGATCTATGTGCGCTTCGGCGACGACATCTTGATTCTATTTGCGGTAGTAAGTTTGATACTCATCGCGCGAAGGCGAATGCAGCGCTAGATTGAATCGACCTCAGCCCTGGATTGCAAAGGCCATCCGTCTTCCGGCGATCTGGAGCAGCGAAGTTGTGGATTTGCCATGCCGAGGGGAGGGGGCTGCGTTTCGACCCTTTGAAAACCTCTTGAAACACATAACGAATTTTCGTTCCTTTGGGACGGCAACGTTTGATCGACGTGGAACTTAGGTTGCAAGGGCAATGTCATCTATGACATTACGCATCAGTATGGTCGTATAGGAGGCCGTTATGGCGAAAAAGACTCCTAATCCGATTGATAAGCATGTGGGCTCGCGGGTCCGCATGCGTCGGATGATGCTCAGCATGAGCCAGGAGAAACTCGGCGACGCGCTCAACCTCACGTTCCAGCAGGTGCAGAAGTACGAGAAGGGCACCAACCGCATCGGTGCCAGCCGCCTGCAGCAGATCTCCAATATCCTGCAAGTGCCGGTGTCGTTTTTCTTTGAAGGGGCGCCGAATATGCCCGGCCATTCCGGCATGGGTGAAGCCCCCTCGCCGGCCTATGTGGCCGATTTCCTCGCGACCTCCGACGGCCTGTCGCTGACCAAGTCGTTCATGCGCATCAAGAGCGGTAAATTACGCCGGCGCATTGTCGAGCTGGTCGAGCAAATCGCCGGTGGGGAATAGACTTAAGGGCTGCGCCCCATCGCCCCCACTTACGGCTGCCCACTGCAGCCCGCATCTTGACCTCGTTCACCGCCACTGCAAGAACCACCCGTGAAATGACGCGGCCGTGACGCCGCGCCATCGGAGGAGTTTTCACCAGTGGCTCACACCAATTTCCTGTTCACCAGCGAGTCGGTTTCCGAAGGTCACCCCGATAAGGTTTGCGACCAGATTTCCGACGCGGTGCTCGACGCGTTTCTCGAGAACGATATCAAGCTCGGCATCGCCGACGACAGTCAGGTGAACACGCGGCTCGGCTGCGAAACGCTCACCACCACCAACAAGATCGTCATCGCCGGCGAAGGCCGCGGTCAAGCGCCCTTCTTCGTCAAGCACGGCGACAAGGCGGTGGTGAACCGCGAGTTGATCGCGCAGATCGCGCGCGATGTGGTGCGCGACATCGGCTACGATCAGGACGGATTCTCCAATTACGGCGCCGACGTCGAGGTACTGCTGCACGGCCAGTCGCCAGACATCGCGATGGGCGTCAACGCCAAGAAGAAACGCGGCGAGGAGCAGGAAGGCGCCGGCGACCAGGGCATGATGTTCGGCTTCGCCTGCACCGAGAGCGAGGTCTATGAGAAGAACTCGTTCATGCCGGCGCCGATTTATTTCGCGCACAAGATCCTGAAGGTGCTGTCGGAGAAGCGCCGTTCTGGCCAGCTGCACGACTTGCAGCCGGATGCCAAGAGCCAGGTCACCGTGAAATACGTCAACGGCGAGCCCGTCGGCTGCACCAAGGTGGTGGTCTCGACCCAGCACCGGGCGCAAAGCCGCAACGGGAAAAAATATACGCCCGGCCTGATCAAAGAGATGATCGCCGACGCCGTCGAAAGCGCCCTGCCGAAAGGCTGGATGCCGTCGCGGCCGTCCGATTTCCTGGTCAACCCGACCGGCAACTTCGTCATCGGCGGGCCCGATGGCGATTGCGGCCTCACCGGCCGCAAGATCATCGTCGACACCTACGGCGGCTATGCGCCGCACGGCGGCGGCGCCTTCTCCGGCAAGGATCCGACCAAGGTCGATCGCTCGGCCGCTTATGCCGCGCGTTACCTCGCCAAGAACGTGGTGGCCGCGGGCGTCGCGGAACGTTGCACCATCCAGGTGGCCTACGCGATCGGCGTCGCCGACCCGATGTCGGTGCTGGTCGACACCCATGGCACCGGCAAGGTTGACGAGAAGAAGCTCGAGAAAGTTCTGCCCGAGCTGTTCCGTCTGACGCCGACCAACATCCGCCGCGGTCTCAAGCTTAACCGCCCGATCTACCGGCGCACCGCGGCCTACGGCCATTTCGGCCGCGCGCCGGAAAAGGACGGCGGCTTCTCCTGGGAAAAGACCGACCTCGCCGACGCCATCAAGCGCGCGGTGAAGTAGGCCGGCGTTCCCCTCGCCTTCGGTGAGCAATAGACTAGTCGTCGCCGGGCTTGTCCCGGCGATCCCGCTTAGGGGCGCACAGTGCCACATGAATCGGGATCACCGGGTCACGCCGCTTCGCGGCGGCCCGGTGATGACAAAGACGGGTCGCAGCGCGCCTTCTTCGGCCGCCGCAAAGGGCATCCGCTCAAGCCGCGGCAGGCTGCGCTGTTCGACACGCTGCTGCCGCGCGTCGCGCTCGATCTGAGCAGGCCCGCACCCGCCGACTTGCGCACCTTGTTCGTCGATGCCGATGAGGTGCGGCTGGAGATCGGCTTCGGCGGCGGCGAACACCTGATCGCGCAGGCGCAAACGTATCCGACCATCGGCTTCATCGGCACCGACGCATTCATCAACGGAGTCGCCAAAGCGCTCGTCGGCATCGACGCGCGCAGGCTCACCAACGTGCGGCTCTATTTCGGCGACGCCAGCGCGTTGCTCGACTGGCTGCCCGACGCGGCGCTTGCGCGCGTCGACCTGCTTTATCCTGATCCGTGGCCCAAGCGGCGGCACTGGAAGCGGCGCTTCATCCAGGACGACAGCCTCAAGCGGCTGGCGCGAATCCTCAGAGTCGGCGGCGAATTGCGTTTTGCGACCGACATTGCCGACTACGCCGCTTACGTATTGGCGCGCGTGCTGCGCGCGAAGGGTTTCCTATGGACCGCCGAGCGCGCTGACGATTGGCGCAAGCCGTGGCCGGGTTTTTGCGGCACCCGCTACGAGGCCAAGGCAAAACGCGAAGGCCGGGCGCCCGCCTACTTCATTTTCCGGCGGATATAAATTACTCGGCGCCGGTCTGGCGCACTTGCCAGAAGCGCACGACGCGCTGTGCGGTGGCCGCGGTCAGCCGCTCGTAATTCTCGCGCGCGGCCTCGAGCGCCTGCCTGGTCGGCTTCGCGTCGGGCCGCGCCGCCATGATCGCGCGCACCGTGCGCCAGCCGAAGCCGGCCGCGCGCGCCAGGATCAGCATCGGATCGGCCCGCTCGCCGTTGACCAGCCGGTCCACCACCTCGACCGGCACCGCGCTCACCGTGGCAAGCGCCGCGATCGTCTCTTCGTACTTGCCGCTCTCGGCATAGTCCGCGACATCGGCTTCGGTGAGCTTCTTCTCCTTGTGCCGCGCCTGCACCGCCGCCAGCGCCGCCGTGTAATTGCGCGGCGCCGCCTTGGCGGCGACTTCTTCGGTCACCTTCGCCAGCACGCGCCGGATTTCCGCCTGCGTATCGGGCTTCGCCCGCGCCAGCAGCCTCTGCTGCACCACGCCGCTCGCCTGCATCAGCAACTGCCGGAACAGGCGCGGCGGAATATCGGTGCGCAAGCCGACTTTCTCGGCCAGCACGCCGTCGCGTTCGGCGCGTTTGACCAGTGTCGTGAATGCATTGTCCGACAAGCGGGCCTTGTGATTGTTGGCAACGCTGCGCGCCACTTCGCCGTCGCCGCGGCGCACCAGCACGTCCGACAACGTCTCGCTCAGACCGAGGCGCGTCGACAGCGCCAGGAGATGCGCCTGGCTCTTGGTCTCGGCGATGTTTTTGAGATCGGGATCGGCGATCGGCGCCTGCTTGAGCACCGGCCCGGCCACCGCGATATTGTCGTTGTTGGCAAGCGTGGTCACCACGCCCTGCGGCGCATTCGGCACCGCCGCCAGGCGCCGCGCGAGTTCCGCCAGCGCCTTGACCTCAATCTCCTCGATCAGGCAGCCGATGACGTCGTCGAACAGCGCGACGTGTTCATCACGATAGTTTGGCGCGCCGTCGAGAAACAGGCTGGTGATGCGGTGCAGCGTCTTGGCCCGCTTGGCCGCCGAGCCGTGCTGGACGACCTCTTCCAGTTCGGAAAGCAGCGAGACGGGAACGCTCATTGCGGGAAACCTGCGCAAACGGCCTGTGGTGGTGGTCCAATTTTCGAATTTACCGCTGTTTTAGGGCGAGATTCTGAACGAAGGGTTAGCCCTCGCGCGCCCTTTGCCCTTGCAAGAAATCCGAAAATCGCTATATTTCCGCTTGTTAAGACACCCTCATAACCGAACGGGTTTTGAGAGTGGGTCCTCCCGGGCCCGCTCTTTTTTGTTACCGAAATGGCCGGAAACGAGGCACATCAGGCGGCCGAGACCGCCGCGCAGAGCGACAACGAACCGCGGCTCATCGTCGAGCCGGGGCTCGCCGCCCGCGTCGCGGCCATCGCCGAGCCGGTGATCGAGCAGCTCGGCTACCGCCTGGTGCGGGTCAAGATTTCCGGCGCCGACGGTTGCACCGTGCAGCTCATGGCGGAACGTCCCGACGGAACCATGGCGGTCGAGGATTGCGAGACGGTCTCGCGTGCGCTCTCGCCGGTGCTCGACATGGCCGATCCGATCGAGCGCGCCTACCGGCTGGAGATTTCCTCGCCCGGCATCGACCGTCCGCTGGTGCGCAAGTCGGATTTCGACCGCTACGCCGGCCATCTGGTCAAGATCGAGATGCTCATCCCGATCGGCGGCCGCAAGCGCTTCCGCGGCCAGTTGCTCGGCACCGAGGGCGAAGCGGCGCGCCTTCACCGCGATGACGCGACCGAAAGCGAGGAAGCGGAGGTGCTGCTTCCGATCGAAGAGATTAGCGAAGCAAAGCTCGTGCTCACCGACGAATTGGTGACGCTGGCCTTGCGGCGCGAAAAGGCCGCCAAGCGCGACACGCGCGCGGCGCGCAAGCAAGAACGACGTAAAGAAAGACACTCACGGCATCGGCCGCATCAATCGGCCGCCAACCAAGGAGACTGAGCTATGGCAGTCAGCGCCAACCGGCTCGAACTGTTGCAAATCGCCGACGCGGTGGCCCGC
This sequence comes from Pseudolabrys sp., assembly GCA_035501975.1. Classification (GTDB taxonomy): domain Bacteria; phylum Pseudomonadota; class Alphaproteobacteria; order Rhizobiales; family Xanthobacteraceae; genus Pseudolabrys. The sequence continues at coordinate 10,067 of DATJVE010000066.1, forward strand.
GAGAAGGCGATCGACCGCGGCATCGTCATCGCCGCCATGGAGGACGCGATCGCCAAGGCGGCGCGCTCGCGCTACGGCGCGGAAACCGACGTGCATGCCGAGATCGAGCCGAAAACCGGCGACCTGCGCCTCACCCGCCACATGCTGGTGGTCGAGACCGTCGAGAACCCGTCGAACCAGATCACGCTCGAGGACGCGCGTAAGCGCCATCCGGCGGCGCAAGTGGGCGACACCATCGCCGATCCGCTGCCGCCGCTCGAATACGGCCGCATCGCCGCGCAGTCGGCCAAGCAGGTGATCGTGCAAAAGGTGCGCGAAGCCGAGCGCGACCGGCAATACGCCGAGTACAAGGACCGCATCGGCGACATCGTCAACGGCATCGTCAAGCGCGTGGAATACGGCAACGTGGTGGTCGATCTCGGCCGCGGCGAGGCCATCGTGCGGCGCGACGAGATGCTGCCGCGCGAGGTGTTCCGCAACGGCGACCGCATCCGCGCCTATATTTACGATGTAAGGCGAGAACCTCGCGGGCCGCAGATCTTCCTCTCGCGCACGCATCCGCAGTTCACCGCCAAACTGTTCGCGCAAGAAGTGCCGGAAATCTACGACGGCATCGTCGAGGTGAAGGCGGTCGCCCGCGATCCCGGCTCGCGCGCCAAGATCGCGGTGATCTCGCGCGATTCGAGTGTCGACCCGGTCGGCGCCTGCGTCGGCATGCGCGGCTCGCGCGTGCAGGCGGTGGTGAACGAATTGCAGGGCGAGAAGATCGACATCATCCCATGGTCGCCCGACATCGCCACCTTCGTGGTCAACGCGCTGGCGCCGGCGGAAGTCGCCAAGGTCGTGCTCGACGAGGACAGAGAGCGCATCGAGGTGGTGGTGCCCGATCAGCAATTGTCGCTCGCCATCGGACGGCGCGGACAGAACGTACGTCTGGCGTCTCAACTCACCGGCTGGGACATCGACATCCTCACCGAGCAGGAAGAGTCCGAACGCCGTCACGCCGAGTTCGAGAGCCGCACCAAGATTTTCGTCGAGGCGCTCAATCTCGACGAAGTGGTCGGCCAATTGCTCGCCTCGGAAGGCTTCGGCTCGATCGAGGAGCTGGCGCTGGTCGACGAAAAGGAGATCGCCGGCATCGAAGGCTTCGACGCCGACACCGCGCGCGAGCTGCAGGAACGCGCCCGGGAATATCTCGAGAAGCAGGAGGCCGAGCTCGATGCCAAGCGCATCGAGCTGGGCGTCGAGGATGCGCTCAAGGAGGTGCCCGGCGTCACCACCAAGATGCTGGTCGCGCTCGGCGAGAACGGGGTGAAGACCGTGGAAGACCTCGCCGGCTGCGCCACCGACGACCTGACCGGCTGGACCGAGCGCAAGGAGGGCGAATCCAAGCACGAGCCCGGCTTCTTCGAGGGCCTCGACGTGTCCCGCGAGGACGCCGAAGCCTTGATCATGCAGGCGCGCCTCAAGGCTGGCTGGGTCACCGAGGCTGAGCTGGCCCCGCCGCCCGCGCCGGAAACCGAAGCGGAAGCGGCGCCGGCGGAAACTCCTCAAGCTTGACGGAGCGAGGAAGCGGCGATGCTGGCGATGGTGCAAGACGACGAACTCGACCGCGGAGCGGCGCATGTCGCTCCGGGGATGCAGCGGACTTGCGCCCTCACCCGCACCTTGAAGCCGGTCGATGAGATGATCCGCTTCGTGGTCGGCCCTACCGGCGACGCCGTGCCCGACCTCAAGCGGAAATTGCCCGGGCGTGGCATCTGGATCACCGCCAGCCGCGCGGCGATCGAGGAGGCGGTCAAACGCAACGTCTTCGCCCGCGGATTCAAGCGCGACGTGCGCCTCGGCGCCGACCTCGCCGCCGCCACCGAGCGGCTTTTGCAACGCAGTGCCCTGGACGCGCTGGCGATGGCCGGCAAGGCCGGGCAGGTGATCGGCGGTTTCGCCAAGGTGGAGGCGGCCATCGGCCGCGACGATTTGCGGGCACTGATCCACGCCGCCGACGCCGGGGCCGACGGAAAGCGCAAGCTCAACGCCGCCTTGCGGGGCAAAAGCCCCGAAAAATCGCGGGAAATCGCGATCATCGAGGGATTAACCGGAGCGCAATTGGATTTGGCATTGAACCGCCCAAATGTGGTACATGCAGCCCTGCTTGCCGGACCCGTGAGCGAGACTTTTCTCGCCCGCGCCGGGCGCTTGGAGCGCTTTCGGACCGGACAATCGCCCGAATTGGTTAGCGCACAGGCGCCGACGGATGGCGCACAAGGACACAGTACGGAATGAGTGAATCGAAGAACCCCGGCGGCGAAAAGAAACTCGGACTCGGCAAGCTGACGCTGAAGCCGCGCACCGAGACGGGCGTGGTGCGCCAGAGCTTCAGCCATGGCCGCAGCAAGCAGGTCGTGGTCGAGAAGGTCAAACGCCGCACCATCGGCGGCCCGGCCGAGGCCAAGGCCGAGCCAGTTGCAGTCGCCGAGGCGCCGAAGAAGACGGCGGCGACCGCGCGCGCCGGCGCAGCGCCTGCCGCGCCCGCCGAGCAGCCCAAGCCGTCCGGCGTCGTCTTACGCACATTGACCGAGGAGGAGCGCGTCGCGCGCGCCCACGCGCTCGCCGATTCGCGCGTGCGCGAAGCGGAAGAACGCAAGATCGCCGAGGAAGAGGCGCGCCGCAAAGCCTCGCGCGAAGTCATCGACAAGACCGAGCGCGAAGCCGCCGAAACGCGCAAGCGCGAGGAAGACGAGCGCCACAAGCGCGAAGAGGAAACCAAAAAGAAAGCCGGCGAAGTCGCCAAGAAGCGTCTGGGCGAGGACGAGACGCGCAAACCCGGCCCGGCCGCCCGCATGGCGCTGGAAGCCGACGAGGACGAGGCGCCGCGCCCGCGCCGTCCCGGCGCCGCGCGTCCCGCCACTGCACGTCCCGCCGCGCCGCGTGGCGTACCCACGAAAGAGCGCGGCCGGCTCACGCTGGTCACGGCGCTGCGCGCCGACGAAGTGCGCGAGCGTTCGGTCGCCTCGTTCCGCCGCCGCACCCAGCGGCTCAAGGCGCATGCCTCCGACGAGCCGAAGGAAAAGCTGGTACGCGAAGTCACTATTCCTGAGGCGATCACCATTTCCGACCTCGCCAACCGCATGTCGGAGCGCGCGGTCGACGTCATCCGCCTGCTGATGAAGCAGGGGCAGATGGCGACCATCAACGACACGATCGATGCCGACACCGCCCAGCTCATCGCCGAGGAAATGGGCCACACCGTGCGCCGCGTGGCGGAAGCCGACGTGGAAGAGGGCCTGTTCGACGTCGCCGACGATCCGGCGCGCAGCGTGCCGCGCGCGCCGGTGGTCACCGTCATGGGCCACGTCGACCACGGCAAGACCTCGCTGCTCGACGCCATCCGCTCGACCGACGTGGCGGCGGGCGAAGCCGGCGGCATCACCCAGCACATCGGCGCCTATCAGGTCACCGCGCCGTCCGCCGCCAAGGTCACCTTCATTGATACGCCCGGCCACGCCGCCTTCACGGCGATGCGCGCGCGCGGCGCCAAGGTTACCGATATCGTTGTGCTGGTGGTCGCCGCCGACGACGGCGTGATGCCGCAGACGGTGGAAGCAATCAATCACGCCAAGGCCGCGCGGGTTCCGATTATCGTCGCCATCAACAAGATCGACAAGCCGGACGCGAATCCTGCGCGCGTGCGCACCGAGCTGCTGCAGCACGAGATTCAGGTCGAGTCGCTGGGCGGCGACGTGGTGGACGTGGAAGTCTCCGCCACCAAGAAGACCAATATCGACAAACTCCTGGAAATGATCGGCCTGCAGGCCGAAATCCTCGACCTCAAGGCCAATCCGGAGCGTCCGGCCGAAGGCACCGTGATCGAAGCCAAGCTCGACCGCGGCCGCGGGCCGGTGGCCACCGTGCTGGTGCAGCGCGGCACCCTGCGCGTCGGCGACCTGGTGGTGGCCGGCGCCGAATGGGGCCGCGTGCGCGCGCTGGTCTCCGACACCGGCGACCCGATCGAGACCGCCGGCCCCTCGACCCCGGTCGAAGTGCTCGGCTTCTCCGGCACGCCCGACGCCGGCGACCGCCTGGCGGTGGTCGACAGCGAAGCGCGCGCCCGCGAAGTCACCGATTACCGCGCCCGCCAGAAGCGCGAGAAACACGCCGCGCGCGCCACCGGCATGCGCGGCTCGCTCGAGCAGATGATGGCGCAGGCCAAGACCTCCGGCCGCAAGGAGTTCCCGCTGGTGGTCAAGGCCGACGTGCAGGGCTCGCTGGAAGCCATTATCGGCGCGCTCGACAAGCTCGCGACCGACGAGGTGGCGGCGCGCGTGCTGCACGCCGGCGTCGGCGGCATTTCCGAATCCGACGTCACTCTTGCCGAGGCGTCGGGTGTTCCGATCATCGCCTTCAACGTGCGCGCCAACAAAGAAGCGCGCGAGGCGGCCGAGCGCGCCGGCATCGAGATTCGCTACTACAACATCATCTACGACCTGGTCGACGACGTGAAGAAGGCGATGTCCGGCCTGCTCGCGCCGACGCTGCGCGAGACCATGCTGGGCAATGCGCAGATTCTCGAGATCTTCAAGGTTTCCAAGGTCGGCAACATCGCCGGCTGCCGCGTCACCGACGGCACCGTGGAGCGCGGCGCCAATGTACGGCTGATCCGCGACAACGTGGTGATCCACGAAGGCAAGCTCAGCCAACTCAAGCGCTTCAAGGACGACGTCAAGGAAGTCGGCGCCGGCATGGAATGCGGCATGGCCTTCGAGAACTACCAGGACATGCGGCAGGGCGACGTCATCGAATGCTACCGGGTGGAGACGATTCAACGCTCGCTGTGAGTCCAAGTCTCAGGCGCGCGCGGCTCTCCACGCGTTATTGACCAAGACAGCAATAAGAAAGGCGGCATGGCCGGTTCAAACCCGGCATGGCGCGAAACGAAATGGCACGACATAAATCCCATCATCGCGACAACGCGCCCGGCGGCGGCTCGCAGCGGCAGTTGCGGGTCGGCGAACTGGTGCGCCACGCCGTCGCCGACATGCTGGCGCGCGGCGACGTGCATGACCCCGTGATCGAGGGCCATCTCATCACCGTGCCGGAAGTGCGCATGACCGCCGACCTGCGGCTGGCCACCATCTACATCATGCCGCTCGCCGGCAAGGACAGCGACGACGTGCTTGCCGCCTTCGAGCGGCACAAGAAATTCCTGCGCGCGGAGATCGCGCACCGCATCAATCTGAAATTCGCGCCCGACATCCGCTTCCGCATCGACGAACGTTTCGCCGAAGCCGAGCGCATCGACAAGCTGCTGCGCTCGCCGGCGGTGAAGCGGGATTTGGAAGACGAGGGCGACGATGAATAAAATTTTGGACGCGACAGATTCTGCTTTCACTTCCCCCACGCCAAAGTCGGACGTTTCCGATTTTGGCCAATCTCCTTTGCCTGACTCAGGTAAACCCGAGTTCGGGTCGGGGGAGGCCGTGCCTGGGGAACGGAAAAAACAAGTCAAGCGCGACAAACGCGACGTGCACGGCTGGCTGGTGCTCGACAAGCCGGTCGGCATGACCTCGACCCACGCGGTCAGCGTGGTCAAGCGCCTGTTCTCGGCCAAGCGCGCGGGCCACGCCGGCACGCTCGACCCGCTCGCCTCCGGCTGCCTGCCGATCGCGCTCGGCGAGGCGACCAAGACCGTCCCCTTCGTGATGGACGGCCGCAAGCTCTACCAGTTCACCGTGCGCTGGGGCGAGGAGCGCGACACCGACGACGCCGAGGGCCGCGTCGTTGCATCGAGCGACCAGCGCCCCACGGCCGAGGCGATCCGCGCGCTGTTGCCCTCCTATACCGGCACCATCCAGCAGGTGCCGCCGCGCTACTCCGCCATCAAGATCGAGGGCGAGCGCGCCTACGACCTCGCCCGCGACGGCGAAACCGTGGAACTTGAGGCTCGCCCGGTCGAGATCAACCGGCTGGAGCTCGTCGCCAATCCCGACCCCGACCATGCCGTGCTGCACGCCGAATGCGGCAAAGGCACCTATGTCCGCTCGCTCGCCCGCGATATCGGCCGCGCTTTGGGCTGTTTCGGCCATGTCAGCGCGCTGCGCCGGGTCGCGGTCGGGCCTTTTGGCCCGGAAACCATGATTTTACTGGAACAATTGGAGGCCCTGTGCCATAGAGCCGCGGCCGGCGAGACGAGCCTTGCCGGCGCCCTGATGCCCGTTGAGACCGCGCTGGACGACATCCCGGCGCTGGCCGTCAGCGGTGCGGACGCGGCGAGGCTTTCAAGAGGCCAAGCCGTTTTGTTGCGCGGACGGGACGCGCCCAATTTCCGTGGGCCAGTCTATGCCACGGCGTCGGGCCACCTGGTGGCCCTCGCCGAACTGGATCGCGGCGAGATCGTCCCCAAGCGCGTGTTCAACCTGGCCGGGCTCGTTGGCAGCGCCGCGCCTAAGAAAGGATGACCGATGTCGGTTACCGCCGGCCGCAAGGCCGAAGTCATGAAGGAATTCGCCAAGAAGCCGGGCGACACCGGCTCGCCGGAAGTGCAGGTGGCGATCCTGTCCGAACGCATCAATAACCTCACCGAGCATTTCAAGATCCACGTCAAGGACAACCATTCCCGCCGTGGTCTGCTCAAGCTGGTGAGCCAGCGCCGCACGCTGCTCGATTATCTGCGGCGCAGCAACGAGGCAAGCTACAAGACTTTGATCGAGAAGCTCGGCATCCGCCGATGATTTGTATCCGCGCGGGGCGATGAGGCCCGCGCGTCCCGTAAGCGTATGCGTGTGACGCATTCGCTCATTATCCGGCGGCGAAGGCGCCGCCGGCGACAAGCGGGGCCCGAAAAGGTTCGGCCCCCGCGACAAGGCTAAGGTTCGAAACGCCATGGCAGGATCGCCAGACGCTGTTCGCCTCCCCGCTTCGACGGTGACGCGCGGCAGTTTCTCGCCGTCTTGCTCATGGCTTTCGGGTCCGGCCGAGAACCATGAGAGAAAGACACAATGTTCGATATCCATCGCGTTGAGCTCGACTGGGGTGGGCGCAAGCTAACCCTTGAGACCGGCAAGGTCGCGCGGCAAGCCGACGGCGCCGTCGTTGCGACCTACGGCGAGACCACGGTGCTCGCCGCGGTCGTCGCGGCCAAGCAACCGAAGGAAGGCATCGATTTCCTTCCGCTCACCGTCAACTACACCGAAAAATATTACGCGGCCGGCCGGATTCCCGGCGGCTACTTCAAGCGCGAGCGCGGTCCGACCGAGAAGGACACGCTGACCTCGCGCCTGATCGACCGGCCGATCCGTCCGTTGTTCGCCGAAGGCTGGCGCTGCGACACCCAGGTCACCGTTACCGTGCTTTCGCACGACATGGAGAACGATCCCGACATCGTCGCCATGGTCGCCGCCTCCGCGGCGCTGACGCTGTCCGGCGCGCCGTTCATGGGCCCGATCGGCGGCGCCCGCGTCGGCTTTATCAACAACGAATATGTGCTCAATCCGGCGCTCGACGAGATGCCGGAAACGCAGCTCGACCTCGTCATCGCCGGCACGCAAGACGCCGTGATGATGGTGGAATCGGAAGCCAAGGAGCTGTCCGAGGAGATCATGCTCGGCGCGGTGATGTTCGGCCACCGGCACATCCAGCCGGTGATCGAGGCGATCATCAAGCTCGCCGAGAAAGCGGCCAAGGAGCCGCGCGAACTCACCGCTCCCGATCACAAGGCGCTGGAGGAGGAAATCCTCGGCCTCGCCGAGAAGGACCTGCGCGCCGCCTATGCGATCGTGAAGAAGCAGGACCGCCAGGACGCTGTTGCCGCCGTCAAGGACAAGGTGATGGCGCATTTCTTCCCGGAAGGCGCCGAGCCGAAATACGACAAGCAGGCGGTCGCCGGGGTGTTCAAGGAGCTCGAAGCCAAGATCGTGCGCTGGAACATCCTCGACACCAACAAGCGCATCGACGGCCGCGACCTGAAGACCGTGCGTCCGATCGTGGCGGAGGTCGGCGTGTTGCCGCGCACCCACGGCTCGGCGCTGTTCACGCGCGGCGAGACCCAGGCGCTGGTGGTGGCCACGCTCGGCACCTCGGAAGACGAGCAGTTCATCGACGCGCTGCAGGGCACCTACAAAGAGACGTTCCTACTGCACTACAACTTCCCGCCCTATTCGGTCGGCGAAACCGGACGCATGGGCGCGCCCGGACGCCGCGAGATCGGCCACGGCAAGCTCGCCTGGCGCGCGATCCATCCGATGCTGCCGGCGCCTGCGGAATTCCCCTACACAATCCGTCTGGTGTCGGAGATCACCGAATCGAACGGCTCCTCGTCGATGGCCACCGTCTGCGGCTCCTCGCTGGCGCTGATGGATGCCGGCGTGCCGCTGAAGCGGCCGACCGCCGGCATCGCCATGGGCCTCATCCTCGAGGACAAGCGCTTCGCCGTGCTGTCCGACATCCTCGGCGACGAGGACCATCTCGGCGACATGGACTTCAAGGTCGCCGGCACCGAAGGCGGCGTCACCTCGCTGCAGATGGACATCAAGATCGCCGGCATCACCGAGGAGATCATGAAGGTCGCCCTCGCGCAGGCAAAGGACGGCCGCTTGCATATCCTCGGCGAGATGGCCAAGGCGCTCACCGCGGCGCGCGCCGAACTCGGCGAACATGCTCCGCGCATCGAGTCGTTCAAGATCCCGACCGACAAGATCCGCGAAGTGATCGGCACCGGCGGCAAGGTGATCCGCGAGATCGTCGAGAAAACCGGCGCCAAGATCAACATCGAGGACGACGGCAGCGTCAAGGTGGCCTCGGCTTCGGGTGAATCGATCAAGGCGGCAATCAACTGGATCAAGTCGATCGCCTCCGATCCGGAGCCCGGCCACATCTACGAGGGCACCGTGGTCAAGGTGATGGACTTCGGCGCTTTCGTAAACTTCTTCGGCGCCAAGGACGGCCTCGTCCACATCAGCCAGCTCGCCCCGCACCGCGTCAACAAGGTCACCGACGTGGTCAAGGAAGGCGACAAGGTGAAGGTGAAGCTCCTCGGCATGGACGAGCGCGGCAAGGTGCGCCTGTCGATGAAGGCGGTCGATCAGGCGACCGGCGAGGACCTCGAAGCCAAGCAGAAGGCCGAACGCGGCGGCGACCAGCAGGCGGCGGCCGGCGGCGGCGCGGCCGAATAAGCTCCGCCTTGCAATACAAATCAAAGGGCGGCCATCGCGGCCGCCCTTTTTATTTGCCGGCTCTCGCCGAAACGCCGAGCGC
>DATJVE010000067.1:0-17504 GCA_035501975.1 Pseudolabrys sp.
GCGGCCGAAGCCGGCAAGTCGGTCACCGCGCTGGTCGAGCTCAAAGCGCGCTTCGACGAGGAGGCCAATATCCGCTGGGCGCGCGACCTCGAGCGCGCCGGCGCGCAGGTGGTCTACGGCTTTATCGAGCTGAAGACGCACGCCAAGTTGTCGTTGGTGGTGCGCCGCGAGGGCGGAGCGCTGGCGACCTACATCCACGCCGGCACCGGCAACTATCACCCGGTGACCGCGCGCATCTACACCGACCTGTCGTTCTTCACCGCCGACGCGGTGATCGGCCGCGACGTCGCCCGCATCTTCAACTACATCACCGGCTATGCCGAGCCGGCCGAATTGGAGGAGATGGCGGTGTCGCCGATCAATCTGCGCAGCCGCATCCTCGATCACATCGCGCAGGAGACCGCCAACGCCCGCGCCGGCAAGCCCGCCGCTATCTGGATGAAGATGAATTCGCTGGTCGATCCCGGCGTCATCGACGCGCTCTACGACGCCTCGATCGCCGGCGTCGACGTCGACCTGGTGGTGCGCGGCATCTGCTGCCTGCGGCCCGGCGTGCCCGGCCTGTCCGACAATATCCGCGTCAAATCCATTGTCGGCCGCTTCCTGGAACATGGGCGCATCTATTGCTTCGGCTCCGGCCACAGCCTGCCGCACCCCAAGGCAGCGGTATATATTTCCTCCGCCGACATGATGCCGCGCAACCTCGACCGCCGGGTCGAGGCGCTGTGCCCGATTCTCAATCCAACTGTGCATGAGCAGATTTTGGACCAGATTATGGTCGCGAATCTGAAGGATAATGAGCAGAGTTGGACGGTCTTGCCGGACGGCAGTTCCACACGCATAAAGGCTGCGCCGGGCGAGGAACCGTTCAACGCCCACAAGTATTTCATGACTAATCCGAGCCTGTCGGGTCGTGGCAAATCGCTCAAGGAATCGTCGCCGCGTAGCCTTATACGCCGCCTCGGCGAAGGGGCGCCGTAAGCGGTCGCCTGCCATTTCCCATCCGCACGTGACCGTCAATTCCGCGAAGGGCCGGCTCGACCACGGGCCGCCGATCGCGGTCATCGATATCGGCTCGAACTCGGTGCGCCTCGTCATCTACGAAGGTCTGACGCGCGCGCCGACGCCGATCTTCAACGAGAAGGTTCTCGCCGGCCTCGGCCGCCAGGTGCAGACCACCGGCCTGCTGGCGCCGGCGGCGATCGATACCGCGCTGGAGACGCTCAAACGCTTCCGCGCGCTGTGCGACACGCTGCACGTGCGCAAGATCTGGGCGATCGCCACCGCCGCCTGCCGCGACGCCAGGAATGGCCGCGCCTTCATCGAGGAGGCGACGCGCATCACGCGCACGCCGGTCAAGATGCTGTCGGGCAAACGCGAGGCGCACCTCACCGCGCTCGGCATCGTCTCCGGCATCCACCGGCCGGACGGCATCGTCGGCGACCTCGGCGGCGGCTCGCTCGAACTCGTCGACGTGCACGGCGCGCGCGTGCGCGGCGGCGTGACGCTGCCGTTCGGCGGGCTGGCGCTGCAGGACATCGCCGGACGCTCGCTCAAGAAGGCGGAAAAAATCGTCGAGGATACCTTCGAGGACCTCGACATGCTGCACGAGGGCGAGGGCCGCACCTTCTACGCCGTCGGCGGCACCTGGCGCGCGCTGGCGCGGCTGCACATGTGGCAGACCGGCTATCCGTTCCACGTGATGCACAACTATCGTATCTCGGCACGCGAGGCGCTGGAGTTTTCGCGGCTGGTGCACCGCGTCGATACCGAAACGCTGTCCAAGATCGAAGTCGTCAACGCCGCCCGCCGGCCGCTGCTCGCCTATGCCGCGCTGGTCCTGGAAAACCTGGTGCGCACGATCAAGCCCAAGCAGGTGATCATTTCGGTGCTCGGCGTGCGCGAGGGCCTGCTCTATTCGCTGCTCGAGCAGCAGGAGCGCGCGCGCGATCCGCTGATTTCGGCGGCCGCCGACCTCAACGTGCTGCGCTCGCGCTCGCCGCGCCACGGCGAGGAGCTGATCGAGTGGACCGACCGCTTCATGGCCTCGTCCGGCCTCGACGAGACGGCCGACGAAAAGCGGCTGCGCCATGCCGCGTGTCTCTTGGCCGATATCGGCTGGCGCGCGCATCCGGATTATCGCGGCGAGCAGTCGATGAACATCATCGCGCACGGCGCCTTCGTCGCCGTCGACCATCCGAGCCGCGCCTATCTGGCGCTGTCGGTCTATTTCCGCCACGCCGGCTTGAGCGAGGAGGACCTGTCGCCGCGCCTGCGTGAACTCGCCACCACCCGTATGCTTGACCGCGCGCGTGTGCTCGGCGCCGCCATGCGCGTCGCCTATATCATCACCGCCGGGCAAGGCGGCGTGCTGCCGAAGACGCCGATGCGGGTGCGCCGCGGCAGGCTGGTGCTGACTTTGCCGGGCCGCTATGCGCCGCTCGGCAGCGACCGGCTGTACGGCCGCTTGCGGCAGCTCGCGCGTCTCGTCGGCCGCGAGCCGATGATCGAGACGTAGCGCAACTAAGAGCGACTGTTCCGCCCGGGGGGCGCGTTGCCCCTCGGGATCGCCACCCGGCGCGTCATTTTATTCGAATGCGACGCCGAGCTTTCGGCCGTCCGTCCAGATCACCTTGCAATGCCGGGTAGCGGCTTCGCCGTCGATCGCCAGTTGGAAAACGCGCGGCACGCCGAAACTGCTGATCACGCTGAGACCGGCGCCGCGCGGCGTCAGGTCGTTGACGCTGCAAACGATCTCGGTGCCGGCCGCGCCAAATTTGATCAGCGCGCGTTTGGACGTCGAAACACGGCGGTCTAGTCTGCGCTCGAACATCGTCAGGGATGCCCATGCTGGAGTTTCGGTTCGGCGGCGACGCTGTCGGCCGCGGCCGGCGCCTGGACCATATAGGTCCGCGTGCGGTTGCAAGGCGAACACAGGTAAATGCTTCGCTGCATGGCGCGCACGACCGGATGCGGCGCTATCGCGACGTGCACCATCGCGGTCCGGCACTGCGGACAATTCGCCGCGGCAATGCTTGCGTCCGCATGAGACATGGCTAATGAGCTGCCGAATGCCGATTGGACTACGGTATCGCGATACTCATTACCCGGCGGATTTTAAAAAATAACTCGCTAGCTCATTTCAATTTAGTTGCAAATTTATCTGATGCCGGCAGTCCGTAGCATAAGGGGCGATTCTAGTTCTTCTCCACCGTCACCACGCGGCCTTTTTCCACGGCGAGCGCCAGCTTGCCGTGCTTCAAGGCCAGCGCCTTGTCGCCGAACAGTTCGCGCCGCCAGCCTTTGAGCGCCGGCACGTCGGCTTCGTCGTCGGCGGCGATGCGGTCCAATTCGTCGACGGTAGCGATGACCTTGGCGGCGACGGCGTGGCTTTCGGCCGTCATGCGCAGCAGCACCTTGAGCAGTTCGACCGTGGCGGCGCCGTTCGGCGCCGGCTTAAAGCGCTCGAGCCGTGGCAGTGTCTTCGGATCGCGCTCCAGCCCGCGTTTGACCGCCTCGACGATCTCAACGCCCCAGCGCGAGCGCTCGAAACCTTTTGGCAGTGAGCGCAGATGGCCGAGCCGCTCGATGGTGGTCGGCGTCTGCACCACGATGTCGCCGACGACGTCGTCCTTGAGCACGCGCGAGCGCGGCACGTCGCGGGTCTGCGCCTCGCGCTCGCGCCAGGCGGCGATCTCCATCAGTACGGCGAGATCCTTCGGCTTGCGCACGCGGCTCTTGAGCCGCTCCCAGGCCCGCTCGGGATCGGCGCGATAGGTGTCGGGCGAGGTGAGCACGTTCATCTCCGCCTCCACCCAGCTCGTGCGCTCGCGTTTGGCGAGATCGGCCGCGAGCTTGAGATAGACGGAGCGCAAATGCGTGACGTCGGACAGCGCGTAGGACACCTGCGCGTCGGAGAGCGGCCGCCGCGTCCAGTCGGTGAAGCGGTGCGACTTGTCAAGCTGGTCGCCGGTGATGCGCTGCACCAGCTGGTCGTAGGAGATCGAGTCGCCGTAGCCGAGCACCATGGCCGCGACCTGGCTGTCGAAGATCGGGTGCGGGATCTTCTTCGCCATGTTCCAGACGATTTCGATGTCCTGCCGCGCGGCGTGGAACACCTTGACCACGGTCTCGTCGGTCATCAGCGCGAACAGCGGCGCCAAGTCGATGCCCGGGGCAAGCGCGTCGATCACCACCGCCTCGTCGGGCGAGGCGAGCTGGGCCACGCAGAGCAGCGGGTAGTAGGTTGTCTCGCGCAGGAACTCGGTATCGACGGTGACGTAAGGGTGCCGCGCCATGCGCGCGCAAACCTCGGCCAGTTCGTCGGTTTTGGTGATCAAATCCATGGTCGCGGGCAACCTAACCCGATCCGGGCCGGTCATGGCAACCCGGTTTACTTCCCCCGCACGCGCGGCATGTGGATGAATTCCCAAGGGCTCGGCAGCGGGCCCACCGGTACCTCGATCAAGGTCGGCTCGCGGGCGGCGAAGGCGGCTTTCAGCGACGCGGCCAAGTCCGCCGGCCGGCGCGCGCGCCGGCCGGCGGCGCCGAAGCTTTCCGCGTATTTGACGAAATCCGGATTGGCGAGGTCGGAGGCGATCACCCGGTTGCCGAACTGCTCCTGCTGGATGCGCCGGACATTGCCGAAGGCGCCGTCGACGAACACCACCGCCACCAGCGGGATGCGGTGGCGCATCGCGGTCGCAAGCTCGTTGCCGGTATAGAGGAGGCCGCCGTCGCCGTTGATCGACAGCACCGGCACATCCGGCCGCGCGTGCTGGACGCCGAGCGCTGTGGCGTAGCCCCAGCCCAGGTTGTCTTGATAACCGGGCGACAGGAACGTGCGCGGCCTGTAAGCCGGGAAGGCGACGCGGGCGGCGAAGCCGACCTGCGTGACCTCGTCCACGTAGATGCCGTCCTCCGGCAAGGCGGCGCGGATGACGTCGACGAAGGCGAGCTGCGGCGCGATTTTTTGCAAACGCGCCTTCCACTTCGCCTGGCGCTGCACCAGTTCGTCGCGACGCGAGGCGCGCCGTGCGTTGGTTTTCGCCAGAGCGTCGATCAGCTTTCGCAGCACCGGTGCGGCGTCGCCGATCAGCGCGACCTTCGGCTTGTGCAGGCGCGCCGGCTCTTGCGGGTCGGCATCGACGCGCACGATGTGCAAATTCTTGTCGACGCCCCACTGCGCCATCGGGTTGAGCAGGCGGGTGCCGACGGCGAGCACCGCGTCGGCCTCGCCCCACAATTCGCGGCCGAGCGGCAGCGTGACGCTGAACGGGCTGCGGCCGTCGAGCACGCCGCGGCCGCGCCGGTAGGCAAGCACGGGCGCCTGCAGCATATCGGCCAATTGCGTCACCTCGGGCGAGGCATCCTGCGCACCGCCGCCGACGACGATGAGGATACGCTCGGCCTTGCCGAGGACTTTGGCGGCGGCCTTCACCCGGTCCTCGTCGATGCGCGGCACGCGCTCCGGCAGCGGCGCAACCGGTGTCACCGCGCCGCGTTTGCGCCAGACGTCGATCGCGCATTCGATCGCTGCAGGCCCGCGGCGGCCTTGCTGCATGGAGGCGATCGCCTTGGCGACTTTCGCCGGCGCTTCAGCCGGCCCGTGGATATGCGTGGCGAAATCGACCAGCCGCGAGAGAATGCCGGCCTGGTCGCGGATCTCGTGCAACTGGCCGAGGTCGCGGCCGATCATGGCATGCGGGATCTGGCCGATAATCGCCAGCACCGGCGCGTTCATGCCGTAGGCGGTGAGCAGCGCCGCGCCGGAATTGAGCAGGCCGGGACCGGGCACCACCACATAGGCCTGCGGCTTAGCGGTCGCCAGCGCCGCGCCGAGCGCCATATAGGCCGCGCCCTGCTCATGCCGGGTATGGATGACGGTCAAGGGCTTACTGGCGCGATGAAAGGCGTCGAACAGATGGTCGTTGTGCACGCCCGGCAGCGCGTAGACGGTATTTAGCCCATGCGCGATCAGCGCGGCAGTCGCGGCCTCGCCGGTCGACATTTCGACGGCGGTGGGCTGGGTTTTCCTTTTGCGGCGGGCTTTCGAAAACATGGCGACACCGGATACGCGACCGGGCGCGACTGTGCAAATGCCGGCCGCCATTGTCGAGGCGCGTCGTCTTGACAAAGCCGACCCCCCATGCGTCTTTCGCGCGCCTTTCAACCTTAACTGAATCGCCTGCCGGAACAGCCCGATGCATCGTTATCGCACCCACACCTGCGGCGCTCTGCGCGAAGCCGACATTGGCAAGGCGGTGCGCCTGTCCGGCTGGTGCCATCGCATCCGCGACCATGGCGGGGTGCTGTTCATCGACCTGCGCGACCACTACGGCCTCACCCAAGTTGTGGCCGACCCCGACAGCAAGGCGTTCAAGCTCGCCGAGACGCTGCGCTCCGAATGGGTGGTGCGCATCGACGGCAAGGCGCGCAGGCGACCGGAGGGCACCGAGAATCCCGAGCTGCCGACCGGCCAGGTCGAAGTCTACATCGAGGAAATCGAGGTGCTCGGGCCCGCCGCCGAACTGCCGATGCCGGTGTTCGGCGAGCAAGACTACCCGGAAGAGATCCGCCTCAAATACCGGTTCCTCGATCTACGCCGCGAGCATCTGCACGCCAACATCATGCTGCGCGGCCGCGTCGTCGATTCGATCCGCCACCGCATGAAGGAGGGCGGCTTCTTCGAATTCCAGACGCCGATCCTGACCGCCTCCTCGCCGGAAGGCGCGCGCGATTACCTGGTGCCCTCGCGCATCCATCCGGGAAAATTCTACGCGCTGCCGCAGGCGCCGCAGCAGTTCAAGCAGTTGATCATGGTGGCGGGCTTCGACCGCTATTTCCAGATCGCGCCCTGCTTCCGCGACGAAGACGCGCGCGCCGACCGCTCGCCGGGCGAATTCTATCAGCTCGATCTGGAGATGAGCTTCGTTACCCAGCAAGACGTGTTCGACGCGGTCGAGCCAGTGATCCGCGGCGTGTTCGAGGAGTTTGCCCAAGGCAAGCACGTCACGCCGAAATTTCCGCTGATCCCCTACGAGGCGGCCAAGCGCGCCTTCGGCACCGACAAGCCGGATCTGCGCAACCCGCTGGTGATGGCGAACGTCACCGACATCTTCCGCGATTCCGGCTTCAAGATTTTCGCCAATGCGATCAAGAACGATCCGAACTTCGAGGTCTGGGCCATTCCGGCGCCCGGCGGCGGCAGCCGCGCCTTCTGCGACCGCATGAATTCCTGGGCGCAAGGCGAGGGCCAGCCCGGCCTCGGCTACATTTTCTGGCGCGAGGGCGAGGAGGACGGCGCCGGTCCGATCGCCAAGAACCTTGGCCCCGCGCGCACCGCGCAACTGAAGAAATATTTTGGCGAACATGCGGGCGAGCACGCCAAGGTGCCGGTCGGCCTACCCGGCGAGTTCATCCGCAAATATGCCGACCTGCGTCCGCACGGCTTCGAGCCCGGCGATGCGGTGTTCTTCGTCGGCGGCGTGCCGGAGAAGCAATTCAAATTCGCCGGCGAAGCGCGCAACAAAATCGCCAACGAGCTCAATTTGGTCGCCAAGGACCGCTTCGAGTTCTGCTGGATCGTCGATTTCCCGATGTTCGAGTGGAACGAGGAGGAGAAGAAGATCGACTTCTCGCACAACCCGTTCTCGATGCCGAACGTGCCGGTCGACGACTTCCTCGCCCTTGATCCCGCTGACCACAAGTCGATCCTGGAGATCCTGGCGATCCAGTACGACATCGTCTGCAACGGCGTCGAATTGTCCTCGGGCGCCATCCGCAATCATCGCCCCGACGTGATGAAGAAGGCCTTCGCCATCGCCGGCTATCCGGAGGAGACCCTGGAGCAGAAATTCGGCGGCATGCTGCACGCGCTGTCGCTCGGCGCGCCGCCGCACGGCGGCATCGCGCCCGGCATCGACCGCATCGTCATGCTTTTGGCGGGCGAGGAAAACCTGCGCGAGGTGGTGCTGTTCCCGATGAACCAGCGCGCCGAGGACCTGATGATGGGCGCGCCGTCCGAGGTGACGGGCAAGCAACTCAAGGAGCTGCATATAAGGCTGGATTTGCCGAAGAAATGACCGCGCTTAGCGGTCATCCCCGCGAAAGCGGCGATCCAGCACTTATTTCTCCGGCAGCGGGATGAACTCGATCTCGTCGCCCGGCACCTTGCCGAAATGGCCGGCGGCCCAGTCGGCCTTGGCCTGCTCGATGCGTTCCTTGCGCGAGGAGACGAAATTCCACCAAATGTGGCGCGGGCCGTCCATCGGCGCGCCGCCGACGATGACGAAATGCGCATCGGTGGTGGCCTTGATCGTCACTTTGTCGCCCGGCTTGAACACCAGCAGCCGCCCCGGTTCGAACCTGTCGCCGGCGATGTCGATGCTGCCGTCGACCACATAGAGCGCGCGCTCCTCGTAATCCGCATCGAGCGGCAGCGTGGCGCCGGCGCGCAGCGCGATATTGGCGAACAGCGTGTCGTGCACCGTCGGCACCGGCGACGTCTTGCCATAGGCCGAGCCGACGACGACGCGCACGAAGGCGCCGTCATCATTGATCATGGGGAATTCGCCGGCCTCGTGATGCGCAAAGCCGGCGTCCATTTCCTCTTTCGCCGCGGGCAGCGCGACCCACATCTGTAGCCCATGGATCGGCCCGCCGGCCGCGCGCTTCTCCGCGCCGGTGCGCTCGGAATGCACGATGCCGCGTCCGGCCGTCATCCAGTTCACCTCGCCGGGCTGGATCGCCACCGCGGTGCCGAGTGAGTCGCGGTGCACGATCTCGCCGTCGAACAGATAGGTGACGGTGGCAAGCCCGATATGCGGGTGCGGCCGCACGTCGAGCCCGTTGCCGGCGCGGAATTCCGCCGGGCCGAAATGATCGAAGAAGATGAATGGCCCGACCATGCGCGCGCGCGCGGACGGCAGCGCGCGGCGCACGGTGAAACCGTCGCCGAGATCGACCGTGCGCGGCACCACCACATGCGCGATCGCCTCGCAGGCGTAGACATCGCCCGCCTGCGGGTCCTTGCCGGGGAAGAAGCTCATGCTCGTCACCTCAACCGTCTGCGGCGCGCCAGAATTGCTTTGCGCATGAACTTATCCGAAAACCGGTTCCCCCTTTTCGGGACCATGCGCTACGCCAGCGTCACGAATTGCTGCCCCTTCACCGCTTCGCGCAAGCCGTAAAACGCCTCGTTGATCTTGTCCCAGTTCGCCGTCTTCTTCATGGCCGCGAGCCAGCGCTGCACGTTCGGATAGGGCGAAAAATCGACGCCGATGATCTCGCCCAGCGTGACGATGCCGACGCCGAAATAATCGGCGATGGTTATGGTGTCGCCGACCAGATAGGTCTTGTTCGGCCCGATCCAATAGTCGTTGAGCAGTTGCAGCCAACGCTTGGCGTTGGCCTTGCCGAACTCGAGCGTGGCCGCTTGCGCCTCGTCGCTGCGGCGCTTGAGATGCGGAAACAATTGCGGATAGCAGAGATTGTAGCCCCATTCGCGGTAGAAATTGGTGTTGATCCAGTCCATCACCTCGTTGACCTTGGCGCGCTGCTTCAGGTCCTTCGGGTAGGCCGGCGAGCCGATCTTGTCGGCGAGATATTTCAGGATCGCCGAGCTTTCGGTGAGCTTGAAATCGCCGTCCTCGAGCATCGGCACCAGGCAATTCGGGTTGACCGCGGAGTAGGGCGGCTGCAGATGCGCGCCGGTCATCAGGTCGATGAATTCCTCGTCCATGGCGATGTTGTTGTCGGCTGCGAACAGCCGTATCGGGCGGCACGTCATGGACACCGGATGCATGTATAGTTTCACTGTCGTAGTCCCCCGTTTGTCGGTTGTGACGGCCCTTCCGCCGCCGGCGATCCGCCATGTAATCGCATCGTAGCGGAATAGCGGGCGGCTGATCCACGCCTCGGCCGTCAATACTTCGTTAACCATGCGCGCCCGGACCTATCGCATTGCGACGCTTTATAAACTGGCGCAACCATGCGCTTAAGGCCGCCTTTACGGGGGCCATGGCTCACTCTCGAGGCACCAGAATGGGGTTGTTTGCCCGGGCGCCAGGATGGGTCTGATTGTGCGCGGTTTCACGCGCAAGAATATCATTGCGATCATCGCCGGCGTGGCGCTCGCCGGCGCGCCTTTGCTTGCCTTCCATTTCTGGCTTGGCGGCTTGATCGATCGTCAGGGCCAGGACGAGGTCGACACCTCCGCCAAGCGCGCCATTGCGCTCGCCGAGTTCCGCGTGACTCAGGTCATCAGCACGCTCGATGGCTTGGCGGCGCGCGGCGTCGACAGCTGCGGGCCGGCCGACGTCGAGGCCATGCGCCAGGCCTCCTTCGACACGACGCCGGTCAAGGAAATCGGCATTGTCGGTCCCGACGGGCGGACGCTGTGCACCGACCTCGGCCTGCCGCTCGGCCAGCGTCAGACGCTCGCCTCCGAGCCGCTCGTCGGCGCCAGCTGGTATTCGCTCGACGTCATCCAGCTCGAGAACGGCCAGTCGATGGTGCGGCTGCGCCGCAAGGTTGGCGGCGGGCCGAACGAAATCGCCGCGCTGGTGCCGGCGCTGCTTTTCCTGCCGCAGGTGTCCACACACGGCAATCCGTTCAACGCCTACGCGCACATCGCCACCGTCGCCGGCACTTCGATCGGCAATATCGGCACACGCCCGGAAGGCGACGATTCCGGATTCGTCGCCGCCAGCAAATCGGAAAAGTTCGGCTTCGTTGCCGAAGTCGGCATGCCGCGCGGCCATGTGATTGCCGGTCACTCGGAGGTGCGCTGGCTCGGGCTGTTCGCAACCGGCGCGGCCGTGGTGATTTTGGGCGTCTTCTCCTGGCTGATGCCGCGGCACGCGCCGAACAATCCGGTTGCCGAAATCGAAAGCGCGCTGCGCGCCGGCGAATTCGTGCCCTACTACCAGCCGATCGTCGACATCCGCTCCGGCCAGTTGCGCGGCGCCGAAGTACTGGTGCGCTGGCGCAAGCCCGACGGCACGCTGGTGCTGCCCGGCTCGTTCATCCCGCTCGCGGAATCGAGCGGGCTGATCCGCGAGATGACGCGCGACCTGATGCGGCGGGTCTGCGTCGAAGCCGGCGCCGCCATCGGCCGCCGCCCGGGACTGAAGATCTCGTTCAATCTTGCCGGCCAGTTGTTCAGCGACGAATCGATCGTCGACGACGTGCGCAAGATCTTCGCCAATTCGCCGATCAAGCATGCGCAGGTGGTGCTGGAGGTGACCGAGCGCGATCCGGTCGAGAACTTCACCGCGACGCGGCAGACCATCGCGGCGTTCCAGGGGCTCGGCATGCGCATCGCCATCGACGACGTCGGCACCGGCCACAGCGGTTTGTCCTATATGCTCAAGCTCGGCGTCGACATCATCAAGATCGACAAGATGTTCGTCGACGCCATCGGCACCGACCGCAACTCGACGACCATCGTCGAGACGCTGGTCGATCTCGCCCACAACATGCGCATGGACGTGGTGGCCGAGGGCGTGGAGAATTTCGAGCAGGTGGTTTATCTGCGCGAACTCGGCATCCGCATGGCGCAGGGTTACGTGTTCGCGCCGCCGCTGCCCGGCAAGGCCTTCCTGCAACTGGTCGAGGCGATCGATCCGCAGCCGGCCACCGCAGCCAAACCGGCAGCGGCCGAACCGCACGTCAGCGCGGCTTAAGCGCTGCGGTCCGCTCTGTCCGGCATGAAAAGGGGCGGCCGATTGGGCCGCCCAGTCTAAACGCCACGCGGGAGGAACCTCGTAACGGGTCGGCGATCAAGCGCCGGCCCGCGTGACTAAAATTCAGCCATGACTTCGTCATGGGCAGGGCGATTCGTCAATCGGAAAATTGCAGATTTATGACGGGCCGGGCGTAACATCCCCATTGCATGACAGGGGTTTTCTGACCGCCGTTCCGGGCTATTCCCCGGCCAATTCCTGCTCGATCGCGGTAATCAGGCGCGGATCGTTCGGCTCGGTCGCCGAGGTGAAAGCCGCCGTCAGCCGGCCGTCGCGGCCGATCAAATATTTGTGGAAATTCCACCGCGGCGCCTCGAGCGGGCGCTCCAGCGCCGCCCATTTGTAGAACGGGTGGGCGTTCGCGCCCTTGACCGCGACCTTTTCGCTGAGCGGGAAAGTAACGTGGTAGTCGCCCTGCGCGGTTTGCAGGATCTCGCTCTTGCCGCCCGGCTCCTGGCTACCGAAGTCGTTCGACGGCACGCCGAGCACCATCAGGCCCCTGGCGCGATAGCGCGTCCACAGCGCCTGCAGGCCGGCATACTGCGGCGTGTAGCCGCACAGCGAAGCGGTATTGACAACTAAAATCGGGCGGCCGGCATAGGACGCGAGCAGGATGTCGTTGCCGTCCAATCCTTTGAAGGTGAACGCGTAGGCCGTGACGCGGCTCATCGTCGTGGCTTGAGCGAGGCGAGGGGCAACGGCCCCCAGCGCGGCTCCCATCAGCCATTGTCGGCGGTCGATCATGTCGCGCACTATAGCCGCCGGCGGCGCCTGCGTACGCGCAAAATTCCGTGAACGGAACGTTAGGCGGCTTCCGCGAACCAGACCGTGCTCTCGAAAGCGTAGTCGCAGGCCTCGCACTGCCACAAATGGCGCACCCGGCGCTCGTCGATCAATTCCGACCATTCCGGCATGAACAGCGCTTTGCCGCATTGCGCGCAGCTCATTTGTGGACGTGAAGACGCGCCGCTTGCTGTATTGCGCGACTGACGATGCATAAGGCCTCCTTTAGTTCACCGAAGGGGTGTCCTCCCGCGGGGATATCTTCGGCCGCGTTTTATGTGTTCATCATGCTGCTGCAGTCTCATCATGAGACTATTGTTGGGTCATGATTGCCCGATGGGGCGCATGAGTGAAGCAGCAAGGCTGACGTAACAAGACCAGAGTCGGATGAAATTTTTGCGACGCGCGCCGACAGATTGAGTCAAAGTCGTGGCAAATCCGTCGCCTTACGCATAGCAGGTGCGCGGCAATATCGGCGGTATTTACGGATTAGTGATGTGAATGAGCGCGGCGGTTTGGTTATACCGCGGGCAAACTCATTAACACCGGGAACCCTCGTGCTACACGTCGATCGAACGAGTGCGCAATCAGACGCGCGGCACTCCTTGCAAGGCATCGCGCGCTACCAGCCTTACGTTCTCTCCGTCGTCCGCATCGTGGTGGCCTTGTTGTTCTTCGAACACGGGCTGTCGCGCCTATTCGCCTTTCCCTCGCCGCTGCCGCCGCCGGAGCTGTTCAGCCTGCACTGGTTCGCCGGCGCGATCGAGTTCGCCGGCGGCGCGTTGCTCGCGCTCGGTCTGTTCACGCGGTTTGCGGCCTTTATCATGTCGGGCGAGATGGCCTTCGCTTATTTCCTCAGTCATGCGCCGCAAGGTTTCTTCCCGATCCTCAATCGCGGCGACGCGGCGATCCTTTATTGCTTCGTGTTCCTCTATCTCGCCTTTGCGGGCGGCGGGCCTTGGAGTCTCGACGCGCTGTGGAGCCGCAGGCGCGGCTAACGCGCGGCGAGCTTGCGCGTGAGGCCTTCGTAGCCCCAGCCCATCACCTTGCCGTGGTTCCAGGCGAAGATCGGCCGCAAAACCGGCGCGGCAAACCGCATCCATGGCTTGGTCACCTCGACGATCCAGTCATAGCGGACATGCGTGTGCGCGCCTTCGGGACGCAGCGTCCAGCGGCCGAGGCCGGCGAGCTCGCCCTCGGCGCGGCCCTCGATCAGCGTCATCGGCTCGACCTTGGTTACGCGCATGGAAAAGGCGAGCGTATAGGGTAGCGCGGTGCGCCAGGTGATGCGGCGCACGGCGCCAACGCCGGTTGCATCGCCTGCGGCGAGCCGCTCCACTTTGGCGACCGCGCACCACCAGGACGGCCAATCCTCGGGCGCCATCAGCGCCTGCCAGATCGGCTCGACCGGTGCGTCGAAGCTCCAATCGGTGATCAGATGAAATTGCGATGCCGCCATGGCCGCCCCCGCTGGCCAAGATACGAGCGCGCGGTGCGGCGGGATGCAAGCGTAACGGCCCCCGTCATCGGGCTTGATGCGGCATTCGATGACGACCCGCGGCGATTTTTGGCATAGGATTGCGCCGCGGAGGCGCAGCATGGGTGCGCGGGCTAGGCACGCGCATGACGCGAAGATGGCTGAGAAGATTCTGGAGAAGCCGCGCACTAAGACCAAGCCGGCGGTGGAAAAGCCGCCGCTGTGGAAGGTGATCCTGCTCAATGACGACTTCACCCCGCGCGAATTTGTCGTGGTGGTGCTCAAGGCCGTGTTCCGCATGAACGAAAGCCAAGCCTATAAAGTCATGATGACCGCGCACCAGAAAGGCGCCTGCGTCATCGCCGTCTATACCAAGGACGTGGCCGAGACCAAGGCCAAGGAAGCCACCGAAATGGGCAAGGCCAAGGGTTATCCGCTGTATTTCACCACCGAGAAGGAAGAGTAGGGGCATGACGCAGCGTGTCCTCATCACCGCCGGCGCGGCCGGCATCGGCCGCGAATTCGCGCGCGCCTTTTCCGCCAACGGCGCCAAAGTGTTCGTCTGCGACATCGACGAGGCGGCGCTCGCCGCCATCGCCAAAGAGATCCCCGGCCTCGTTGCGCAACGCTGCGACATGTCCTCGCGCGCCGAGATCACGCGCATGGTGCCGGCGGCGGTCGAAGCCCTCGGCGGCCTCGACGTCTTGATCAACAATGCCGGCATCGCCGGGCTGACGCTGCCGGTCGAGCAATATCCGCCCGACGACTGGGACGAGGTCGTCGCCGTCAACCTCACCGCCATGTTCGACGTGACGCGGCTCGCCATTCCCCACCTCAAGCAGTCGCAGGCCGGCGTCATCATCAACATGTCGTCGATCGCCGGCCGCTTCGGCTTCAAGAACCGCAGCCCCTATGCGGCGACCAAATGGGGCGTGATCGGCTTCACCAAGACGCTGGCGATGGAGCTCGGCGAATGGGGCATCCGCGCCAATGCCATTGCGCCCGGCGCGGTCGAGGGCGACCGCATCGTGCGCGTGTTCCGCGGCCGCGCGCAGATCAGCGGCCGCTCGTTCGAGGAGATCAAGGCCGAAGCGATGGCCGCGCAGTCGATTCAAGCGATGGTCGACCCGAAGGACATCGCACGGCTTGCCGTGTTTCTCGCCTCCGACGCGGCCAAGGCGATCTCTGGCCAGGTGATGCCGATCGACAACGACCGCCAGCACGCCTGACGCTTAGCCTTTGCATCGAGTTTTCGGAAAATCCGCGCCGCCGATGCAAGCAATCTTAGACATCTGGAACTCCATGCTCCGGCCATCGGTCTTGCAAGGGGGGAACCCATGCGAGAGTGGTTCTGGCCGGCGGCGCCGGTGGTGGCGATCTTGTATTTCACGCTCTACCCGGACCAGTTCGCGGCCTTTGTCGGGTGGGCGGAGCGGTTCATCCACTAGGGCGGACGGCGAAAGCTCCGCCTGCGGAATGTTTTGTCCGGGCGCGATCTTGTCCGAAAACCGGCTCCCAGTTTTCCGAATCGCGCACTATTGCCCGCAGTTCCACATGTAGCCGATCGGCGTCTGCGTGTAGCAGGGGCCGAAGCCGCCGCCGTTCCAGCGGCCGCGATAGAAGCGCGGCCAGGCCGGCCCGTAATAGTAATGCGGGCCGTAGACGCGCTCGTAATGCTCCCAGCGCTCGCGTTCGACCACCTCGGGCGGACGATAGCCGGGCAAAAAGCCGTAGCCGTGCCAGTGCTGGACGACGTGCTTCTTCTTGTGCGCGGGCGCGGCCGCCGCCGCGCTGACCAGCGACAGCGCGAGCACGGCAATGAGGAAGCGGGAGAGCTGCGGCATGCGCGCCTTGTGTACACGATCAAATGTGGCGGCGAGAAGATCGCGCGGCGCCTTTGCGGCTGAAACGGGGCCTTTGATCCACATCATGGCGCGCCGGCGCGAATGGGTCTTGAAAGGAGCGATGCTGTCGGTCCCGCAACCAACGGGAGGGTCGCAATGAACAGCCGCGCCCATCACAATTTCGCCGAGCCCGTCTCGCGCGGCTTTGGCCGCGTCGCCGGTTACACGCTCATCGTCATCATCGCCGCGCTGTTGATCGTCGCGCTGATGAGCAATCCGGTGCTGCCGCACTAGCCGCCTGCCGGCCCGACGGTAAAAGCCCGATCAAGACTTCCAGTCTGGCCGACGCGGCCCTGGCGGCGGCGTCTCTTTCTCGATCGTTTCGACGTGGCCGCAAGCCGGGCACTGATAGGTCACCAGCTCGGGCATGGCGCCGAGGCGGGGCACGCGGCCGACCGCCACGGGACCTTCACCGAGGCAGGCACAGTCCTCGGGCAGATTCTGAAACTTGACCGCCATTGCAGCAACATCGCGGTAACTGGGTGCCGTAACAACTCAGGAATGTCCCTTAGTGCACACTCTGGGTTAGGTCAGGGGTGATGACCTTGTTTCCGAGAGGCCGCCGCCGTCCAAGCCGTAGCGCGTAGGGGTGGGTTAGGCGCGTAGCGCTGTAACCCACCATGTGACTCGCGAATGGTGGGGTGGTGGGTTACGCGCCTTCGGCGCTAACCCACCCTACGCCCTTTTCGATCATAAAAGGCCTAGTTAAGCGCGGCGGTCACAGTGTCAGTGCACAGCGCGTCCGGCCGTCTGCCTCACTTCCCCTTCTTGCCCTTCACCGCCTTCGCCTTGCCCTTGGCCACCGGCGGCGGCGCATTCTCCGCAGCCTTGCGGTCCTGCTCTTCCTTGGCCAGCCGCAGCGCGCGCAGGCGCTCGGTCTTGATCCGCGTCGCATCGGCCGCGGCCTTGTACTCGGCGGTCGCCACTTGGCCCTCGCGCTGCTGCAATTCCTTCTTGTGGAACGCGGCCCGCGCGCGCTCCATGTCACCCGGGCTCTTCGAGCTGCTCACGAAAACTCCGTTGCTCCTGACGTCATGGCGGGCCTCGTGCGGATAAACCTCACGAACACCCCGTCGTTGATCCACACGTGTCGCACTTCATGCAGGTGCCGTTGCGCACCAGCGTGAAGTTGCCGCATTCGCCGCAGGCCTCGCCCTCGTAGCCTTTGGCGCGCGCCTCGGCGCGCTTCTCGGAAGCCGCGTGTTTGGCGTGGTCGCGCGCGTCCTGCGGATCGATGCGCAGGTCGAGCTGCTGGGCCGGCGACAGCTTCGCCTCCGGCTCGGCTTTGAGCGCGGTCGCCGCGCCGGAGAAGGCGGTCACGTTCGAACCGCTCGCCGGCGCCACCGCCTGCGTGCCGCCGCTCACCACCGACAGCCGGTCGGTGCGCGAGCGGGTGAGCCCGCGCGAGACGAAGTTCGAGGCCGGCGTCGGCTTGCCTTCGTGCTCGCCCTTGCCGAGCGCGTCGAAGCCCGACTCGTTCGGATCGACGTGGGCGAGATCAAAGCGCTCGAGATAGGAGACCGCGAGCTCGCGGAACACGTAGTCGAGGATCGAGGTCGCGTATTTGATCGAGTCGTTGCCCTGCACCGGGCC